>NZ_MAPV01000115.1 GCF_001700505.1 Streptomyces mutomycini
GGGTGCGGGCGGCACAGGGGCCGGGGGCGGGGCGCGGCGCCGGTACAGCCCGTACGGCGCAGGACTGTGCCGCCGCACAGCGGGCGGGTCCTTCTCCGGCCGCGCCCCGCCGGGGGGCGACCCCGCTCAGTCCGTCAGCAGCCGCCGCGCCGCCAGCGCCAGGGACACCTCGACCGCGTCCGACGGCCGGGCCAGGCAGCGCCCCGTCAGCTGCTCGAACCGCCGCAGCCGGTTCAGCACGGTGTTGCGGTGGCAGTACAGCTTCGCGCCCGCCCGTTGCGCCGAGCCGTCCGAGTCGAGCCAGGCGGTCAGCGTCTCGATGAGCACGTCCCGGTCCGCGGGGTCGAGCCGGTCCAGCGGCCCGAGGACCCGGTCGGCGAGTGCCGTTCCGAGGCCGGGCGACGACACGACGAGTGCGGCGGGCAGGTGCTCGTCGAGCAGGACGGTGCCGCCGGACGCCGGGCATGCCTTGAGCGCCGTCTCGGCGAGGCGCCGCGCGTCACCGAGATGGGCGAGTCCGTCGACCACGGAGCTGACGCCGACCCGGGTTCCCGGAGGTGCCGTCAGACCGTCCGTGAGTGCGGCGAGTTCATCTCCGGAGGGCGGAGCGGGGTCGGGTGCGTCGCACCCCGGCTCCGCCTCGACAGCCGGCGGGAGCGTGCCGAGCGGCAGGATCGCGAGCTCCACGTCCCCCGCCGAGTGCCAGAGTGCGGGCGTCCCCTCGGCCAGGGCCAGGGGCGGCCGTCCGGCGCCGTGCGGGGCGCGGCGGGCTTCGGCGACCGCGAGTACGGCGTAACGCCCCTGCACCGGGAGTCCCAGCATCGCCGCGGCGTCCGGCAGGTCCGCGATCCGGGCGGTGCCGTCCAGCAGGGCCGCCGTCATCAGGCGCTGCTGGTTCTCGCGGCGCCAGGAGAGCCGCCGCTCGGCCTGCCGGTACGCCTCGGCGACCACGCCGCAGTGCTCGTCGACGAAGTTCCAGACGTCCGCGGCGACATGGACGAGCAGCCGGGTGTCCTCGGGATGGCGCCGGGCCGTGTCGTCGACCAGGTCCTGCCAGACCATCGCCCCGCCCATCCGGAAGGCGTGCATGACCGCGTCGAGCGGGACGCCCTGCTCGGCGCGGCTCTCACCGATCCAGCGGGAGGTCCGGTGTGCGGTCTCCCGGAACTCCCGGGGCTGGATCAGGGAGGCGACGTTGTGCCGCAGCGACTGGTGGACCTCCTGCCAGATCTCGGTCGGCTCGGTCTCCATCGCGGCGCGGTAGGCGGGCTCCTGCTCCCTGAGTGCCTCGACCAGCCGGTCCGTGAGCTCGGGCAGCGCCTCCAGCAGCACACGGGCCGCCCGGTGGAGCACCGCTACGGCCTCGCGGTCGGCCAGGGAGCGGACACGGAACGGCATCGGTGCTACGGGGGGCGGTCCGTGCAGCGCCCTGATCCGTGTACGTACGACCTGTGGCATGGCGGCCTCCACCGGGAATCGGCCGGCTGCGGCCCAGCCGGCCCCGGTGTGCGCCCGGCCCGGCACTGGGCGGGCGCACACCGATCGATCCTGACGACCGCAGAATGGCATACCGCCCGGTCGGTACCTAGGGGTGTGCGCGGTTCTTCTCATCACGGTCCTGCAACCTCGTCCCGCCACCGCGGTCCAGGAGTCTCGCGAGTTCGGTCCGGGACCGGACACCGAGCGCGGCGAAGACGTTGCGGAGGTGGTGGTCGACGGTCCGCGGGCTCACCGAGAGCCGCACCGCCACCTCACGGTTGGTGGCCCCCTCGGCGACGCAGCGGGCGATCCGCTGCTGCTGCGGGGTCAGTCCGGTCAGCGGGCCGGGGCCTCCGGGGCCGGGCACGTCCACCGCCTCCCCCGCTGCCCGCAGTTCCCCTCCCGCCCGTTCCGCCCAGACGCGGGCGGAGCAGCGTTCGAACGCGACCAGTGCGTCCCGCAGCGGTCCGCGGGCCTCTCGGGTACGCCGCAGCCGGCGCAGCAACTGACCGTGGAGCAGCAGGGTGCGGGCGCGCTCGAAGTCGCCGCCCGCGCGGTCGTGGTGGGCGAGGGCCTCCTCGTACCGGGCGGCGGCCTCCCCGGGCGGCGCCAGCAGCGCGCGGCAGCGGGCCAGTTGTGCGGGGACCTGGGGATCGGTCGTCCGGGCGGTCCAGAGGGCGAACTCCGCGACGGAGACGTCCAGTTCTCCACCGCCTTCGTCCGCGCGGCCGGAGAGCACCATCGCCTCGACGTAGCAGGGCACGGCGAGCATGCGGGTGGCGAAGTGTCCCGTCGCGGGCCCCGGCAGGACGAGCGGCCCGAGGCGGGCCGCCGCCTCGCCGGGTCGCCCGGCCGCCAGGTCCGCCCGGGCGACCGCCCAGGTGGCGAGCGTGGCCGCCTGGGCCAGGCCGTGCGGTCCGGCACCGGCGAGTGCGGCGTCGGCGTGGGCGGCGCAGGCCTCGGCGGGCCCTTCGACCGAGGCGGCGAGCGCGAGCACGGCGTGCAGATGGGTGGCGGAGTTCTGCTGACCGGTACGCCGGGCCGCGTGCAGCCCTTCCAGGGCGTGGGCACGGGCTCTGGCGTGCTGCCCGGCGCGCAGTTCGGCGTAGGCGAGCTGTTCCAGGGCTTGCGGCAGCAGGGCTTCGGGCCCCCGGGTGCGTACGACGGCGAGGGCGCGGGCCCCTGCCCGGCAGGCCGCGTCGACCTCGCCGAGCACCAGGGCCGAGGCGCCCGCCCGCAGGAGCCCGCCCGCGTCCTCGGCACGGTCGGCGGAGTCGAGGCAGCACCGCAGGAGGGCGTGGCCCCGGTCGGGGTGCCCGGAGAGCACGGCGCACATTCCGGCGCGGTACTGCGCCATGGGCCGGTCCGTCGCCGCGACGGGGATGCGGTGCATGGCGTCCAGATACGCGACGGCGTCCCCCATGTCCCACGCCGCCTCGGCGGCGCCGAACAGGGCGTCCAGGGTGCGGCGCGGGTCGTGCGGGGCGAGCAGTTCCGCCGCGGTCAGGAGCGCCTCGCGGGCGTCGGCCACGGGCCCGTCGCGCAGGGCGAGCATCCCGCGTACGAAAGGCGCGGCGCCCGCGGCGAGGTGGGGGCCGACGCGGGCCAGCATGGCGCGGGCCCGGCCGGTGTCGCCGGCCAGCCGGGCCTGCTCGGCTGCGGCGGTGAACCGTGCGGCGCGCAGGGTGTCGTCGGTGGAGAGCGCGGCGGCACGGGCCAGCGCGGCCGACCGTTCGCCGTGGGGGCGCGGGGCGGCGGCCGCGGCCTCCAGCCGGCCGGCGAGTGCGGCGTCCGGCCCGGGCGCGGCGCAGGCCCGCTGGACGAGCGCGGGCAGCGGGGCCGGCCCGGGCCCGGTGAGCAGTCCGGCGAGCAGATCGTGCACGGCCCGGCGGCGGCCGGGCGGCGCCCGGTGCAGGACCGCGCGGCGCAGCAGCGGGTGGCTGAAGTGCACGCGGCTGCCGGCGCGTTGCAGGGCTCCGGCGGTGCCCGCGGGGGCGAAGAGCACCCGGTCGAGGTGGGCCGGGGCCAGCCCGGCCCTGGCGCCGGCCCGCAGCAGCAGGGCCGCGTCGGCGCCGGCCCCGTCCGGCTCGTGCTCCTCCGCGGCCGCGGCCAGCAGGAGCAGGGTGCGGGTGTCGGGAGACAGCCCGTCCAGATGTTCGGCGTGGGCGTCGAGGACGCTCTCGGCCCCGGGCAGCGGATACGGGAGCGCGGTGCGCCCGGCCAGCTGGCCGGGGGTGAGGCGGCCGGCCAGGCCCGCCAGCAGCCGGGGGTTGCCGGCCGCCTCACGCAGGAGTTCGCTGCGTACGACGGGGTCGACGTCGGCCGTGCCCTCGGTGAGCCGGTCCAGGACCGCGGTCGCCGCGTCGTCGTCGAGCGGGCCGAGGCGCAGCGCGGGCAGTCCGGCGAAGGCGGTCTCGTCGGCCGCGCCGATCACCACCGCGACCCGGCTGCCCGCGCCGAGTCTGCGGGCGGCGAAGCCGAGTGCGGCGCGGGAGTCGGGGTCCCAGGCGTGCGCGTCGTCCACGCAGACGAGCAGGGGCTGTTCGGCGCCCAGGCCCCGCAGCAGCCCGAGCAGCCCGCCAGGGGTGATACCGGCGCGCAGGATCGTGTCGGGCCCGCCGGGCAGTGGTCCGGGGGCGGAGCAGAGCAGGGCGTGCAGCCCGCTGTAGGGCAGCCGTCGCTCGGCGGGGGCCGCGGAGGCGTACAGCACGGGGCCGCCGTGGCCCTGGAGATAGTGGGAGGCTGTCTGTCGCAGCAGGGCGGTGCGGCCGAGGCCGGGCGGCGAGGTCAGCACGAGCGCTCCGCCGTCCCCTGCCCGCAGCCTCCCCAACAGGGTTTCCAAGATGGCCAGTTCACCGCTGCGGCCGTACAGCCGGAGCGGACTGTGCACGGTCGTCGATGGGGTCACGCTGTCACGTTACTTCCGCGTAAACAGCGTCGGAAGGCTCGCGTCCGCTCCGTGTTCCCGGCCGGCCGGGTGCGGTGCGGGCTCCCAACGGAACGGCGTACGCCCTGTGCCGGCGCACAGTCCGGGTCCGTTCGGTGGCGGCCGCCCGCAACGTCGGTGCATGGCTGATGAATTGCGTACACACGACGGTTCGACCCTGCGTCTCCTGGCGCGGTACTGAACGCCGGGGCCGGTCACCCCCGGTGACCGGGCAGCACGAAGGGGCCGGACCGCGGTACGCGCGGTCCGGCCCCGGTCTCCCCGGATCAGTGCGGGCAGTTACCCCTGTACTCCGCGATCGTCAGGCTGGCGGAGGGGATCGGGCAGAGGAACTGCTCGTAGCGGGTGTCGTTGTCGACGAAGCGCTTCAGCCACGAGATGCTGTACTTCGCGATCGTCGTGTTCGACGTGTTCGGGGTGAAGTGGGTGGCACCCCGGAGCTCCAGATACGCCTTGTCCAGCGAACTCGGCAGCGAGTTGTAGAACGGCTTCGAATGCGTGGTGACGGACGCGACCGTGTCACCGTCCGCGCCGACCACCAGCGTGGGGGTCTGCACCTCCGGCCAGGTCTTGTCCGTGTTCCAGCCCGTCAGCGGGATCGCCGCCTTCAGCGACGGACGGTCCTTCGCGGCCTCCAGCGTGCCGCCACCGCCCATGGAGTGGCCCATCACCCCCAGCCGCGAGGCGTCGACCCGGCTGCGCACCGAGCTGCTCTGGGTGAGGTAGTCCAGTGCGGCGAGGAGCTGGTCACCACGGCTGGCGGGCTGGTCCACCGTGGTGTTGGTGTCGATGGTGAACACGACGAAGCCCTGCGAGGCCAGGCGCGGGCCCAGCCAGGCGATGCTCGACTGGTAGGCGGTGAAGCCGGGCGAGATGACGACCGCGCCGAACGTCCCGTCCGAGGTCGACGTCGGGTAGTAGATCGTCCCGCCGCCGAAGCCTCTGACACTCAGCGAGGACACGGACGTCTGGGACGTGGCGTACGAGCCGCGGCTCGCCTCGATGCTCGAGTTGCTCGGGGCGGGGCCACGCTCGTACGGATTGTCGGCGGCCTGGGCTCCGCCGGGAACGAGCGCGGTGAGCAGACCGGCGGTCGCAGCCGCGGCCACCAGGGCGCCCCTGACGGTGCGGGAGCGGCTCTTGGACATCCGGTGGCGGCGCGGGGAGATGTCGCCGGAGGGAAGGTGCTGCTGCACGAGGGGGGATCCTCTCGGTTGTGGCGGACCACAACGCGGCAGCCGGCGGCCCCGTCGTCCGGGGGCCTTCGGGGGAGCACCGCGTGAGTGGCGCCGTCATGTGCTGACGGCGCCACTCTGGGGGCGCGCACTCCGTGGTGGCATCGGCGAGATCGCCGGTCTTCGCACCCGCGCCACTTCCCGGCCGGGGTCAGCGAACGGGGTGTCCCGCCTCCCGCAGAGCGCCCTTGACCTCGGAGATCCGCAGGTCACCGAAGTGGAAGACGGACGCGGCGAGGACCGCGTCGGCGCCTGCGCCGACGGCCGGCGCGAAATCCTCCAGCCGGCCCGCACCGCCGGAGGCGATGACAGGGACGGTGACATGCGCCCGTACGGCCTTGATCATCTCGGTGTCGTAGCCGTCCTTCGTGCCGTCGGCGTCCATCGAGTTGAGCAGGATCTCGCCCGCGCCGAGGTCGGCCGCCCGGTGCGCCCACTCGACGGCGTCGATGCCGGTTCCCCTGCGGCCGCCGTGGGTCGTCACCTCGAAGCTGCCCTCGGGGGTGCGCCGGGCGTCGACGGAGAGCACGAGCACCTGGCGTCCGAAGCGTTCGGCGATCTCACGGATGAGTTCGGGGCGGGCGATGGCGGCGGTGTTGACCCCGACCTTGTCGGCCCCGGCGCGCAGCAGCCTGTCGACGTCGTCGGGGGTGCGGACCCCGCCGCCGACGGTGAGCGGGATGAAGACCTGCTCGGCCGTGCGGCGCACCACGTCGTACGTCGTCTCGCGGTCACCGCTGGAGGCGGTGATGTCGAGGAAGGTCAGCTCGTCGGCGCCCTCGGCGTCGTACAGCTTCGCCATTTCGACGGGGTCGCCCGCGTCGCGCAGGTTCTCGAAGTTGACGCCCTTGACGACACGGCCCTTGTCGACGTCGAGGCACGGGATGACCCGTACGGCGAGGGTCATCGCTCACCTGCCCGGTAGGCCTCGACCTCGACCTCGACGACCAGTGTGGGGTCGACGAGGCCGGACACGATGATCATGGATGCGGCGGGGCGGACGTCGTCGAAGAGCTCCTTGTGGGCGCGGCCCACCTCGTCGACGTCCCGGGCGTGCGTGATGTACATCCGGGTGCGGACGACGTCCTCGCGGCCGAGCCCGACCTGCTTGAGGGCGTCGAAGGCGACCTGGAAGGAGGCGACGGCCTGCTCGTACGGACCGCCGGCCAGGATCTGGCCGTCGACCACCGACGTACAGCCGGAGACCAGGACGAGTCCGCCCGGGAGCTCCACCGCGCGGGAGTAGCCGAACTTCTCCTCCCAGGGGGCGCCCGAGGAGACGCGGCGCACGGAGTCCGTCATGCGGCGACCGCCTTGAGGGCCTCTTCGAGGGTGAACGCCTTCGCGTACAGCGCCTTGCCGACGATGGCCCCCTCGACGCCTTCCGGGACGAGCAGGGAGATCGCACGCAGGTCGGCCAGCGAGGAGACGCCGCCGGAGGCGACGACGGGCTTGTCGGTGGCTGCGCAGACGTCGCGCAGCAGCGCCAGGTTGGGGCCCTGCAGCGTGCCGTCCTTGGCGATGTCGGTCACGACGTAACGGGCGCAGCCCTCGGAGTCGAGGCGGGCGAGCGTCTCGTAGAGGTCGCCCCCGTCGCGGGTCCAGCCGCGGCCGCGCAGCGTCGTACCCCGGACGTCGAGGCCGACGGCGATCTTGTCGCCGTGCTCGGCGATGACCTTGGCGACCCACTCGGGGGTCTCCAGGGCGGCGGTGCCGAGGTTGACCCGGCGGCAGCCGGTGGCGAGGGCGGCGGCGAGCGAGGCGTCGTCGCGGATGCCTCCGGAGAGCTCGACCTTGATGTCCATGGCGCCGGCCACCTCGGCGATCAGCGCGCGGTTGTCGCCGGTGCCGAAGGCGGCGTCGAGGTCCACGAGGTGCAGCCACTCGGCGCCGGAGCTCTGCCAGGCGAGGGCCGCCTCGAGCGGGGAGCCGTAGGAGGTCTCGGAGCCGGATTCGCCGTGCACGAGGCGGACGGCCTGTCCGTCGCGTACGTCTACGGCGGGGAGCAGTTCAAGCTTCGGCATTACAGCGTCTCGATCCAGTTGGTCAGCAGCTGGGCCCCGGCATCGCCGGACTTCTCGGGGTGGAACTGGGTGGCCCACAGCGCGCCGTTCTCGACGGCGGCCACGAACCGCTCTCCGTGCGTGGCCCAGGTGACCTTGGGGGCACGGATCTTGTCGTTGGTCACTTCGAGGGACCAGTCGTGCGCCGCGTAGGAGTGCACGAAGTAGTAGCGGGCCTCGGGGTCCATGCCCGCGAAGAGCTGGGAGCCCTCGGGTGGCTCGACGGTGTTCCAGCCCATGTGCGGGACGACGTCGGCCTTGAGCGGTCCGACGGTGCCGGGCCACTCGTCGAGGCCCTCCGTCTCGACGCCGTGCTCGATGCCGCGCTCGAACAGGATCTGCATGCCGACGCAGATGCCCATGACGGGCCGGCCGCCGGACAGCCTGCGGCCGATGATCCATTCGCCGCGCGCGTTCTTCAGGCCCGCCATGCAGGCGGAGAAGGCGCCGACGCCGGGGACGAGCAGCCCGTCGGCGTTCATCGCGGTGTCGAAGTCGCGGGTGATCTCCACGTCTCCGCCGACGTGGGCGAGGGCCCGCTCGGCGGAACGTACGTTGCCGAAGCCGTAGTCGAAGACGACGATCTTCTTCTTGTCGCTCACAGTGCTACCTCAGTCCCAGAGTCCCTGGATCCGCATGACGCCCGCAACCAGGCACATCACGGAGCCGATCCCGAGGAGCACGACGACGCCCTTGGGCATGCCCTGCTTCCAGAAGGAGTAGACGCCGCCGGCCAGGAAGAGGCCGACGATGATCAGAACGGTGTTGAGGCCGGTCACAGGGCGCCCTTCGTGGAGGGCAGGATGCCGGCCGCACGCGGGTCGTGCTCGCTGGCGTAGCGCAGGGCGCGGGCCAGTGCCTTGAACTGGCACTCCACGATGTGGTGGGCGTTGCGGCCGTACGGGACGTGGACGTGCAGGGCGATCTGCGCCTGGGCGACGAACGACTCCAGGATGTGCCGGGTCATCGTCGTGTCGTACTCGCCGATCATCGGCGCCATCTTCTCCGGCTCGGTGTGCACCAGGTAGGGGCGGCCGGAGAGGTCGACGGTGACCTGGGCGAGCGACTCGTCCAGCGGGACGGTGCAGTTGCCGAAGCGGTAGATGCCGACCTTGTCGCCGAGCGCCTGCTTGAAGGCGGCGCCGAGCGCGAGGGCGGTGTCCTCGATGGTGTGGTGCGAGTCGATGTGCAGGTCGCCCTCGGTCTTGACCGTGAGGTCGAAGAGCCCGTGGCGGCCGAGCTGGTCGAGCATGTGGTCGTAGAAGCCGACCCCGGTCGCGACATCGACCTTGCCGGTGCCGTCGAGGTTGATCTCGACGAGTACGGAGGTCTCCTTGGTGGTCCGCTCCACCCTGCCTACGCGGCTCATGCGTCGTGCTCCTTCTTCAGTTCGCGCACCGCATCGAGGAACGCGTCGTTCTCTGCCGGGGTTCCCGCGGAGACCCGCAGCCACCCCGGTACGCCGTTGTCCCGGACCAGGACTCCCCGGTCGAGGATCTGCTGCCAGGCGGTGTGGCTGTCGGCGAAGCGGCCGAACTGGACGAAGTTGGCGTCCGAGTCGGTGACGGCGAAGCCGAGGTCCCGCAGTCCGTCGACCAGCCGGTCGCGCTCGCTCTTGAGCTGCGCGACGTATCCGAGCAGCGTATCGGTGTGCTCCAGGGCGGCGAGCGCGGTGGCCTGGGTGACGGAGGACAGGTGGTACGGCAGGCGCACCAGCTGGACCGCGTCGACGACGGCCGGGGCCGCCGCGAGGTAGCCGAGGCGCAGGCCGGCGGCACCGAAGGCCTTGGACATGGTGCGGGAGAGCACCAGGTGGGGGCGGCCCTCGATGAGCGGGAGCAGCGAGGGGTGGTGGCTGAACTCGCCGTAGGCCTCGTCGACGACGACCATCGAGGGCCGGGCGGCCTGGGCGGCGTCGTGCAGGGCGATGACGGTGTCCGCGTCCACGGCGGTGCCGGTGGGGTTGTTGGGCGAGGTGATGAAGACGACCTCGGGGCGGTGCTCGGCGATGGCCTTCTTCGCGGCCTCCACGTCGATGGTGAAGTCCTCGTTGCGCGGTCCGGAGATCCAGCCGGTGCCGGTCCCGCGTGCGATGAGGGCGTGCATGGAGTACGAGGGTTCGAAGCCGATCGCGGTGCGCCCGGGGCCTCCGAAGGTCTGCAGCAGCTGCTGGAGGACCTCGTTGGAGCCGTTGGCCGCCCAGACGTTGGCGGCGGCGACCTCGTGCCCGGCGGTGCGGGTGAGGTAGCGGGCGAGCTCGGTGCGGAGCTCCACGGCGTCGCGGTCGGGGTAGCGGTTGAGGTCGCGGGCGGCCTCGCGGACCCGCTCGGCGATGCGGTCGACGAGCGCGTCGGGCAGCGGGTAGGGGTTCTCGTTGGTGTTCAGCCGGACCGGTACGTCGAGCTGGGGCGCCCCGTAGGGGGACTGCCCGCGCAGTTCTTCACGGATCGGGAGCGCGTCCCAGGCGTTGGTGCTGTGCGTCACGCTTGCGGAACCTTCCAGCCGAACCTGGCCTTGAGTGCGGCGCCGTGGGCGGGGAGGTCCTCCGCCTCGGCGAGGGTCACCACGTGGTGGGTGACCTCGGCGAGCGCGTCGCGGGTGTAGTCGACGATGTGGATGCCGCGCAGGAAGGACTGCACGGACAGGCCCGAGGAGTGGCAGGCGCAGCCGCCGGTGGGCAGGACGTGGTTGGAGCCGGCGCAGTAGTCGCCGAGGGAGACGGGCGACCAGGGGCCGACGAAGACCGCACCGGCGTTGCGGACGCGGTCGGCGACGGCGGCGGCGTTCTCCGTCTGGATCTCCAGGTGCTCGGCGCCGTACGCGTCGACGACCTTGAGGCCGTCCTCCAGGCTGTCGACCAGGACGATCGCGGACTGGCGGCCGGCGAGCGCGGGCTCGATGCGGTCGGTGACGTGTCTGGTCGCGGCGACCTGGGGCTTCAGCTCGGCCTCGGTGGCGGCGGCGAGTTCCTCGGAGTCGGTGACGAGGACGGCGGCGGCCATCGGGTCGTGCTCGGCCTGGCTGATCAGGTCGGCGGCGACGTGCACCGGGTCGGCGGTGGCGTCGGCGAGGATCGCGATCTCGGTGGGGCCTGCCTCGGCGTCGATGCCGACGCGGCCCTTGAGGAGGCGCTTGGCGGCGGCGACGTAGATGTTGCCGGGGCCGGTGACGAGGTTGACGGGCAGGCAGTCCTCGGTGCCGTACGCGAACATCGCGACGGCCTGCGAGCCCCCGGCGGCGTACACCTCGCCGACGCCGAGCAGGGCGCATGCGGCCAGGATCGTGGGGTGCGGAAGTCCGCCGAACTCCTTCTGCGGCGGGGACGCGACGGCGATGCCCTCCACGCCCGCCTCCTGGGCGGGGACCACGTTCATCACGACGGACGACGGGTAGACCGAACGTCCGCCCGGCACGTAGAGCCCGACGCGCTCGACCGGCACCCACTTCTCGGTGACGGTGCCGCCGGGGACGACCTGGGTGGTGTGGGTCGTGCGGCGCTGTTCGCGGTGGACGAGGCGGGCGCGGCGGATCGACTCCTCCAGGGCGGCACGCACGGCGGGATCGAGCGTCTCCAGGGCGCCGGTGATCGCGTCGGCGGGGACCCGGATCGAGCCCAGTCGCACCCCGTCGAACTTCTCCCCCCAGTCGATCACTGCCGCCGAGCCACGATGGCGTACGTCCTCGCAGATGGGCCGCACCGTCTCCACGGCGGCTTCCACGTCGAACTCGGCACGGGGCAGCAGGTCGCGCAGGTCGCCGCCCTCGGGGAGGGCGGTGCCGCGCAGATCGATTCGAGAAATCACACCCCAATTCTCTCAGACCGTTTCCGGCGTCCGGTCGCCCGTATCACTGGCTGATACATGTCCCGGCTGTCACTGCTGACCTTTAGCGTTCACCTGGTCACACAGAGGGAAGAACGACTGTACGAAGCGCGGGCCGACCGCGCGGGCGGAGGTGAGGCAGTGACCGAACCGCAGGACGGCGAGATCCCCGACGGGCTCAGCGCCGCGGAGCTGGGCATGTGGCAGTCCTTCCGGAACGGCACCACCTACGACCTGCGCTCCCACGATCCGGTGCGCGACGATCCGTTCGCCCCGCACAGCTGGGGGCCGGAGCGGAGCGTCGGCGCCCGGACGGTGGCGCGGCTGCTGCTCAGCGGCCCGGCGGCACGGCCGGGGCGGGTGGCCGCGCTGAAGCTCCGGGGCGTACGCATCACGGGGAAGCTGGATCTGGCGGGCGGGCGCGTCTCGCCCTACGTGGAGCTGACGGGCTGCCGCTTCGAGCAGGAGGTGGTGCTGCCCGAGTGCCACTTCACGACGCTGCGGATGGTGGGCTGCTCCGTGCCGAGGCTGGAGGCGGCCCGGCTGCACACGGAGGGGGACCTGCATCTGCCGCGGTGCCGGGTCGAGCGCGGCATCCGGCTGAACGACGCCCAGATCGGCACGGACCTGCTGATCAACCAGATCCGTATCGGCTCCGACCGGCGCGGCCGGGCCTTCGTGGGCGACGGGATGTCGGTCGCACAGGATCTGCAGGCCGAGATGATCGAGACGCGCGGCGAGCTGAGTCTGCGCGGGGCGAAGGTCGGCGGTTCACTGAGCCTGCGCGGCAGCCGGCTGCGGGCGATGGACGGGCGCCGGGCGCTGAACGCCCCGCAGCTGAGCGTGGAGCGCACGCTGTACATGACGGAGGCCTGGGTGAGCATCGACACGGGGAACCAGGGCACCACCCCGCCGTTCGGTGTCGCGCGTGGCGGTGGCCCGGCGCGCGGGACGCGGGCGCAGGTCTTCGAGTGCCGGGGCGCGGTGCGGCTCGACGACGGGCGGTTCGGGGACGCGGTGGACCTGCACAAGGCCCGCTTCGTGCTCGCCGACCGTGAGGAGCTGTCGCTGCGCCGGATCGTCACCCCCGAGCTGCGGTTCAACGCGGAGCGCCCGCAGGAGGGCCGGGTCGTGCTGAACGGGGCGAAGGTCGTCACGCTGATCGACGTGTCGACCAGCTGGCCGGGCCCGGGCGGCCTGGCGATGGGCGGCTTCGTCTACGAGAACCTCGTCCCGTACGGCCATTTCCCGCTGTCCCGGCGCCTGGAGTGGGTGCTGGCCGCGACCCCGGAGTACGTACCGGAGCCGTACGAGCGTCTCGCGGCGGTGCTCCGCAGCTGCGGGGAGGACGCGGACGCCCGGGAGGTGCTGCTGGCCAAGCAGCGGCGCCGGCGCGAGACGCTGCCGCCCGCGGGGCGGATCTGGGGCTATCTGCAGGACTGGACGGTGGCGTACGGCTACCGGCCGGGGCGTGCCCTGGTCTGGATGGCGGTGCTGTGGGCCGCGGGGGCGGTGGCCTTCTCGCAGTACGACCCGGAGTCGATCAAGGGGAACGAGCATCCGCAGTGGAATCCCGCCCTGTACTCGCTGGACCTGCTGGTGCCGGTGATCAATCTCGGACAGGACGGTTACTGGCTGCTGGAGGGCGGCTGGCAGTGGACGGCGGCGGTCCTCGTGCTGCTGGGATGGATACTGGCCACGACGGTGGCGGCGGGCGCGTCCCGGCTGCTGCGGCGCGGCTGACCGGAGGAGGCGTGCCGTACGGCCGGATCCCTGTCGCAGCACGGTCGAACGGCTGGCCGAGACCCGGCCCGACGGACGGTCACAGGCAGCGGAAAGTCGCAATCGAGCCAGCCGCGCGCGGTTCCTTTGCCTTTTCTTGACCTTGCCCAGGGCAACCCTTCCACTCGCTACAGAAGCTTCACAGAGCCCCTCTGGCGCCGCCCCGACCAGAGCTTTTCAATGGTCTGCACCATGGCCTTCCTTCGCGCACTGCTGAGCTCAGCCCACACGCTCCGGTACGGCCCCGGGCCGTCGTCCGGGCTGCCGGCGGACGACGCGGTGATGCTCGACGCCCCCGACGAGCGGCTCTCCCCCGCGCTGGTGGCGGCGGCCCTGGGCGACTACGACCCCGCGGCCAAGCTCCTCGCCACGACCCGGGACGCCGAAGACTGGGAGGCCCGCGACCGCACCGTGGCCCGGCTGGTGGCCTTCGCGCGCAGCCGCGACAACTGGCTCACCGGCTGGCTGGCCGCCGCCCCGCGTGACCCGGACGCCCTGCTCGTCAAGGCCGCGCTGGCGGTGCACCGCGCGTGGCAGTCCCCCGCCCACGCCGAACTGCTGCGCGACGTGGGTCCGCTGATCACGGCGGCGGCCGAGGCCGATCCCCGCGATCCGGTGCCGTGGCGGCTCGCGCTCGACCACGCCCGTGGCACACATGCCACGCACACGGTCTTCGAGTCCCTGTGGGAACAGGCCGTGCGCCGCTGCCCGCACCACTACGGCAGCCATGTCGCCGCGCTCCGGTATCTCTCGGCCGAGTGGTACGGCTCCCACCGCGAGTGCTTCGACTTCGCCGAGCGGGCGGCCGAGGACGCCGCAGGGGACTCCCTGGTGCAGGCACTCCCCGTACGGGCGGCCTTCGCCCTCCTGCGGGACGAGGAGGCGTCCGCGCGGGCGAACTCCGTGCAGACGGACCGGGTCGACGCCGCCGCCGACCTCGCGATCAGGCTCTCGGCCGGGTTCCCGGCCGGTGATCCCTGGCCCTCGGAGGTCCGCAACCTCCTCGCCTACGTCCTGGTCGCACGGGGCCGCGCGGCCGAGGCGCTGGAACAGTTCCGGCTGATCGGCCCGTACGCGACGTCGTTCCCGTGGGCGTCCGTGACCGGGGAGGCCCTCGGGGGGTTCCTCGAAGCGCGGGCCGGTGTCCGGCTGCGGGTGGCCTCTTCCGCGCCTCTGTGCGGGAGGCCGGAACACGGCGGGCTCCGCGGCCATTAGGCTTGGCCGTTGTGACCACCGCCCGCCTGCCCCTCTTCCCTCTGAACGCGGTGCTGTTCCCCGGCCTCGTGCTGCCGCTCAACGTCTTCGAGGAGCGTTATCGCGCCATCATGCGCGAGCTGATCGAGATCGACGAGGACGAACCGCGCCGCTTCGTGGTGGTCGCGATCCGCGACGGCCGCGAGACCGCCCCGGCGGCCACCGGGATGCCTGACACGGTCGCCGCCGCGCCCCCCGTGGAGCGGGCCCCCGCCGACGGCTTCGGGCCCGACCCCATCCAGACCTTCCACCGGGTCGGCTGCGTCGCGGACGCGGCGAAGATCCGTGAGCGCGCCGACGGCAGCTACGAGGTCCTGGCGACCGGCACCACACGGGTCCGGCTGCTGTCCGTCGACACGAGCGGCCCGTTCCTGACGGCCGAGGTCGAGGAACTGCCCGAGGATCCGGGGGCCGCCGAGGGCGAGGACTCACCGACGGACGAGGCGGGGGCCCTCGCGGAGGGCGTTCTGCGTGCCTTCCGCAGCTACCAGAAGCGGCTGGCGGGGGCGAGCGAGCGTTCCCTGACGACCGGCGCCGACCTCCCGGACGACCCGTCCGTCGTCTCGTACCTGGTGGCCGCCGCCGCAGTGCTCGACGTCCCCTCCAAGCAGCGGCTGCTCCAGGCCCCGGACACCGCGACGAGGCTGCGCGAGGAGCTGGCGCTGCTGCGCAAGGAGACCGCGGTCATCAGGCATCTGCCGTCGTTGCCGGCGACCGACCTGACCCGCGACCCCACCTATCCCAACTGACCCGAGGACCTGCCCGGTGGCGAAGAAGTCCAGGAAGCAGCAGCCCGGCGGTACCCCGGCCACGGTCGCCCTGACCGGGGCCGGCACCACGTTCACGGTCCACTCGTACGACCACGACCCCTCGTCCCCGTCCTACGGGGAGGAGGCGGCCGAGGCGCTCGGGGTGTCGCCGGACCGGGTGTTCAAGACCCTGGTCGCCGACGTCGACGGCGAGCTGGTCGTCGCCGTCGTCCCCGTCGCGGGATCACTCGACCTGAAGGCGCTGGCATCGGCGGTGGGCGGCAAGCGGGCCGCCATGGCGGACCCGGCGGCGGCGGAACGCACCACCGGCTACGTCAGGGGCGGCATCTCCCCCCTGGGCCAGCGCAAGCGCCTGCGTACAGTGCTGGACGCGTCGGCCGGCTCCCACGCCACGATCTGCGTCTCGGCGGGCCGGCGCGGCCTGGAGGTGGAACTCTCCCCCGCGGACCTGGCCGCTCTGACGAAAGCCACCCTGGCCCCGATCGGCCGGGCATAGCGGGAGACGCCCGCGCGAGCGCGCGGAATGCGGGCCCGGGGTGCGGCCGTTGTGACACAGGTGAACGACTTCACTTCTCCGCTGCGTGCCGGACCGGATGACCGGGCGATGTCCACCCACGCACGGCTGATGGCGGAACGCCGCGACACGGATGCCCGGATCGCCGCCCTGCACCGCGATTTCGACGGAATCGTCGAGGCGAACGCGCTGGTGGCGGTCGACGACGAGCACGACCCGGAGGGATCCAGCACCGCATTCGAGCGGGCCCACATCGCCTCGCTGCTCGCGCAGGCGCGCGACCACCTGGATGAGGTGGACCGGGCGCTGGAGCGGCTGGAGCGAGGCGACTACGGGCGCTGCGCGCGATGCCGTGAGCCGATCCCACCGGGCCGTCTCGAGGTACGTCCGGCAGCGACGACCTGTGTGCGCTGCGCCGGAGACGTACCGCGCTGACCGGGCCGGGAGGACTCCTTCGCCGGCGCGTGGTCAGCGCTTGAAGGCGTCCTTGGACTTCTCCTTGGTGCCCCGGCCCTTGCCCCGGGCCTCCAGCGCCGCTCCCTTGGCCGCGGTGGTGTCGTCACCGAGGGCGTGGGCCACCTTGCGTACGGCCTTGCCGACGATCTGCTCGGTCTTGGCCTTGCTCTTCTCTCCGGCACTCATGTCGGTCCTTCCGTAGGGGCTCACCCGGTCGCCTGCCCCTGGCCCCGGCACCGAAACCGCCCGATCCGGAAACGCCCGAAGTCCGGACGTGCCGGGGAGGTGGCTCCGGAGCGACCTACGACCGCGCTGATCCCGGCCCGTCCGCCGGCCGGCCGTCCGCGGCTCCCGGCTCCTCGGCCGGCCCGGACGCGGTTCCGGCCTCCGGCTCGGCCTGAGGCGCCCCGTAGTAGGAGCTCGCCCCGTGGAAGACACCCCACTCCGGCTCGGGGTCCCGCGGCCCGAACAGCGCCGTCAGTCCCAGGTGGACGATCATCGCCGCGATGGGCCAGGCAAGGATCGCCGCCCCCACCGCGTGCAGCTCCAGCGGCGCGTCGAAGGTGACCCCCTTGCCGACCTCCTTGGCGTGGGCCACCACATCGGACGTCGGCCCGAACCAGGTGCCGATCCCCCACGCGAGGAGGGAGCCGAGCAGCCCGCCCAGGGCGAGTCCCACCACCAGCGGGATGCCCCCGCGGCGGCGGAAGAGGAAGACGGCGACCGCCGAGACGAGGCCGAAGGCGAGTGCCAGCAGCACGAACGTGCCGTCGGCCCCCATGGCCTCCTCGCCCTCGCTGTTCTTGAGGAACACTGCGGTGTCGTCGGAGACGAGCGGCACCCTCGGTGCCAGCCACAGCCACAGCCACCCGAGGGCCACCCCCACCACCGTCAGCACGGCGGCGATCACGGCGGCCTGGATGATCTCCGTACGCCGCTCGTCCAGGCCCGGCTGCTCACCGGGCGCGGCATGCGACCCGGACGGCGGGGCCTGCCACGGGTCGTTCGACTGGGGCTGGTGCGGCGGCGTCAACGGTGCGGTCACGGTGCCATCGTGCCAGGCCGGTCCGTGCCCCGCCTCACCGGACCGCCGCGCGACGGTACGCCCACGTGGCCACGGCCAGCGAGAGGACACCGACCGCCGCGCACACGGCGAGATCGAGGCCGACGACCGCCCAGTCGGGGTGGGTGTCGAAGGACCGGGACAGCGCCTCGACACCGTATGTCGACGGGAGCAGGTCACGCGCCCACCCGACAGGGCCGGGCAGCCGCTCGGCGGGCAGTACGCCCAGCAGGAGCGCGGCCGACATGCCCAGCTGGCCGAGCAGCGTCGCCAGCTCCTGGCGCGGCGCCAGCAGCCCGAGCGCGGCGCCCAGTCCCGAGAGGGCGGCCCCGGAGAGCGGGATGACGGCGACGAGCACCCACAGGTGTGTCATCGGAAGCCCGAACAGCGCGCTGCCCGCCACCGCTGTGACGATCGTGCCGGGCACGGTGAACGAGGCGTACGCCCCCGCCGCCCCGAGCACCACCGCGGCGGGCGGCACCGGCAGCGTCGCGTAGTGGTCGAGTCCGCCGTCGGCCCGGAGCCGGCCGAAGTACTGGGCGAGCAGATTGAGCGCGACGAACGCCACGACCAGCACGCTGGACCCGGCGACGACGGCCCGCGCCTCCGCGCCGCCGTCGACGACCCCGCGCATCAGCACCATGATCCCGACGGACTGGAACGTCGCGACGAACAGCAGCGGAATCCGCGCGACCCTCGCCCGTGACAGCTGCGCCCGGTACACGGCGGCCAGCGAGGGAAGCATCCTGGCCCGAGGTGCGAGGGCGGCGGGAGCGGTACGGGAGGGCCGGCCGGGCCGTACGGCGGAGGTCCGCGCCTTCGCGGACTCCGTGGGAGCCGTGCTCATCACCTGGCAGCGCTCCCGTCCCACTCCGACACGTATCCCCACACGTTCACCGTCCTGATCACGCCTTCACCAAGCCTTCGGTGGCCCTCGCGGCGTCCCCGCCGAGCGCCAGGTAGACGTCCTCCAGGCTGGGCGTGGCCAGCGTGAAGTCGTCGAGCGAGGAGAATGCCTCCCCGCCGGTCACCGCGGCCACCGCGGCCCGTGCCTCGTCGGCCCCGAGCCGCAGCACCCACTTGCGCCCCGACTCCTGCGCGGACTCGCGGAGCGCGGCCACCTCCGGAACGTCCAGCGGTGCGCGCTCGCGCCACATCAGCTCGACCCGCACCTCGCCGGCCACCCGCTCCTTGAGCCCGGCCGGGGTGTCGCAGGCGATGACCCTGCCCCGTTCCATGACGGCCACCCGGTCCAGGACCGTCTCGGCCTCGATGACGTTGTGGGTCACGAGCAGCACCGTCGCCCCCTGTTCGGCACGCCGGCGGTCGACGGCGGACCAGACGGCGCGCCGGGCGACGGGGTCCATGCCGGTCGTCGGCTCGTCCAGCACCAGGACGGGGCGCTCACCGACCAGCGTGGCGGCGAAGCAGGCGAGCCGCCGCTGCCCGCCGGACAGCTTGTTGAGCGGGCGCCCGGCGAGCGCGGTGAGCCCGAGCTCCTCCAGTACGTCGTCGCGCGCGGCCCGCGCCTCCCGTACGGGCATGCCCCTGAGGCGGCCGGTCGTCTCCGCGGCGAGCGCCACGGTCAGTTCGTCGAGGGCCGTGGACTCCTGGCCGAGGTAGCCGATGAGCCGCGAGGCCCGCTCGGGATGGCGCACGAGGTCGTGTCCCAGCACCTCGACGCTCCCCGAGTCGGGGCGCATCAGTCCGGTGAGCTGCCGCACGAGCGTGGACTTGCCCGCGCCGTTGGGACCGAGCAGGCCGAAGATCTCGCCACGCCGGACATCGAGGCAGACCCCGTCGGTGGCGCGCACCTCGGGAGTGGCGGCGCGGCCGCGTCGGCCGCGGACGGCGGGGTAGGTCCTGACCAGGTCACGCACCGCGCACACGACCCCGGTCCCTGCCTGTGCTGCGCCCGTAGCCTGTGCTGTGCCCGTACTCACGAGGTATGAGACTACGGGGTCGGATGCCCCGTATTGCGTCCGGGGCCGGGCAGGGCGGCCCCGCTCACTCCCCGGCGGGAGCGTGCTCGGCGGCGGCCCGTACGTCGATCTCGCGCCAGAACCCCGCCCGGATGGCATAGCGGTCGTGCTCGTCGATCTGGTCGTCCTTGTGCGCGAGCAGTCCGAAGCGGGCGGCGTACCTCAGCAGTTCGCCGTCGATGCGGTGCGGGACGCGGGGGTACATCGTGGACAGCTTCTGCAGGTGGACGGTCTCCGGCAGCCGCTCCATCCAGCGCCGGGCGAAGACCTGACCGACCTCGAAGGGGTCACCGCCGACGGTGGTGATGTCCTCCTCCCGGTCGGCCCAGCGCTGTTCGGCGCTGGTGAGCTGGGCCAGGGTCGGCAGGGACGCGGTCTCGGCGGGCTCGCCGAGGGGTCCGCCGCGTTCGAGCCAGCCCTTGTCGGAGGACCAGCGCAGTGTCGCGTTGGGGGCCGGCGGCTGCGCCGTGTGCTGCGCGGCTTGCGGACCCGGTGCGCGCAGGCTCGCCAGGTCCTTGGGGGTGGGAACGCCCTTGTGGCCGGGAGCGGGCTGAGGGTCCGGGGCGGCCTCTCCGGCGCCGGCCCCGGCGCGGGCCGCGGCGGCCTGGGCCTCCGATGCCCGCTCGGCGGACGCGGCGAGGGCGGCCTCGGGAAGCGGCGCGGACAGGATCGCGGCGATCTCCGGGCGAGGGACGGGCGGCGGCGCACACACGCCTCCGGTCTCCTTGGCCCGTACGGCCTTGGTGATCCAGGCCCGGTCGAGCACCCGCCGCTCGTCGGCCTCGGCGACCAGGTCCTCGGACTGGTTGTAGTCGCCGTCGGCGGCCTGGACGGCCCAGAGGTGGACGGCGACGCCGTGCTCCTTGGCGGACATGAGCCCGGGCAGCAGATCGCCGTCGCCGGTCACGAGCACCACGTCGGAGCAGGCCCGGTTCCTGGCCAGCTCGGTCAGCTCGGCGTGCATGGCGGCGTCGACGCCCTTCTGCGCCCAGCGTCCGTCACTGCGGGTGAGCGCTCCCAGCCGAACGGTCACGCGCGGCATGACTCGCAGCCTGCGGTGCTCGGGCTGCGGTACTCGGTCGGGGGCGCCGTCGAACCAGTAGATGCGGAGCAGGGGCTGCTCCGTATCGGCCTCGGCACGCTCACGCAGGCCCTGGATCAGGGCCGTGTGGTCGACGGTGATGCGGGAACGGGCGGGCTCTCCGGCCAGCAGACTCGCGGCTGCGCCCAGCAAGTAGCCGGCGTCCACCAGGACGACGCAACGGTCCACGCGTTCCACCCTCTTCCATTCCGGGAGCGGATCAGCTGGACCGGACATGGGGGAGGTCCGCCGACCCGGGGTTTGCTTACTCAGGGTTTCCTTCGAGTCTGCCCGACGGCAGGGGGCTTGAGGTCCGGAACTCGATCATCGGCGTGGCGGATTCGGAAGCGGCGCATGATACCGCGGGTACTACGCTCGGTAATGATCCAACATGCGGCGTTTGTGGCGCTATGTGAGTCTGACAGCGGTTCTGGACCCCCAGATCTCCCACAGGAGGCATGACGATGGCGAAGAACAAGAACCGCAAGCAGGGCAGTCAGCACGACCGCGCGTCCGCCGCGGAGCGCGGCGCGGAGGAGGCCAAGTCGACGTCGTACGAGTCGCAGACCTCGCCCCAGACGCAGGCTCAGGGCAGCCCGTCGGATGTCGCCCGCAAGCACCAGAAGCGCTTCGGCCACAACTGACCGCCCGCCCCTCTCGCGGGTGCGGTGGAGACCGTCAGCCGGCCAGGCAGGACGGGCCGAGCAGCACCTTCAGATCACCGAAGAGGGCGGGGTCCGGCTTGACGCGGTGCCGGTCGAGCCGGAGCACGGTGGTCTTGCGGGGGCCCTGGAGCCTGATGCGCACCTCGGTGTCGCCCCGGTGGCTGCTGAGGACCTCGCCGAGCCGGCTGACCATCGGCGGGGTGACCCGGACCGTGGGGATGGTCAGGATGACGGGCGCGTTGGACCCGGCGTTGGAGATGTCGGGCACCTGCATCTCCATGGCGACCAGGCGCGGCACGTCCTCGCGCTTGTCGAGGCGCCCCTTGACGAAGACGACGGTGTCCTCGACGAGCTGGGTGGAGACCAGCTGGTAGGTCGCGGGGAAGAACATGCACTCGATGGAGCCCGCGAGGTCCTCCACGGTCGCGATGGCCCAGGCGTTGCCCTGCTTGGTCATCTTGCGCTGGAGGCCGGAGATGATGCCGCCGACGGTGACGATCGCGCCGTCGGAGTGCTCGCCGCCGGTGAGCTGCGAGATCGCCGCGTCCGACTTGTCGGACAGCACGTGCTCCAGACCGAAGAGCGGGTGGTCGGAGACGTACAGGCCGAGCATCTCGCGCTCCTGCGCGAGCAGGTAGGACTTCTCCCACTCGATGTCGGAGAACTCCACGTCGAGCCCGAAGCCCGGCTCGCCGCCGGCCTCCTCGCCGCCGCCGAAGAGGTCGAACTGCCCCTCGGCCTCCTTGCGCTTGACCTGCACCACGTTGTCGATCATCGGCTCGTGGTGGGCGACGAGTCCCTTGCGGGTGTGTCCCATCTCGTCGAAGGCGCCGGCCTTGATGAGCGATTCGACGGTGCGCTTGTTGCAGACGACCGCTTCGACCTTGTCGAGGAAGTCGGGGAACGTGGAGTACTTCCCCTTCGCCTTGCGGCACCTGATGATCGAGTCGACGACGTTCTGGCCGACGTTGCGGACGGCCGTCAGCCCGAAGAGGATCACGTCGTCGCCCTGGGCGGCGAAGTTCGACTCGGACTCGTTGACGTTGGGCGGGAGCACCTTGATGCCCATGCGCCGGCACTCGTTGAGGTAGACCGCGGACTTGTCCTTGTCGTCCTTGACCGAGGTCAGCAGGGCCGCCATGTACTCGGCGGGGTAGTTCGCCTTGAGGTAGGCGGTCCAGTAGGTGACCAGTCCGTAGGCGGAGGAGTGCGCCTTGTTGAACGCGTATCCGGCGAAGGGGACCAGGACGTCCCACAGGGCCTTGATCGCCGCGTCGGAGAAGCCGTTCTTCTTCGCGCCGGCCTCGAAGAGGACGAAGTTCTTCGCCAGCTCGTCGGCCTTCTTCTTGCCCATCACACGGCGCAGGATGTCGGCCTCGCCGAGCGAGTACCCGGCGACGATCTGGGCGGCCTTCTGCACCTGCTCCTGGTAGACGATCAGGCCGTAGGTGAGCCCGAGGACCTCCTTCAGGGGCTCCTCCAGCTCCGGGTGGATCGGGGTGATCTCCTGCCGGGCGTTCTTGCGCTCGGCGTAGTTCGTGTGGGAGTTCATTCCCATCGGGCCCGGCCGGTAGAGGGCCGAGACCGCGGAGATGTCCTCGAAGTTGTCGGGCTGCATCTGGCGCAGCAGTGAACGCATCGGCCCGCCGTCGAACTGGAACACCCCGAGCGTGTCACCGCGGCACAGCAGCTCGTACGTCTTGGGGTCGTCCAGCGGCAGGGAGAGCATCTCCAGGTCGACGCCCTTGTTGGCCTTCACCATCTTGATGGCGTCGTCCATGATCGTCAGGTTGCGCAGGCCGAGGAAGTCCATCTTCAGCAGGCCGAGCGACTCGCACTGCGGGTAGTCCCACTGCGTGATGGTGACGCCGTCGGTGTGCCGCACCCAGATCGGCGCGTGGTCGACGATGGGCTCGCTGGACATGATCACGCCGGCCGCGTGGACGCCCATCTGCCGGACGAGGCCCTCCACGCCCTTGGCGGTGTCGATGACCTTCTGGACGTCAGGCTCGTTCTCGT
This sequence comes from Streptomyces mutomycini, assembly GCF_001700505.1. Lineage (GTDB taxonomy): Bacteria > Actinomycetota > Actinomycetes > Streptomycetales > Streptomycetaceae > Streptomyces > Streptomyces mutomycini. Next base: position 23,132 of record NZ_MAPV01000115.1, read on the forward strand.
ACATCCCGCGGATCTCGCCCGCCTCGCTGTAGCGCGGGTGCTTCGGGTCGGTGATGCCGTTGAGGTCGATGCCCTTGCCGAGGACGTCGGCGGGCATGGCCTTGGTGAGCCGGTCGCCCATCGCATAGGGGTATCCGAGGACCCGGGCGGAGTCCTTGATCGCGTTCTTGGCCTTGATCTTGCCGTAGGTGCCGATCATGGCGACCTTGTCGGCGCCGTACTTCTCGGTCACGTAACGGATCACCTCGACGCGCCTGCGCTCGTCGAAGTCGATGTCGACGTCGGGCATGGAGACGCGCTCGGGGTTGAGGAAGCGTTCGAAGATCAGCCCGTGTGTGATCGGGTCGAGGTCGGTGATGCCCATGGCGTAGGCGACGATCGATCCGGCGGCCGAACCACGCCCGGGGCCGACCGCGATGCCGTTGTTCTTGGCCCACATGATGAAGTCGGCGACGACGAGGAAGTACCCCGGGAACCCCATCTGGATGATGATGTCCATCTCGTACTCGGCCTGCTTCTGCCGGTCCTCGGGGACACCGCCGGGATAGCGGCGGCCCATGCCGACCCGGACCTCCTCCTGGAACCAGGTGATCTCCGTGAAGCCGTCCGGGATGTCGAACTTCGGCATCAGGTCGCGCTTCTCGAACATGCCGGTGGTGTCGATCTGCTGCGCGACGAGGAGGGTGTTGGCGCAGCCCTCCTGCCAGGCGTCGGAGGAGTCGACGCCGTACATCTCGTCCGTCGTCTTGAGGTAGTAGCCGGTGCCGTCGAAGCGGAAGCGGTCCGGGTCGGAGAGGTTCTTGCCGGTCTGGATGCACAGCAGGGCGTCGTGCGCCGTCGCCTCGTTGGCGTAGGTGTAGTGCGAGTCGTTCGTGACGAGCGGCGGGATGCCGAGCTTCCGGCCGATCTCCAGGAGCCCGTCGCGGACCCGGCGCTCGATCTCGATGCCGTGGTCCATCAGCTCCAGGAAGTACTTGCCCTCGCCGAAGATGTCCTTGTAGTCGGAGGCTGCCTGGACCGCCTCGTCGAACTGCCCGAGCCGCAGCCGGGTCTGCACCTCGCCGGAGGGGCACCCGGTGGAGGCGATCAGGCCCTCGGACCACTGGGAGATGGTCTCCTTGTCCATCCGCGGCCACTTCTGCAGCCAGCCCTCGGCGTACGCGTCCGAGGAGAGCTTGAAGAGGTTGTGCAGCCCGGTGCTGTTCGAAGCCCAGATCGTCTTGTGGGTGTAACCGCCGGAACCCGAGACGTCGTCGCGCTTCTGGTGCGGCTGGCCCCACTGGATCTTGCGCTTGTGCTTGCGGGACTCGGGGGCGACGTACGCCTCGATCCCGATGATCGGCGTCACTCCGGCCTTCCGGGCCGAGTGGAAGAAGTCGTACGCCCCGTGGAGGTTGCCGTGGTCGGTCATCGCGATGTGCGACATGCCCATGTCGTTGCACGCTTCGAACATGTCCTTGAGCCGCGCGGCACCGTCCAGCAGCGAGTACTGGGTGTGGACGTGCAGGTGCGTGAAGGGCGGCTTGCTCACGGCGCTGTGCCTCCGGGGCGGTCTTCAGGGCGGCGCGAAGCGCCTCGATGAGGGGTGGTGGTCGGGCGACGGGTGGGAGGTGACGGGTTGGGGGGACAGCGTGGAAGTCTACGTCCTGGAGGTCACGGACGACGGGCACTCCGGGGTACGGTCGCGCGTTGGAAGAGCGGGGACGCCCGTCCCATTTGTCATGCACGCCCTGTACCAGGAGGCACCCAGCGATGTCGGACACGCAGACCCGCGCGGAGCAGCGCGGGGAGCAGATTCTCGCCGTTTTCGACACCGCTTTCGGGGAGCTCCTGGCCGCCGACCCCGCAGCGTTCAAGGTGAAGTTCCGCAAGATGGCGGGTTCCGCCTTCGCGTTCTACCGGGGCTCGGCCGGCCTGTTCTACGCCGATCTGGAGCGTGAGCAGCGCGGCGGCCCGTATCTGGACGAGCGGACCAGCCGGGTGTGGGTCCACGGCGATCTGCACGCCGAGAACTTCGGCACCTACATGGACGCCAACGGCCGGCTCGTGTTCAACGTCAACGACTTCGACGAGGCCTATGTGGGCCCCTTCACCTGGGACCTCAAGCGTTTCGCCGCTTCCGTCGCCCTGATCGGTTACGCGAAGGCGCTGGGCGACGACCAGATCTCCGAGCTCGTCCGGGTCTTCGCGGACGCCTACCGCGAGCGGATCCACGCCCTGGCGACCGGCGCCAAGAACGACGAGGTGCCGCCGTTCACCCTGGACACCGCCGAGGGCCCACTGCTCGGCGCGCTGCGTGACGCCCGGGCGCTGACCCGCTTCGGCCTGCTGGAGTCGATGACGGAGATCCGGGACTTCGAGCGCCGGTTCTCCGACGGCGGCGGCGCGATCGACCTGGACGCCGCGACGCGGTACAAGGTGCTCGCCGCGTTCGACGGTTACCTGGAGACGCTGCCGGAGTCGAGCCTGACGCGGCCGGACTCCTACCGGGTCAAGGACGTCGTCGGCCGCCGCGGCATCGGCATCGGGTCGGCCGGCCTGCCCTCGTACAACATCCTCCTGGAGGGCAACAGCGACGCCCTGGAGAACGATGTGGTGATCTACATCAAGCAGGCGCAGACCCCGGCGGTGTCCCGGCACATCACCGACGCGGCGGTGCGGGAGTACTTCCAGCACGAGGGGCACCGCACGGTGATCTCGCAGCGCGCGCTCCAGGCGCACGCCGACCCCTGGCTGGGCTGGACCGAGCTGGACGGGTCGGGTCAGCTGGTCGCCGAGGTCTCTCCGTACGCGGTCGACCTGGACTGGTCCGACATCGACGAGCCGGAGGAGATCGCGGCGGTGGTCGCCGATCTCGGCCGGGCCACGGCGACGATGCACTCGGCCGCGGACGACGAGAGCGGGCACTCGCTGGTGCCGTTCTCCACGGAGCGCGCGATCGACGCGGCCATCGCGGCCGACGAGGAGGGCTTCGCCGGCCTGCTGGTCGACTTCGCGCACAGCTACGGTGCGCGCACCCGCGCCGACCACCAGATCTTCGTCGACCTCTTCCGCAACGGCCGCATCCCGGGCCTGTAGGCCCGCTCCGGCGGATCCTTTAGGGCTCTCCTACGGGTACCCATGACACACTCTCCGGCGATGGACGTATCAGGGACGCAGATGAGAGCGGTACGCGCGGCGCTGTTCACCGCGCTCGTCGTCACGCTCTCGTCCGCGTCCCATGTGCTGCTCTCCCGGGTCCCGCTGCCGATGACCGCCGTCGCACTGCTGGCCGGGGCCGTCTTCGCCGTGGCGTTCGCGCTGGCGGGCCGCGAGCGCGGTTTCGGGGCGATCGCCGGGCTGCTGGTTCCGCTGGAGCTGGCCGCCGACACCGTGTTCACCACGGGCCAGCACCTCTGCTACGGGGCGGCCGGCGGCCCGATAGCGGGTCCGCTGCGCTCCGTGGGCGTCGACGTGCTCTGCGGCGACGGAGCCGGGGCGGACGGCCTCTCCGGTGTGGCCGCGGTCGGCACTCCCCTGGCCGGGGTGACCGCCGAGCCGCATCACGCCGCCGCGCTGCTGGCCTCGCCGGGGCCCGCCGTTCCCTGGCTGCTGCTGGTCGCACACGTGACGGTGGGCCTGCTGGCCGCCGCCTGGCTGCGGCGCGGCGAGTCGGCGCTCGCGGGGCTGCTGCGCGCCGCGGCCGCCGTCGCCTTCCGGCCGCTGCTCGTCGCGGTCGCCGTGGCGGGCGGGGCGCGGCGCGGTGTGCGGTCCGGTGCCCGGCGCACCGGCCGCCCGCACCCGCTCGCCCCGGCCCGCTTCCTGGTGCACTCCGTGGGACGGAGGGGCCCGCCGCGCTCGGCCTTCACCCCTGCCTGAGTACGCGGTAAGTCCCCCTTCAGAGTCACCCCCACTTCTTCGGAGCATCCTCATGAGCAGTCGCAACAGCCAGGCCAACAAGTCCGCAGCCCGTGAGCGGCTGCGCGTGGAGCGCGAGCGCCAGGCGAAGAAGGACAAGGCGCGCAAGCAGATCGTCGTCGGCGTCTCCGTCGTGGCCGTGCTCGCGGTGGCCGGCGCCGTCAGCTACGGCGTGATGCAGCTGAACAAGCCCTCCGCCTGGGAGGCCGCCGCGGACGCGAAGAACGTCACCGCGCCCAAGAACACCTCGGGCGACGACGGCACGACCGTCGTGATCGGCGAGTCGAGCGCCAAGAAGACCCTGGAACTGTACGAGGACTCGCGCTGCCCGATCTGCGCCACGTTCGAGCAGACGGTCGGCGAGACCGTGGACAAGGACGTCGAGGCCGGAAAGTACAAGATCAAGTACGTCGGCGCGACCTTCATCGACAACTCGGACAGCGGCGAGGGCTCGAAGAACGCCCTGAGCGCGCTGGGCGCGGCGCTCGACGTGAGCCCCGAAGCCTTCCTGGAGTACAAGACCGCGCTGTACTCCGCCAAGTACCACCCCGAGGAGGCGAACGACAAGTTCGCCAAGGACAGTTACCTGATCGAGGTGGCGGACTCGGTGGAAGCGCTGAAGGGCAACACGGCCTTCCGGAAGAACGTCGAGGACGGCACGTTCGACGCCTGGGCGATCAAGATGTCGAAGGCGTTCGACAAGAGCGGTGTCCAGGGCACGCCGACCCTCAAGATGGACGGCAAGAAGGTCACCGCCGAGGGCAGCGAGAACGCGCCCATGACGGTGGCCGACTTCAACACCGCGATCACCAAGGCGCTGAAGGGCTGACGCGGGGAGCTCCGGCTCCACAGCACCGAAGTCACGACTTCGGGTGCGGATCACCGACAGGCGGGCGAACCTCTCCGGTTCGCCCGCCTGCCCGAGCCGGCTGACCCCGCGGCTGAGACGGACGAGGGCCCGAACCTGTTCGGGCCCTCGTCGTGTTGTGCGGGCGGCCTACAGGGTCGCGAGGAATCCGATGGCGACCTTCCAGGCCAGCTCGGCGGCCGCCTGGTCGAAGTCGGGCAGGTCCGGGTCGGTGAACAGATGTCCGGCCCCCGGGTAGCGGTAGACCTCGACGTCCGCGCCGGTCCGCTGCATCTGGAGGTACCAGCTGGTCAGCCAGTCGTGCGACTCGAACGGGTCGGGGTCGGCCACGTGCAGCTGTACGGGCAGTTCGTCGACCGAGGCGTTCTCGGCGATGTCCGAGGTGCCGTGGAGCAGCAGCAGCCCCCGGGCCTTCGCGTCGCCCAGTGCGAGGGTCTGCGCGACCGATGCCCCGAACGAGAATCCCGCGTAGACGAGGCCCTGGTCGGAGTAGGGCGCGGCGGCCAGGACGGCACGCTTGAGCAGCTCGTCCTTGCCCAGCTGCTCCTTGAAGGCCATTCCGTCCTCGACGGTTTCGAAGGTGTGCCCCTCGAAGAGATCGGGCACGCGCACTTCGTGCCCGGCTGCGCGCAGCCGCTCGGCGGACGCGTGCACGGCCGGCCTCAGACCGCAGGTCGAGTGGAAAAGCATGATGTTCATGCGGTCCATGGTGCCAGGCGTGCCCCGACTCTTGGAGGACGACGGAATGGAGAACGTACTGCGACCGCTGCTCGTGGTGGGCGGATCGCTGGTGATCACGCTGCTGGTGGGCTGGCTGGTCGATCTGCTGCTGCGCCGCGCCGACAGCCGGCATCACGAGACGCCCGTCTGGGGTCTGCTCCGGCTCTGCCGGCTCCCCCTGCAGGTCGTGCTCTGCACGGCGCTGCTGAGGGCCAGCTTCGGCCAGATCCGGCTCGACCTGGTGCGGGAGCACCGAGCGGGAATCGGTCAGGTCCTGACGCTGGTGCTGATAGCGGCGTCCGCCTGGCTGGTGATCCGCGTCGCGGCCACCATTGTGCAGTCCTCGTACGCGCGGTACGCGACGGGGACCCGCGACCCCGCCCGCGTACGACGGGTCCGTACCCAGGTCACCCTGATCCAGCGTGTGGTCACCGCCGTGGTGGCGACGGTCGCGATCGCGGCGATGCTGCTGACCTTCCCGGCGATGCGCGCCGTCGGCACGTCGATGCTGGCGTCGGCCGGTGTGCTCGGCATCGTCGCCGGTGTCGCCGCGCAGTCGACGCTCGGCAACCTCTTCGCGGGTTTCCAGATCGCCTTCGGCGACATGGTGCGGATCGGCGACACCGTGGTGGTGGACGGCGAGTGGGGCACCGTGGAGGAGATCACCCTGACCTTCCTCGCGGTGCGGACCTGGGACGAGCGGCGGATCACCATGCCCGTGTCGTACTTCACGAGCAAGCCGTTCGAGAACTGGTCGCGCGGCGGGGTGCAGATGACCGGCACCGTCTTCTTCCAGCTCGACCACTCGGCCCCGGTCGCGGCGATGCGCGACCGGCTGCGCGATGTCCTCGGGGAGTGCGCCGCCTGGGACGGCCGCGACTGGTCCCTGGCCGTCACCGACACCACCCCCACGACGATCGAGGTGCGGGCGGTGGTCACCGCGAAGGACGCGGACGACATCTGGACGGTGCGCTGCGCCGTGCGGGAGCAGATGATCGGCTGGCTCCGGGACAACCATCCGTACGCACTGCCCCGGGTCGTGACGTCTCCCGCGGCGCTGCCGCCCGGCGACCACTGGCGGGAGCTGACCGGCGCGGAGTCCATGAGCCCGTCGGCCAACGGCCGTCCGGCCGACCTCGACAAGGCCCCGCGCACGGGCCGCGGCTGACCCGGCAGCCCGGCGCCACGCCGGGCCGGGCGGCCTGCGGTACTGAACTGCCGGACGCAACGTCAGAGCGCGCGGCGCATGGCCCGGTGCGGCATCCCCGCGTCAGGGAACTCGGGCCCGTACGCCGTGTAACCGAGCCGCTCGTAGAAGCCGAGCGCGTGCGTCTGCGCGTGCAGGTCCACGGCGGACAGGCCCAGGGTGCGGGCCTCCTCCTCCACGGCGCGGACCAGTGCGGCCCCGACGCCGAGGCCACGGGCCTCGCGGGTCACGGCGAGCCGGCCGAGCGACCCGACGGTCAGGTCGCCGCCGGTCTTTCCCGCGGCGGCCTCACCGTGCAGCAGCCGTCCCGTGCCGAGTGCGGAGCCGGACGCGTCTACGGCGATGACGTGCACCGCTGTGGAGTCGTGGGCGTCGTACTCGATCTCCTCGGGCACCTGCTGCTCCCCGACGAAGACGTCCTTGCGGACCTGGAAGCACGCCGCGAGGTCGCTCTCGTCGACAGCCCGCCGGGTGACGCAGGGGGCGGCCCCGGGGTTCATTCGCTCTCCGCCGCGATCGTGTCGAGGGCGTGGCGGAGGTCGTCCGGGTAGCCGCTCTCGAATTCGACCCAGCCGCCGTCGGCCGGGTGCTCGAAGCCGAGGCGGACCGCGTGCAGCCACTGCCGGGTCAGGCCGAGGCGCTTGGACAGCGTCGGGTCGGCGCCGTAGGTCAGGTCGCCGACACAGGGGTGGCGGTGCGCGGACATGTGCACACGGATCTGGTGCGTGCGCCCGGTCTCCAGCTTGATGTCGAGCAGGCTGGCCGCCCGGAAGGCCTCGATGAGGTCGTAGTGCGTCACGGAGGGCTTGCCCTCGGCGGTGACGGCCCACTTGTAGTCGTGCTGCGGGTGGCGGCCGATGGGGGCGTCGATGGTGCCGCTCATCGGGTCGGGGTGACCCTGCACCAGCGCGTGGTACTTCTTCTCGACGACCCGGTCGCGGAACTGCGCCTTGAGCAGGGTGTAGGCCCGCTCGGACTTGGCCACGACCATCAGACCGGAGGTGCCGACGTCCAGGCGGTGCACGATGCCCTGCCGCTCGGCGGCACCCGACGTCGAGATGCGGTAGCCGGCGGCCGCGAGGCCGCCGATGACGGTGGTGCCGGTCCAGCCGGGGCTGGGGTGGGCGGCGACGCCGACCGGCTTCATGATGACGACGATGTCGTCGTCGTCATGGACGATCTCCATGCCTTCGACGGGCTCGGCGACGATCTGGACCGGAGCGGGTGCCTGGGGCATCTCCACTTCGAGCCAGGCACCGCCGTGCACCCGCTCGGACTTCCCGGCAACCGCTCCGTCCACCTGGACCTTCCCGGCTGCGGCCAGCTCGGCGGCCTTGGTGCGGGAGAAACCGAACATCCGGGAGATGGCGGCGTCGACACGCTCGCCCTCCAGGCCGTCGGGTACGGGCAGGGTGCGGACCTCGGGATACGTACTCACCAGTCGAGTATGCCTTGCGCCCACTAGTCCTTGTGCACGGTGCCGTCGGGGTCCAGGCCCTTGAAGGAAAGGATCACGATGAGGATCCCCCCGCACACGATCGCGGAGTCGGCGAGGTTGAAGACGGCGAAGTGGGCCGGAGCGATGAAGTCGACCACCGCGCCCTTGAAGACGCCCGGCGCGCGGAAGATGCGGTCGGTGAGGTTGCCGAGCGCTCCGCCGAGCAGCAGTCCCAGTGCGATGGCCCAGGGCAGGCTGTAGAGCTTGCGGGCGAGCCGGATGATCACGACGATCACCACGGCCGCGATGGCCGTGAAGATCACGGTGAACGCCTCACCGATCCCGAACGCGGCACCCGCGTTGCGGATCGCGTCGAACTTCAGCCAGTCGCCGAAGATCTCGATGGGCTCCTCGTGCTCCAGCTTCGCGACCACGATCATCTTGCTGACCAGGTCCAGGAGATAGGCCAGGACGGCCACACCCAGGAGTACCAGGACCTTCTTCTTCCCGCTCCGGGCGCTGCCCGGCTCGTCGCTCCCCTCCGGGGCCGGGCCTCCGGCGGGCTGCTGGGGCTCAGCCCCGTCCGCCCCCTCGGCATCGGGGATATCCGGCGTACCGATGATGCGCTCCGCCTCTGCCACGTGAGTCCCTCAACCTAGGTGCCTGACTGAGGACGAGGGTACGACACACCCCGGGATCCGGGGTTCTCAGCCCCGGATCCCGGACCGCCGGGCCGCTTCCTCCGGATCAGGCCCGGTCCGGTCCCGTCCCGCCCGGTCCGGGCCTGAATCCGTGCGGGCCTTCAGCCGCGCCGCTCCTGCTTCTGCTTGTCCTCCACGCAGAGCGTGGCCCGGGGGAAGGCCTGCATCCGCGCCTTGCCGATCGGCTTGCCGCAGACTTCGCAGAGACCGTAGGTCCCCGCGTCGAGCCGGGCGAGGGCTCGCTCGGTCTGTTCCAGGGTCTCCTGGGCGTGGGCCGCGAGGGACAGCTCGTGCTCCCTGGTGATGTTCTTCGTGCCGGTGTCCGCGTCGTCGTCGCCGGCCCCGTCCCCGGAGTCGCGCATCAGCCCGGCCAGCGCCGCACCCGACGCCTCCAGCTCCGTGCGCAGCCGCAGGACCTCACCGGCAAGCCCGGTCCGTGCCGTGTCGACCTCCTCCGGGGTCCAGGGGTCCTCCCCCGGCCTGACCGCCAGGTCTCCGGGCGCCGTCGCGACTCCGGCCCCGGCCGGTGCGACCGCCGTCGCGGTGCCCTCTCCTGCAGCCGTGGTCCGGGCCGCGCTCTTCTTGGCTACCACCGTGTGGGCTCCTGTCTGCTCGGCGGCCGGAGCCGCCCCCGTGGCCTTCCTCGACGCATTACCTGCTGCGCTCTTCCTGGCCGTGCTCTTCTTCGCCGGCCCTTCGTGGGCCGTTTCCTCACCGGCCCGCTCCGGCTCCGGCGGATGTGCGGCCGTCTTCTTTCCGGCGGCCTTCCTCGCCTTCTTCCCGGCCGGCTTCTCCTCGCCCGCGTTCCCCGTCTCCTCCTCGGCAGCCGCAGCCGTGGATCCTTCGGATGCCGTTCTCGGTACGGCGGTCTTCTTCGTCACCATGGCCGCGGCCCCTTCACATATTGTGATCTTGCACGCGAATCGTGCTGGGACGATAAATCGACCCCAGCTCCGCGGCAACGGGGCACGCCGCCGGTTCGCCCCTCCCCGCGGCCGGGCAGTGGCGCGCCTGCAACCGTTGTGCCCAGCTCCCCGCCCGGTAATCCGCCCCCGCTCGCTCTCCGGGACTCCGTCCGCGCCGAGTGGCCATTCGGGTGCAAGCCCCTCCCGTGTGCCGCCGGCCCAAAACCGGTCGGCCGCCGCCCGTACGGGCCCGTACACTGGCCGCAGCGAGAGGCATGGACGGGACGAGTAGCGTCGTACGCAGCCAGGAGCGACCCGGGGACGGTGGGAGCCCGGGGGCGAGCGCGCCGTGAAAATCACCCCGGAGCCGCCGGAAGAAAGCCTTGGACCCATGGGATCCGCCCACGGGAGCAAGGCGACTAGACCCGGCATCGCTGCCCCAATGAGGGGGCCACGGGTGCATGCCCGGGGCCAAGGAGGGTGGTACCGCGGGAGCCGATCCGGTTCTCGTCCCTCCGACGGAAGTGGAAGACGTCCGCCGGAGGAAGCCCGCACATGACATCGCCGCAGTACCGCCAGGTACCCGCCCAGGTCGACCTGCCCGCCCTCGAGCACGCCGTGCTCGACTTCTGGCGCGACAGCAAGGTCTTCGCCAAGAGTCTCGAGGAGTCCGAGGGCCGCCCCGAGTGGGTCTTCTACGAGGGCCCGCCGACCGCCAACGGCATGCCCGGGGCCCACCACATCGAGGCACGCGTCTTCAAGGACGTCTTCCCGCGCTTCCGCACCATGCAGGGCTACCACGTCGGCCGCAAGGCCGGCTGGGACTGCCACGGCCTGCCGGTCGAGCTCGCGGTGGAGAAGGAGCTGGGCTTCAACGGCAAGAAGGACATCGAGGCCTACGGCATCGCCGAGTTCAACGCGAAGTGCCGTGAGTCCGTGACCCGTCACACCGACGCGTTCACCGAGCTCACGACCCGCATGGGGTACTGGGTCGACCTGGACGACGCCTACCGCACGATGGACCCGGAGTACGTCGACTCCGTGTGGTGGTCGCTGAAGGAGATCTTCAACAAGGACCTGCTGGTCCAGGACCACCGCGTCGCCCCCTGGTGCCCGCGCTGCGGCACCGGCCTCTCGGACCACGAGCTCGCCCAGGGCTACGAGACGGTCGTCGACCCCTCGGTCTTCGTCCGCTTCCCGCTGACGAGCGGCCCGCTGGCCGGCGAGGCCGCCCTGCTGGTCTGGACGACGACCCCCTGGACCCTGGTCTCCAACACCGCCGTCGCCGCACACCCCGACGTCTCCTACGTCGTCGCGACCGACGGCGAGGAGAAGCTGGTCGTGGCCCGGCCGCTGGTCGAGAAGGCGCTCGGTGAGGGCTGGGAGCTCACCGGTCAGACGTTCACCGGCCGTGAGATGGAGCGCTGGAGCTACGAACGCCCCTTCCAGCTTGTCGAGTTCCCCTCCGAGGCGCACTACGTCGTCAACGCCGAGTACGTCACGACCGAGGACGGCACGGGTCTGGTCCACCAGTCCCCCGCCTTCGGCGCCGACGACCTCCTCGTCTGCCGCTCGTACGGCCTGCCGGTCGTCAACCCGGTCCGCCCCGACGGAACCTTCGAGGAGGACCTCCCGCTGGTCGGCGGCGTCTTCTTCAAGAAGGCCGACGAGGCCCTCACCGAGGATCTGGCGGCGCGCGGCAAGCTCTTCCGCCACGTCCCGTACGAGCACAGCTACCCGCACTGCTGGCGCTGCCACACGGCGCTCCTGTACTACGCGCAGCCCTCCTGGTACATCCGCACGACCGCGGTCAAGGACCGGCTGCTCCAGGAGAACGAGAAGACCAACTGGTTCCCGGACTCGGTCAAGCACGGCCGTTTCGGCGACTGGCTGAACAACAACGTCGACTGGGCGCTGTCCCGCAACCGTTACTGGGGCACGCCGCTGCCGATCTGGCGCTGCGAGGACGGCCACCTCACCTGCGTGGGCTCGCGCGCGGAGCTCACCGGACTGACGGGCACCGACCAGTCGGACCTGGACCCGCACCGCCCGTTCATCGACGAGATCACGTTCACCTGCTCGCACGAGAACTGCCAGCTGGAGGCGTACCGCGTCCCGGAGGTCATCGACGCCTGGTACGACTCGGGTTCGATGCCGTTCGCGCAGTGGGGCTACCCGTACAAGAACAAGGAAGTCTTCGAGAGCCGCTATCCGGCGCAGTTCATCTCGGAGGCCATCGACCAGACGCGCGGCTGGTTCTACACGCTGATGGCGGTCGGCACGCTCGTCTTCGACAAGTCCAGTTACGAGAACGTGGTCTGCCTGGGCCACATCCTCGCCGAGGACGGCCGGAAGATGTCCAAGCACCTCGGCAACATCCTCCAGCCGATCCCGCTGATGGACCAGCACGGCGCCGACGCGGTGCGCTGGTTCATGGCGGCGGGCGGCTCCCCGTGGGCGGCACGACGCGTGGGCCACGGCACCATCCAGGAGGTCGTCCGCAAGACGCTCCTCACCTACTGGAACACGGTGGCCTTCCAGGCCCTGTACGCACGTACGTCGGGCTGGGCACCGTCCGCGGCCGATCCGGCCCCGGCCGACCGCACGGTCCTGGACCGCTGGCTGCTGAGCGAGCTCGGCACCCTGGTCGACGAGGTCACCAAGGCTCTGGAGGGGTACGACACCCAGCGCGCCGGCAAGCTGCTCTCGGCCTTCGTCGACGACCTGTCCAACTGGTACGTCCGCCGCTCGCGCCGCCGCTTCTGGCAGGGCGACAAGGCGGCGCTGCGCACCCTGCACGAGGTCGTGGAGACGGTCACGCGGCTGATGGCCCCGCTGACCCCGTTCATCACGGAGCGGGTCTGGCAGGACCTGATCGTCCCGGTCGCCCCTGAGGCCCCCGAGTCGGTGCACCTGTCCACATGGCCCAAGGCCGACCCGGCATCGGTCGACCCGGCGCTCTCCTCGCAGATGGCCCTCGTACGCCGCCTGGTCGAGCTGGGCCGGGCCACGCGTGCCGAGTCGGGCGTCAAGACCAGGCAGCCGCTGTCGCGGGCCCTGGTCGCCGCCTCGGGCTTCGACTCGCTCACCCCCGAGCTGCGCGCCCAGATCACGGAGGAGCTGAACGTCTCCTCCCTGGCCTCCCTCTCGGAGGTCGGCGGCTCGCTGGTCGACACCACGGCGAAGGCGAACTTCCGCGCGCTGGGCAAGCGGTTCGGCAAGGGTGTCCAGGCGGTGGCCAAGGCCGTCGCGGACGCCGACGCGGCCGCGCTCTCCCTGGCGCTGCGCGAGGGCACGGCGTCGGTCGAGGTGGACGGCGAGCGGGTCACCCTGGCCCCCGACGAGGTCATCATCACGGAGACACCGCGCGAGGGCTGGTCGGTGGCGTCCGACTCGGGCGCGACGGTCGCCCTGGACCTGGAGATCACCCCCGAGCTGCGGGCGGCCGGGCTTGCCCGTGACGCGATCCGGCTGATCCAGGAGGCCCGCAAGAACAGCGGCCTGGACGTGGCGGACCGGATCGCGGTCCGCTGGACGTCGGCGTCCCCGGCGACGGCCGAGGCCCTGACCGAGCACGCGGCCCTGATCGCGGACGAGGTCCTGGCCCTGGACTACGCGCAGGGCGAGGCGGACGACGCGTACGGCACGGCCTTCGAGGACGAGGGCCTGTCCCTCACCTTCCGTCTCCGCAAGACGGAAAGCTGACCCACACCCGACCCGAGCGGCCCGCCCATCCCCCTGGATGGCCGGGCCGCTTCCGTTTTCCCCGGCCCCGGCTCGGCGTCCTTCCCCGCCGTGACGAAGCACACCTGACCGCCCGGCACCCCGAGAACCATCCGACCTGCCTGGCCAGCCCGGCCCGCCGGTGGGTCCTCCTCCCCCGGAGCACACCCCCCTCAGCCCCTCCGGCGTTTGAGGAGCGGGGGCCGGAGGGCTGAGCCCCCGGTTCGGGAAGGGGCGGGCCTGGGGAACAAGCCC
>NZ_MAPV01000116.1 GCF_001700505.1 Streptomyces mutomycini
GGCGCGGTCCTTGAGGATGAGGTAGTTGCGCATGCAGTTCTTCGCGGATTCCCAGACGCCGTCGATGCCGTCGGTACGTACGGGCTTGAAGTCGAAGTGGAGTGATCCGGTGTAGTCGGAGGTCTCCAGGAGGTCGACGAGCCAGAAGGCCTGGCGCAGGTCGCCGGCGCCGAAGCGGAAGTCCTGGTCGTACTTGATGCCGGACTGGCCGTTGAGGTCGATGTGGAAGAGTTTGCCGGCCCACAGGGCCTGGGCGATGCCGTGGGGGAAGTTCAGTCCGGCCATCTGCTCGTGGCCGGTCTCCGGGTTCACGCCGACCATCTCGGGGCGCTCGAGGCGCTCGATGAAGGCCAGGGCGTGGCCGATGGTGGGCAGGAGGATGTCGCCGCGGGGCTCGTTGGGCTTGGGCTCGATCGCGAAGCGCAGGTCGTAGCCCTGCTCGGTGACGTGGTCGCCCAGCAGGTCGAAGGCTTCCTTCATCCGGTCCAGGGCGACACGGACGTCCTTGGCGCCGCCGGACTCGGCGCCCTCGCGGCCGCCCCAGGCGACGTAGGTGGTGGCGCCGAGCTCGGCGGCCAGGTCGATGTTGCGGATGGTCTTGCGCAACGCGAAACGGCGCACGTCGCGGTCGTTGGAGGTGAACCCGCCGTCCTTGAACACCGGGTGGGTGAACAGGTTGGTGGTGGCCATCGGGACCTTCATCCCGGTGCGCTCCAGCGCGTCCTTGAACCGGCCGATCAGCCGGGCCCGCTCGGCGTCGTCGGACCCGAACGGGATCAGGTCGTCGTCGTGGAACGTCACACCGTGCGCACCGAGCTCGGCGAGCCGCTCCACCGACTCGACCGGGTCCAGCGCGGGACGCGTCGCGTCACCGAACGGGTCGTTGCCACGCCAGCCCACGGTCCACAGACCGAAGGTGAACCTGTCCGCAGGGGTGGGAGTGAAGCGCTCCGTCATGGTGTGTCCGCCTTCGCCTGCCTGGGTCCGGAACCGCCGTCCGCAGTCCGAGCCTATTTGTTCACTGACATGATTAATTATGCACACGGTGTTCCGCCTGCGTAACCCCCCGAACGACGAAACGAGGGCCGCCCCTGTTCGGGGCGGCCTCGATCACGTAATTTGTTTGTCGCACTCCCAAAACCCGCACCACCGGAATCGCACGAGAAGAGGTAGCCCATGCCGCCGCGTACCGTCGTCATCGGCGTGGACAGCTCCACCCAGTCCACCAAGGCTGCAGTCACCGACACCGAGACCGGTGAGCTGCTCGCCGTCGGCCGCGCCGCGCACGTGGTCAACGGTGAGGGCGGGGCCCGCGAGACCGACCCCGAGGTCTGGTGGCAGGCGCTCCGCGATGCCGTCGCGGCCGGGCTGAAGGAGTCCGGGCTCTCCGCGTCCGCCGTCGTCGGCATCGCCGTCGCGGGACAGCAGCACGGCCTCGTGACCCTCGACCGGACCGGGCGCCCGCTGCGCCCCGCACTCCTGTGGAACGACACGCGGTCCGCGCCGCAGGCGGCCGCACTCGTCGCCGAGCTGGGCGGACCCGAGGCATGGACCGCGCGCACCGGCACGGTGCCCGTCGCGTCCATGACCGCGACGAAGTGGCGCTGGCTGCGCGAGAACGATCCGGCGAGCGCCGGGGCGACGGCCTTCGTGCGACTGCCCCACGACTTCCTCACGGAGCGGCTCGCGGGCGTCGCGGCGACGGACCCCGGAGACGCGTCGGGCACCTGCTGGTACTCCACCGCGACGGGCGCGTACGACCCGGAGCTCCTGGACCGCCTCGGCCTGGACACGTCCATGCTGCCCGAGGTCGCCGCGACGGGCGGGGCCCGGATCGGCTCCCTGACCGAGGCCGCGGCCGGGGCACTCGGCCTGCCGGCCGGGATCGCCGTCGCGGCCGGCACCGGCGACAACATGAGCGCCGCGGTGGGTCTCGGCCTGGGCGGCGCGGGGCTGCTGGACCACCCGGTCCTGAGCCTGGGCACCTCGGGCACGGTCTTCGCCGCCTCCCGGACCCGCCCCGCGTCCACGGCCCTGTCGGGGTTCGCCGCGGCCGACGGCACGTATCTTCCGCTGGCCTGCACCCTCAACTGCACCCTGGCCGTCGACAAGGTGGCCACCCTCCTCGGTCTGCACCGCGACGACGCGACACCCGGTGGCGAGGCCGTCCTCCTCCCCTACCTCGACGGGGAGCGCACCCCTGACCTGCCCACCTCCTCCGGGCTGCTCACCGGGCTCCGGCACGACACCACGCCGCAGCAGTTGCTGGGCGCGGCGTACGAGGGTGCGGCCTTCACCGTGCTGCGGGCGCTCGACGAGCTGCTGCTGGCGTGCGGCCTCGACCCGGCCGACCCCGAGGTCGCGGGCCGGCCCCTGCGCCTGGTCGGCGGCGGCGCCCAGGGCCGCACCTGGGTGGAGACGGTGCGCCGCCTCTCCGGCCGGCCCCTGCTCGTGCCGGGCAGCGGCGAGCTGGTCGCTCTCGGCGCGGCCGCGCTGGCCGCGTCGGCGGCGGGTTACGGCGACCCGGTCGCCGTAGCGACCCGGTGGAACGCGAAGCCGTCCGACACGGATGCCGAACTCCCGCCGGTGGAGAGGGACACCGAGACGTGGGAGCGCGTCGGTTCGGTGCTGGACAGGGCGGCGGAGCCACTGCTCGGCGCATGACGGCTGCCCCGAAACAGCGCTCGGTGGAACGGTTTTGGGGATGACTGCGGATCTTCAATAGGATCCGGCGATGATCATAAGAAAACGGCTGACGGCCGGGGTGTGCGTTCTGCTCGCCACCCTGGCCGCCGGGCTCGGCACCGCCCTGCCGGCCGCCGCCGACGAACCCCCCGCCACCCCATCGCCCAAGGTCGAACTGGTCCTTGACGTCAGCGGTTCCATGCGCACGCGTGACATGGACGGAGAGTCCCGCATATCCGCCGCCAAGCAGGCGTTCAACGACGTCCTGGACGCGGTGCCCGAGGAGGTGGAGCTCGGCATCCGTACGCTCGGTGCCGACTATCCGGGCGACGACCGCAAGGTCGGCTGCAAGGACACCAAGCAGCTCTACCCGGTCGGCCCGCTCGACCGCACCGAGGCCAAGACCGCCGTCGCCACTCTGGCGCCGACCGGCTGGACCCCGATCGGCCCCGCACTGCTGGGCGCCGCCGACGACCTCGAGGGCGGTGACGCCACCCGGCGGATCGTCCTGATCACCGACGGCGAGGACACCTGCGGCCCGCTCGACCCCTGCGAGGTGGCGCGTGACATCGCCGCCCGGGGGATCCACCTGGTCATCGACACGCTGGGCCTGGTGCCGAACGCCAAGATCCGGCAGCAGCTGACCTGCATCGCCGAGGCCACCGGCGGCACCTACACGGCGGTCCAGCACACCGATGAACTCTCGGGTCGTGTCAAGCAGTTGGTGGACCGGGCCGCCGAGCCGGCCGTCACCCCCGTGGCGACCGAGGGCGCGGGCAGCTGCTCCGCGGCTCCCGAGCTGAAGGCCGGGCTCTACACGGACCGGCAGGAGATCGGCAAGCACCGCTGGTACCGGGTGGACGTCCTGCCCGGCCAGGAACTGCGCGCCTCCGTGAGTGTGGCGGCGGACCGCGCCGTGGACAACGACTACGGGGTGCTGCTGCGCGCCGTGACCGCGCACGGCCGCGAGATCGTCCGGGGCGCGGAGTCCGGCACGGGGCGCACGGACGCCATCTCCACCGGGCTGCGCTATCCCAAGCCCGAAGCGGACGACGTCGATGCCGATGTGAAGCCGGCCGCCGAGGCCGTATGCCTCCAGCTCAGCAACTCCTTCTCCGCGCCCGAGTCCGTGAAGACCACTCCCGGCATGCCCGTCGAGCTGACCATCGACCTGGTGGACTCCCCCGACGAGGCCGCCGACGCCGCAGCGTTCGGCCTGGGCCGCGGCTGGTGGCTGCTGGGCGTCATGGTGCTGACCGGACTGATCGCCGGCCTGCTCTTCGGCTGGATCTCGCGCTGGCGTGTGGCCGTATGGAGGACCAACTGATGCGTAGTTCCCGCAGAAACACAGTGCGGCGCGGATGCGTGGGCGCGCTCCTGGCTGCCGTCACCCTCCTCACCTCGGCGGGCGGGGCCGTAGCCGACGACCCGTCCGCGAGCGCGAGCCCGGCGGACGGCGAGTCACCGGGGCCGACGGAGGCGGGCACCACCTTCCGCACCGCCACGGCGATCCAGCAGGAGCAGACGGCCACCGCGGACGCGTCCACGGGTGACTACCTGTACTGGGCGTTCCCCGCCGACGCCGGGCAACGCCCCACCGTGCGCGCGAAGGTGAGCCTGCCGGAGAGCGCCACCCGGAACGGCGCGTCGACCTGGCAGATCGACGTGTACGACGGGCTCCGCCGCCGGCAGGCCTGCATGTACGGCCACCAGACCCGGAAGGCGGCGCCGGACGCGGGCACCGTCGAACTGTCCTGCGTACTGCGTACGGTGCGCGCCTGGTCCGAGCCGTGGGCGTCCGACCCGCTGCCGGGCAGTTACTACGTACGCCTGACGGTGGTCGGCCTGGCCGAGGAGGACCTCGGCCTCCCGGTGCACGTCGAGACCGAGGTCATCTCGGCCGGCCGGGGCGGCGCCGCCGACGTGGACGGCGCCCTCGCCGAACCCCTGGTGCCGGGCGCGTCCGCCGTCTCGGCGCAGGGCGGTTCCGCCGCGGCCGGCAGCGAGCCGGAGGACGGCTGGTCCTCCGGCTGGTGGACCGACCGCTGGCTGTGGACCGTCGGAGGTGGCGTACTCGCCGCGCTGGCAGGGGTGTTCGGCTACTCCCTCACGCGTGGCCGCGGACGCCCTTCCCACGTCCCGCCGGGCCTCTGAGCGATCCGCGACCGTTCCCCCCGGCCGGCCTCGGAGCGCTCCGAGGCCGGCCGGGGGGACACAGGGTCCACCTGACCCACGCCACCAACACCCGTCTGCGACGCTTGTTCCGGAAAATCGGTACGCCCGTCGTGAAGGCCTGCGGCGGCATCATCAGGAGGCTCCATGCCCGGCACCATCACGGTAGGACTCGACGGAACCGAACACGCCCTCGCCGCCGCGGACTGGGCGGCGCAGGAGGCGGTGCGAAGGGGCACGGACCTGCGCCTGGTGCACGCCTGGGTGTGGCACCCCACCGACACGGCCTACGTCGGGGACCGCGCGTCCGAGGAGCGCACGCTGCGCACCATGCTGAGTGAGGCGGAGTCCCGGGTGGCCGAGGCCCACCCCGCCCTGGACGTCTCCACCGAACTACTGGTCGACGACCCGGTGCCGGCGCTGGTCGCGGAGGCCGCACGGGCCGGGATGCTGGTGCTGGGTTCGCGGGGTTACGGAACCCTGGCCGGCTATCTGATCGGCTCGGTCTCCCTGCACGTGCTGCGCATGACGGAGCGGCCGGTCGTGATGGTGCGCGGAACCGGGCAGGACGCCACCGTGCGGCAGCCCGCCGGTGACGTGGTCGTCGGCGTCCAGGACGCGGACGAGGCCGGTGGAGCGGTGATCGACTTCGCCTTCGCCGCCGCCTCGGAGCGGGGGACGTCCCTGCGCGCCGTATACGCCTGGAGCATCCCCACGGTCCTTCTCTGGAGCCCCGGGTCCATGTGGCTGGCCGAGCAGGAGGGCGGCCTGGAGCCGTTGCACCGGCAGATCCTGGCAGACGCCCTGAGTCCCTGGCGCGAGAAGTATCCCGAGG
Source organism: Streptomyces mutomycini (assembly GCF_001700505.1). Taxonomy (GTDB): domain Bacteria; phylum Actinomycetota; class Actinomycetes; order Streptomycetales; family Streptomycetaceae; genus Streptomyces; species Streptomyces mutomycini. The sequence goes on from NZ_MAPV01000116.1 coordinate 5,693, forward strand.
TAGACGTCGTCGAACACGTCGAAGCCGGCACGGCCGCCGAGGTCCTGCTGTCCCACAGCGACCGGGCCGGACTCCTCGTCGTCGGGCGCCGCACCCATGACACGGGCCTGCGCCGCCTCGGCCCGGTCACCCACGCGGCACTTCACCACGCGCGGTGTGCGGTCGCGGTCGTACCTCACGCCTGAGTCGGTGGACGCCCGTGCCTCACTGCCCTTCGTACGCCACCACGGCGACGGGCGGTGAGGCATGGTGCATGACGGCATGGGCGACATGGCCGATGTGCTGACCCAACGGCGCATGCCGGACACGGCGGCCCACGACCACCAGCTCCGCGCCCTCGGCTGCGGCCGTGAGCTGCTCCCCCGCGGAACCGAGGACCGGCTTCTCGATCACGTCCACCGAGGGGAACTTATGCCGGTAGGGCAGCAGCATGTCGCCGAGCGAGCGGGTCACCTCTGCCACCAGGTCGTTCCGCAATGCGGGGTCCAGGACGGGGTACAGGAGTGCGGAGGGCATCCTCCAGCTGTGCACGGCCGTGAGGGCACAGCCCCGCCGCGCCGCCTCGGCGAAGGCGAACCCGAGGACAGCGTCACAGGACTCGTGGATGTCCACGCCGACGACCACCCCGCCGCCCCCTGCCGGGCGCCCCTCGCCGAGTGCCGCCGCCGGTGCGTCGTGGGCCTGCGCGGACGCCGGCGCCCGTACGAGGACCACCGGCTGCTCGGTGGCGGCGATGGTCGCCATCCCGACCGACCCGATCAGGAACCCCGCGACCATGCCCAGGCCGCGCGAGCCCAGCACCAGCACGTCCGCCTCGGCGCCCTCCAGGGCCAGGGCTGCCGACGGATGCCCTGGCCGCCGCAGCCTGGTCACCTCGAGCCCCGGGTGGCGGCCCCGCAGTGTCCCGGCGACTTCGTCCAGCAGCGCGTCGGCCCAGCGCTGCTGCACGTCTTCCGGGGCCATGGGGACGGCCGCCGTCGTCGGATACTCCTCCGCGTGCACGAGCCGCAGTGGCACGCCCCGCAGCACAGCCTCCCCCGCCGCCCACTCGGCGGCGGCACGGCTCTCCTGCGAGCCGTCCAGTCCTACGGTCACTCTGTGCGTCATGACACCTCGTCACTGTCCGGAACCCTCATCGCGTTCCCGGTTCCACGAAATCCTGTACCGGTTGTTGGTAGGACACTACCCGGGGCTGTTTTCCCGCCCGGAACCGATTGACCTCAACCTTGGTTGCGGTTTTAGCGTTCCCCGTGTGCCCCGGCCGCCCCGGCCGAGGGGAACCAGGCATTGGCCGACCAGATCCCGGAGACACCCTTCATGGACATGGAAGTAACCGCGTGGCATTCGCTGCACAGCACGATGAACGCGCAGAAGGACCGCAGGCCCTTCTCCAGGGCGACGCTGCGCCGCATCGCGGTGTTCGCCCGGCCGCACCGGGGCAGGATTCTCCGCTTCCTGCTCCTCAGTGTGGTCACCGCGCTGCTGGCGGTGGCCACACCGGTGCTCGCCGGGTGGGTCGTCGACGCGATCGTGCAGGGGAAGGACGGCGGGACGATCACCCGGATCGCCCTGCTGATCGCCCTGATCGCCGTGGCCGAGGCGGGGCTCGGACTCCTCACCCGGTGGCTGTCGGCGACCCTCGGTGAGGGCCTGATCCTGGATCTTCGGACCGCCGTCTTCGACCATGTCCAGCGGATGCCGGTCGCCTTCTTCACCCGCACCCGGACCGGCGCTCTGGTCAGCCGGCTCAACAACGACGTGATCGGCGCCCAGCGGGCGTTCAGCAACACCCTCTCCGGTGTCGTCTCCAATCTCGTCACGCTGCTGCTCACCCTGGCGGTGATGCTCACGATCTCGTGGCAGATCACGCTGCTGGCCCTGGTGCTGCTGCCGGTTTTCGTCGTCCCCGCCCGGCGGCTGGGCGCCCGGATGGCCGGCCTCCAGCGGGAGGCCGCCGACCACAACGCCACCATGGGCACCCAGATGACCGAGCGCTTCTCGGCCCCGGGCGCGACGCTCATCAAGCTCTTCGGGCGCCCGTCGGACGAGTCCGCCGAATTCGCCGCCCGCGCGGGCCGGGTGCGTGACATCGGCGTCCGTACGGCGATGCTCCAGTCCACGTTCATCACGGCGCTCACCCTCGTGTCGGCGCTCGCGCTCGCCCTGGTCTACGGCCTCGGCGGCTACTACGCGCTGCGCGGCAGCCTGGAGCCCGGGGCCGTCGTCGCCCTGGCCCTGCTCCTCACCCGGCTCTACGCACCTCTGACGGCGCTGGCGGGAGCCCGGGTCGAGGTGATGAGCGCACTGGTCAGCTTCGAACGTGTCTTCGAGATCCTCGACCTCCAGCCGCTGATCGCCGAGAGGCCCGACGCCCGCCGGGTCCCGGACGGGCCGGTGTCCGTCGAGTTCGACGGGGTGTCCTTCGGCTACCCCTCCGCCGACAAGGTCTCCCTCGCCTCGCTCGAAGAGGTCGCCACCCTCGACTCCGGGAACGGCGAACAGGTACTGCACGACGTCTCCTTCACAGCGGAGCCGGGCCGGATGGTCGCGCTCGTCGGATCGTCCGGAGCCGGTAAGTCGACGATCGCGCAGCTGCTCCCCCGGCTGTACGACACCGACTCCGGCGCTGTGCGGCTGAACGGCGTCGACGTACGCGACCTGACGGCCGACTCGATCCGCGAGACGCTCGGCATGGTCACCCAGGACGGGCACCTCTTCCACGAGTCGGTGCGCGCCAACCTGCTGCTCGCCCGGCCGGAGGCCACCGAGGAGGAGATCTGGGAGGCGCTGCGCCGCTCCCGCCTGGAGGGTCTGGTGGCGTCGCTGCCCGAGGGGCTGGACACGGTGGTCGGCGAGCGCGGCTACCGGCTCTCCGGCGGCGAACGCCAGCGGCTCACCATCGCCAGGCTGCTGCTGGCCCGTCAGCGGGTGGTGATCCTGGACGAGGCGACGGCACATCTGGACTCCACCTCGGAAGCCGCGGTCCAGGAGGCGCTGGCCGAGGCCCTGGAGGGCCGGACGGCGGTGGTGATCGCCCACCGCCTGTCGACGGTGCGGGCCGCGGACCTGATCCTGGTCGTCGAGGCCGGCCGGGTCGTCGAACGGGGCACGCACGACGAACTGCTGGCCGCCGGAGGACGGTACGAGGAGCTGCACCGCACCCAGTTCGAGCGTCCGGGAGCGGAGGAGGCGGACCGGGCGGTGAGGTGACCGGCACGGGGTTGCAGAGCCGGGAGCCGCGCGCCGGCGGGTCGGACGCCGGCGCGCGCCTGGGCGGCCAGGGTCTTTCGTTCGGATCAGGCTGGATCAGGGGCACGCGAGCCCAGCATGATCCAGACGAGAGGCCCTAGGTGAACCGCAGCTCCGCCGGGTGCGCCACGCGCCGCAGGAGCGGGAGCGATGTCGCCGCGGCCAGCACGCAGGCCGCGTAGACGGCCACCGGGACGAGCAGCGGCAGCAGAGGTGCTCCGGTGCCTGCGATGGTGGCGTACACCAGGTACACCACCGTGCCTCCGGTCCCGGCGAGCAGGAGTGCGGGTGCCAGGGGGAGCGCGGTCTCCAGGAGCGCGGCTTTGGCCAGGACCCGGTGGGGTACCCCGGCGGCGGCCTGGGCCGCGAGGCCCCTGCGGCGGGTGGCCAGTGACTCGGCGGTGCCGACGGCGAGGCCGCAGAGGCTGATCGCCAGGGCCACCAGTACGGCCGATCCCGCGAGGTCGATGCCGGTGGTGTAGAAGGCCAGGTCCACCGGCCGGTAGCCGACCGACAGCGTCTCGAGCAGAACCCCGCGCACCCCCACGAAGCCCACGCCGACGACCGTGACGAGCAGCAGCGCGGCGTGCGTCCGCGCGGCGGCCCACGGGTCGTGTGCGAGGCGGCTCGCGGCGATGAGCACCGCAGGGCTCTTCGCGCGGAGGGTGAGCCTGCGTCCGACGAAGGCCGCGAACGCCCCCGCCGTCCAGATCGCGCCCGCCCCGCTGAAGACCACCAGCCCCAGGACCAGCAGCGCGAACGGCGTGAATCCCAGGCTGGCCGGGAACAGTGTGAGCAGGCCCGCCGTGGCGATGAGCGCGGCCGCGAGCATGAAGCCGAGAACGGCCCGGCGGCCCCGGTCCGGGCCGGTCGTGCGCACGTGGTCGAGGGGTGAGGCGACGACGTGGCGCAGTGCGAAGACGCTCACGAGTGCGGCGACCAGTGGGACGGCGACGACGACCGCCGCGAAGCCCGTCCAGGCGACCGGGCGCGGGGCGTGCCCCGTCACGGCGAGGAGTACGGCGAACGCGGCGGAACCGGCCGTCGATCCGGCCAGGCAGGCGAAGCCCGACTCCGCGGCGGCGATTCTGCGCATCTGCGCGGGGGACGCCCCGGCGAGCCGCATCCCGGCCGTACGCCGATGGCGGTGCACGGCGCCGATGCGCGCGCACTGGCCGAGGAAGCCCAGCACGGGAATCAGCAGGAGCACGAGGGTGAGCACGACCCCCGCGCGCTGTCCCGGCTGGTCGAGCAGCCCGTGTGCGTACGGGATGGAGACCTGCCCCGGCACGGCGGCGATGGTCACCGCGGCGAGTGCGAAGCCCGTGGCGAGCAGGGCGCCCAGCAGGGTGAGCGAGATCCTCCACCACTCACGGCGTTCCGAACCCCGCGCGAGGGTCCAGGCGATGCGGATATCAGCCTTCACGGCGAACCGCCTCCTGACCGGCGGCCTGGGCGGAGCCTGAGTGGACAGCCCCGTCCCGCAGCCCCACCTCACGGTCCGCGTACGCCGCGACCTGCGCGTCATGGGTGATCAGCAGCACCGCCGTGGCCGACTCCCTCGCGGTGTGCACCAGTGCGGTCATCACCTGTTCCCCTGCGAGCGTGTCGAGGGCCCCGGTCGGCTCGTCCGCGAAGACCGCCCTGGGGCCGGTCACCAGAGCCCTTGCCAGGGCGACCCGTTGACTCTGACCTCCGCTCATCCCGCCGGGGCGCAGATCCGCCTGCCCGCGGACGCCGAAGCGCTCCAGCCACTCCCCTGCCCGCTCGTTCGCCTCGCCGCGACGGGTCCCGGCGAGCAGCAGCGGCAGCGCCACGTTGTCGAGCGCGGTGAGCTCGGGGATGAGCTGGCCGAACTGGAACACCACCCCGAAGTCGCGGCGCCGCAGTTCGCTGAGCCGCCCTTCGGGCAGCCCGCCGAGCTCCTCGCCCCCGTAGGTGACAGTGCCTTCGTCAGGTCGGACGATCCCCGACAGGCAGTGCAGCAGGGTGGACTTGCCGCTTCCGCTCGCCCCGGTGACGGCCAGGATCTCGCCCTCGTGGAGGTCGAGGGAAGCACCCCGCAGCGCCTCGGTCCTGCCGTACGACTTCCGCAGGCCGCGCGCCGAGATCAGCGCGCCCGCCCCCGGGAGGGGCTGTTCGTCCCGTGTGCTCATATCGCGTTGACCTCCGCGGTCAGGGTGTCGATGCGGGCCGAGGTGGTGGTCATCCACCGCACGTCGGCATCCAGGTGGGCAAGGGCGTAGTCGGCGGAGAGCACCGTGCTGAGATCGGCGCCCGGCGCTGTCTTGAGTGCGGTGAGCTCGCGCATCCGCTCCATGTGTGCGGCGCGCTGCGCCCTGAGATGCGCGGCGGCGTCCGGCTTCCGTCCCTCAGGAGCCGTCCGTGTGCCCGCTGCCGCGACGAGGATCGAGACCACCACCTTGGCGAAGATCTCGTTCGTCACGAAGGGGGCGGGGGCGGTGATCTCCTCGGCCCAGCGCGCGAGTTCGCCGGAGCCCTCGTCCGTGGACCGGTAGAGGGTGCGTTCGGGACCGCCGTCGGAATCGGTGCCTTCGACGGCGGCCAGGCCGTCCCGGACGAGGCGTTGCAGCGTTGTGTAGACCTGCCCGTAGGCGAGCGGGCGGGCCTGCGGGAAGCGTGCGTCGTGCTGCTGCTTCAGGTCGTAGCCGTGCGTGGGCCCGGCCGCGAGCAGGCCCAGGAGGACATGGCGGGTGCTCATGCGGCGACTATAACCCGAGTACATGTACTGAGTGAATAGTGAGCCAGGAATCCGGACCGGGCCTCATCTCCCGTCTCTCGTATACGGCCTGATACGTCGTCAGCCGCCCCGGCAGGTGCAGGGGCGGCTGACGACGGCGGAGGAAACCCGGCTCAGGTCACCGGTCCAGCCACTTCTTCCAGGTGTCAGGGTGCTCCTCGATCCAGCGCCCGGCGGCCTCGTCGGGCGACAGCCTCTCGGAGGCGATCAGCTCGGAGACCTCGTTCTGGTCCTTCTCCGACCACTTGAACTTCTTCAGGAAGGCCGCGGCGTCCCCGCCCCGCTTGGAGAAGTCCGCGTTGAGGTACTTCTGGAGCGGGGTCGTCGGGTACGCGCAGTCGATGTCCGCCGGATCCTTGGCCGCGCACGCGTCGGAGTACTCGGGGAGCTCCACCTCGACCATCGGCACCTCGTTGAACAGCCACTGCGGCTGGTACCAGTAGCTGAGGAAGGGCTTCTTCTCCTTGGCGAACTGCTGGATCTGGGTGATCTGCGCGGCCTCGGAACCGGCGAAGACGACCTTGTAGTCCAGGCCGAGATTCTTCACCAGCGCCTTGTCGTTGGTGACGTAGGACGGCGAGCCGTCCATCAGCTGGCCCTTGTCGCCGCTCTCCGGGGTGCGCAGTTCGTCGGCGTACTTGTCGAGGTTCTTCCAGTCCGTGACGTCGGGGTGCTCGTCCGCCCAGTACTTGGGGACGTACCAGCCGATGTGGCCCGTGACTCCGAGGTCGCCGCCGGAGACGATGGTCTTCTTTTCCTTGACGTACAGCTGCTCCTGGTCGGGATGGCCCCAGTCCTCCAGGATGGCGTCCACCCGGCCCTGGCTGAGGGCGTCCCAGGCGGGAACCTCGTCGGTCTGTACGAGGTCGACGCGGTAGCCGAGCTCGTCCTCGAGGATCTTCTGGGCGACGGCCACGTTGGCCTGCGCCCCGACCCACGACTGGACGGAGAGCGTGACGGTCTTGATGTCGGCGGGGGCCGCGAACGGGCTCCCCTGCTTGGTCATGTCCGCCGCGCCGCAGCCGGTGACGGCGAGCAGTGCGCCGGCGGAGGCGACGACCGCGGACGCGCGGAGACGGGCGCGGGTACGGGTGCGAGCCATGTCAGCTCTCCTTCCGCTGGCGGCGGGCGGTGGGCTGGGTGACACGGTCCAGCATCAGTCCCAGGCAGACGATGGCGGCGCCCGCGACGAGGCCGGTGGCCAGGTCGCCCTGGGCCAGGCCGAAGACGACCTCGTAGCCGAGTGCGCCGGAGCCGACGAGACCGCCGATGATGACGACGGCGAGGACCAGGACGACGCCCTGGTTGACGGCCAGCAGCAGTGCCGGCCGGGCGAGCGGGATCTGGACCTGGCGCAGTCGCTGGCCGCTGGTGGCGCCGAGCGAGCGGGCGCACTCCATCGCGGCGGGGTCGACGCCCCGCAGGCCCTGGGTCGTGATGCGGACGACGGCGGGCAGCGCGTAGACGACCGCCGCCGCGGCGGCGGGGGCACGGCCGACGCCGAAGAGAGCGACGACCGGGATGAGGTAGACGAACTGCGGCATCGTCTGGAAGACGTCCAGGACGGGCCGCAGCAGCCGTTCGAGGCGGCGGCTGCGCGCTGCTCCGACGGCGATGCCGAAGCCGAGGACCAGGGTGACGGCGACGGCGGCGATGACCTGGCTGAGCGTGTCCATCGACAGTTCCCAGACTCCGAGGACCCCGATGGCGGCCATGGCGAGTACGGCGGTGAGCGCGGTGCGCCAGGTGCCGATGGTCCAGGCGAGAGCGGCGACGATCAGCAGGACGGCCCACCAGGGCAGGCCCTGCAGTCCGTCGCGGAGCGGGTTGAGGACCCAGTTGGTGAAGTGTGCGGCCCAGTCGGCGGTCCCGCCGATGACGGGGATGCCGGTGTAGAGGTGGTCGACCATCCAGTCCTTGGCGGTGTTGACCGGTCCCGCGATGGCGACGATGCCGCTCTCGGGCCAGATCCGGCCGCCGGTGAAGCGGCCCACGACGGCGACCGCCGCGGCGATCAGGGCGGCGGTCCCCCAGCCGCGTGCCCCGCGCAGGGCGGCGGGTCCGGTGGGTTCCGTGCCGATCTTGCGTCCGGCCGCCTCGGTCGTACGGTCCAGGACGACGGCCAGCAGCACAATGGGGATGCCCGCGGCGAGCGCGGCGCCGACGTCGACGGAGGAGAGAGCCTGGTAGACGCGGTCGCCGAGACCGCCGGCGCCGATGACGGAGGCGATGACGGCCATGGACAGCGCCATCATGATCGTCTGGTTGAGGCCGAGGAGCAGCTCCTTGCGGGCCAGCGGCAGCCGTGCGCTCAGGAGGCTCTGCCGGCCGGTCGCGCCGAGGGAGGCGACGGCCTCCATGACGCCTGCGTCGGCTCCGCGCAGTCCGAGTGCGGTGAGCCGGGCCATCGGCGGAGCCGCGTAGACGACGGTCGCGAGGACCGCGCCGGGCACACCGATACCGAAGACCAGCACGACGGGCAGCAGGTAGGCGAAGGCGGGCAGCACCTGCATCGTGTCCAGGACGGGCCGCAGGACCCGGAACGTACGGTCCGAGAGCCCGGCGGCGAGCCCGAGGAGCAGCCCGAGCACCACCGAGGCGAGGACCGCGACGGTCATCAGCGCGAGGGTCTGCATGGTCGGCACCCACATGCCGAGCATGCCGCAGACGAGGAAGGACAGTCCGGCGGTCAGCGCGAGGCGCCATCCGGCCGTCCGCCAGGCGACGAGCGCGGCGACGGCGGTGACACCGGCCCAGCCGAGGGCGAGCAGCGCCAGGTAGACGCCACGCACCGACAGGACGACGGCGTTGCTGATGTGGCCGAAGAAGTAGAGGAACAGCGGGTGGCTGTCGCGGTTGCCGATGATCCAGTCGTTGACCTCGCCGAGCGGCCCGCTCAGGTCGACGGTCAGTGCGCCGGGCCAGACCCCGCCGCCCCAGCGGGCGTGCGCGACGGGTACGGCGACGGCGGCGATCACCAGCAGCAGAAGCATCTTGCCGACGGCGGGGCGGCCGCGCAGGGCGGCGAGCGGGCCGCTCCCCGGGGGGCCCGCGGCGGTTCGGGTGGTGGCTTGGGCGGTGGCCATCAGACGGTCACCTCGCGGGTTCCCGGGCCCCCGCCCGCCCCGGCGACGACACCGAGCAGGCACGCGTGGTCGACGACTCCGAGCAGCCGGCCGTCCTCCATCACGCGTGCGGCCGGGTCACCGGAGCGGGCGACGGCCTCGATGGCTTCGGAGACGGTGGCCCCGGGGCGCAGGGCGGGGCCGTTCTCGCCCTCGCCGGAGGTCGGCGGACGCATGGCGGTGGCGACGGTGAGGACCTGTTCGCGCGGTACGTCGCGGACGAACTCGCGTACGTAGTCGTCGGCGGGCGAGCCGACGATCTCCTCGGGGGTGCCGAGCTGGACGATGCCGCCGTCGCGCATCAGCGCGATGCGGGTGCCCAGTCGGAGCGCCTCGCTGAGGTCGTGGGTGATGAAGACCATGGTGCGGCCCTCCTCGCGGTGCAGCCGCACGACCTCGTCCTGCATCTCGCGGCGGATCAGCGGGTCGAGCGCGCTGAACGGCTCGTCGAAGAGGAGTACGGACGGGTCGACGGCGAGGGCGCGGGCGAGCCCGACGCGCTGCTGCTGGCCACCGGAGAGCTGGGCGGGGCGGCGGTTCTCGAGGCCGGCGAGGCCGACCTTCTCGACCAGTTCCGCGGCCTTGGCGCGCCGTTCGGCCTTGCCGAGGCCCTGTATCTCCAGGCCGTAGGCGACGTTGTCGAGCACCGTGCGGTGCGGCAGCAGCCCGAAGTGCTGGAAGACCATCGCGGCGCGGTGGCGGCGCAGTTCGCGAAGCCGGGTGGTGTCCATGGCCAGGACGTCCTCGCCGTCGATCGCGAGGGTGCCGCTGGTGGGCTCGATGAGCCGGGTCAGACAGCGCACGAGGGTGGACTTGCCCGAGCCCGACAGGCCCATGACGACGAAGACCTCGCCCTTGTTGACGTCGAAGGAGACGTCACGCACGGCGGCGGTGCAGCCGGTGCGCTCGCGCAGTTCGGCGGGCGGGAGGGCGGCGTACTCGCTGCCGGGGATGCGGTCGGCCTTGGGCCCGAAGACCTTCCAGAGGTCCCGGACGCTGAACACAGGGGTACCGGCTTCACTCATCGGACATCGCCTCCGGTGGTCGGGGTCGCTCGGATCAGCTCGGCGCACTTCTCGCCCACCATGAGGACGCCGATCATGGGGTTCACGGCGGGCATGGTCGGGAAGACGGACGCGTCGGCGATCCGGATGCCCTCCAGGCCCTGGATGCGCAGCTGGGGGTCGACGACGGCCGCCGGGTCACCCACGGCTCCCATCCGGCAGGTGCCGGCCGGGTGGTAGACGGTGTGCGCGACCTTGCGGGCGTACTCGCTGAGGTCCTCGTCGGAGGTGACCTCGGGCCCGGGGCACACCTCGCGCTTGAGCCAGTGGGCCAGCGGTTCGGTCTTCGCGATCTCGCGGGCGAGCTTGATGCCGTCGACCAGGGTGCGGCCGTCGTAGTCGTCCTCGTCGGTGAAGTAGCGGAAGTCCAGGGCCGGCTTGGCCTCGGGGTCGGCGCTGGTGAGGTGGAGCCGGCCGCGGCTGCGCGGCTTGGGGATGTTCGGGGTCATCGACACACCGTGCTCGGGCCTCTCGTAGCCGAGGCGCTCCGGGTTGTCGGTGAAAGGGATCTGGTAGAAGTGGAACATCAGGTCGGGGCCCCGGGATCCGGGGTCCCGCCGCACGAAGAGGCCCGCGTCGGAGTCCATCGCGGAGTTCTCCGGGATGGGCCCGTCGGTCTCCCAGACGATGACGGACTCGGGGTGGTCGAGGAGGTTCTCGCCGACGCCGGGGGCGTCGTGGACGACGGGGATACCGAGCTCGGTGAGGTCCCTCGCCGGTCCCACGCCGGAGTGCATCAGCAGCCGGGGGGTGTCCACCGCGCCGGCGCAGACGATCACTTCACGGGAGGCTCGCAGGAGCCTCTCCTCGCCGTCCTTGGTGCGTACGTGCACACCGGTGGCCCGGTTGCCGACGAACTCCAGGCGGTACGCCCATGTCTCCAGCAGGATCGAGAGATTGGGGCGGTCACCGGCCTCGATGTGGGGGTGGAGGTAGGCGACGGACGCGGAGGAGCGCTTGTTGTTCTCCGGGTGGTAGGCCAGGTCGAAGAAGCCCGCGCCCTCGTGGAACGGCTGCCGGTTGAAGCTCTCCACCCTGGGAACCCCGGCCGCCGCCTGGGCGGCGTCGACGAAGTCGCGGGCGATGGCGTTCCGGTCCTTCTCGTCGACGGGCACGATGTTGTTGCGAAGCCGCGCGAAGTACGGGTCCATGGCTGCGGCGTCCCAGCCGTCGGCGCCGGCCTCGGCCCATTCGTCCCAGTCGCCGGGCAGCGGCTTGAAGCTGATCAGGGTGTTGTGCGAGGAGCAGCCGCCGAGTACGCGGGCGCGGCTGTGCCGGATGTGCGAGTTACCGCGGGGCTGTTCGGTCGTGGGGTAGTCGTAGTCGAGGTCGCCGCCGAGGAGGCCGAGCCAGCGGCGGAGGGTGAGGACGTCCTCGCGGTCGATGTCGGTCGGACCGCCCTCGATGACGGTGACGGTGACGTCGGGGTCCTCGGTGAGACGGGAGGCGATGACCGAACCGGCGGTCCCGCCTCCGACGATCACGTAGTCGACGGGTTCGGGGCGTGCGGTGCTGGGGGACGGTGGCATCGGTCACTGCTCCTTCTGCAAGGTGCTTACGTGTGCGTGGTACTGCGAACAGCCGGGCGGAGAAAGACGGTTCGTTCAGCCGGCGAACCAGCGCTGCGGGCGCGGGTTGAGGTTCTGGTAGATGTGCTTGGACTCGCGGTACTCGGCAAGACCGGTGGGGCCGAGCTCGCGGCCGGTGCCGGACTTGCCGAAGCCGCCCCACTCGGCCTGCGGGAGATAGGGGTGGTAGTCGTTGATCCAGACCGTGCCGTGCCGCAGCCGGCCCGCGACGCGCCGGGCGCGGCCCGCGTCGGTGGTCCAGACGGCGCCGGCGAGACCGTAGTCGGTGTCGTTGGCCAGGGTGACGGCCTCTTCCTCGGTGCGGAAGGTCTCGACGGTGAGGATCGGGCCGAAGGTCTCCTCGCGGACGACCTTCATCTCCCGGTGGCAGCCGTCGAGGACGGTCGGCCGGTAGAAGTAACCGCTCGCGGGCCGGACGTCCGAGGGCTCGGGGCGCGTTCCGCCGGAGCGGACGACCGCGCCCTCCTCGCGGGCGGACGCCACGTACGCCTCGACCTTGGCGAGCTGCTGGGCGGAGACGAGCGGGCCGCATTCGACCCCGTCGACGGTGCCCCGGCCCAGCCGGATCGCGTCGGCCCGGCGGGCGAGCTCGGTGACGAACCGGTCGCGGACGGACTCCTCGATGATGAGGCGGGCTCCGGCGGAGCAGACCTGGCCGCTGTGGAAGAACGCGGCGTTCAGTGCCTGGTCGACGGTGGTGTCGAAGCCTTCGTCGGTGGCGCACGCGTCGGCGAACACGACGTTGGGGTTCTTGCCGCCGAGCTCCAGGGCGACCTTCTTGACCGTGGGCGCCGCGGCCTGGGCGACTTTCGTGCCGCTGGCGAGCCCGCCGGTGAAGGAGACCAGGTCGACGTCCGGGTGTTCGGAGAGCCGCGCGCCGACGGGGTCGCCCGCGCCGGTGACGAGGTTAGCGGCGCCGTCGGGCAGTCCGGCCTCGGCGAGCAGCCGGATCAGGTGGACCGTGGAGAGCGGGGTGACCTCGCTGGGCTTGAGCACGAAGGTGTTGCCCGCGGCGAGGGCGGGGGCGATCTTCCAGCTGGCCTGGAGCAGCGGGTAGTTCCACGGGGCGATCAGGGCGCAGACGCCGACCGGCTCGTGCACGACGACGCTGTGCACATCGGGGTCTCCCGCGTCAACGACCCGGCCGCCGCTCTCGTTCATGACGAGGTCGGCGAAGTAGCGGAAGGCCGCTGTCACGTCGTCGACGTCGACGCGGCCCTCCTCCAGGGTCTTTCCGGTGTCGCGGCTCTCGGTGATCGCGATCTCCTCGCGGTCCCGCTGGAGGAGGTCGGCGACCCGGCGCAGCAGACCGGCGCGCTCGGCGACGGGCCGGTGGGGCCAGGGGCCGTCGTCGAAGGCGCGGCGGGCGGCGGCCACGGCCGCGTCGGTGTCCTCGGTGCCGCCCTCGGAGACGAGGGCCAGGACGGTGGCGTCCGCGGGGTCGAGGATCTCGCGGGTGGCGCCTGATCCGGCGGCCTGCCAGATACCGTCGATGTGGAGGGTTTCCAGGGCTGCCGGGGGGTGAGACGACGAGCGGGGAACCGACATGTAGTGATCTGCCTTCCGTGCCTGATTGCTCCGCACCGGTCCGGCCGAGCACATACGCGCCGGTGGACCGGGATTCGGCACCAGCAGTCTGGGACCCTTTCCGTTCCGGCCAGATGTATGCCGAGATATTCACTCTGGGTGATGTGACTCACTTACGGCGTCGAGCGGCCCACGCCGGACCGGCCCGGAGACGCCTGGATCAGGGATTCCCGCCGCAGCGGTGGTGGGGCCGAGGGGCCGACGTTTCGGGGCCGCCGGCCGCGGAGTCACTGAGGGTAGCCGCGTCGCTCCGGCCGAAGCCGGGCCGGTTCCAAGAAGGGCCACAGGATTCGGGCAAAGGGGACTTCACCTTGCGAGTCCCGCGGCCGCAGGTGCTCACCCGGCTCGTGTCTCCGGCTCTGCGCCGGCAGCGATCGTGGTGGCCCAGGTACGGAACACGGTGAGTGCTTCGGCGAGATTCCCGGGGCCGCACGCGGCGTGGAAGGTCTTCTCGGCGGTCCAGGTCCAGACCCAGTCCTGCGTGCTGCGATTGATGTCCTGGCGGGGGTGAACGTGTTCCTCCAGGTCCGTCTCCTCCAGATCGATCTTGACGGTCCAGCCAGGATTGTCGAGCGTGGCGATCCGGACGCCCCACTCGTGCTCCCAGTCTCCGTCGCACTGCTGCGCATACCAGTTCTGCAACCAGTCCAGAAGAGGAGTCGAATCGCTCATGCCACGAGATATTAGGGGTCGTACGGACGCGGTTTGCCGCGGGCGTATCCGCCCGGCGATTGCGTGACCGTTCCACCCGGCCGACACTTGAACGTGAAGATTGTGCCCGGAGGGTCAGCGAGGATGTGTACCCATCATGCCCAGCGCAGACGGCGCCGACCACGAACGTCAGGACCTGGACACTGACGAGAACGCGCCCACGCAGGGCCAGGCGCCGGGGGTGGGTCCCTCGGATGTCTACCTGGATGTTCCCGCCCTGCACGTGAACGAACTGCACCTGGAAGTCGAAGACCTCGAGGCTCACGTCTCCCTGCAGGCGGAGGTGCTGGACCTCCTCAAGCTGAACGTCGGGGCGGACGTGCGGCTCGGGCGCGTCAAGCTGGACATCGAGGGTGTCGACGTACAGGCGCAGCTCAAGGTGCGGCTCCACCACGTCGCTGCCGTGGTCACCCGGCTGCTGACCACGGTGGACAGAAACCCCGAGATCCTCGAGCAGTTGACCCGCAGCGCGGGCGCAGCGGTCGAGAACGTCGGGGCCGGTGCCGGCCGGGCGGTGGGACAACTGGGAGAAGGTGCCGGTGAGGCCGTGAGCGATGTCGGGCAGGCCGCCGGCGCCGCGGTCGAGTCCGTCGGCGAGAGCACGGGCACGGCGGTGGAGGGCGTCGGCGAGAGCACAGGCACGGCGGTCAAAGGCGCCGGCGAGGGAGCGGGGGCCGCCGTCGAGGACGTGGGCCACAGCGGTGCGGACGCGATCGAGAACGTTCAGGACGACGACGAGCAGGAAGACGGCAACGGGGCAGAAGAACCCGAGCGTCCGCCTGCCCGCCGACGGAGCAGAGCCCCCGAGCAGGACTCCACGGAGCGGAGCAGGACCGGCCGCGCCGGGACCGCGAAGAAGGGTGGCTCGGGCAAGAAGTCGGCGGCCAGGTCCACCACCGCATCGGAGAGACCTGAACCTTCCAGGAGAGCTCCAGCCAGGAAGGCCGCGGTCAAGAAGGCGCCTTCGGCGAAACCGACTGCGAAGAAGGCCGGCAGCGGGCGGTCGACCGGCAAACCCGCCAAGGGTTCGGCGGGTTCGGGCCGCCCAGGGCGCGGGACCTAGCCCGGCGGACAGCCGAGCGCCGGGGCCGGGCCCTGCTGGAGCCCGGCGGACCGTCTCGGACGGACAACGGCCGGATTGCCCAAGTCCCGCGCGATCGCCGGCGCGGGATGGACAGCCTGCGCCAAGGACTCGACGGACGAGTGCTGCGCCTGCCGGATCCACTCCGGCTTGCGCACCGCCTCGGAGGCTGACCCGGGTCTCGCTCATCGGTCGACGACGCCGGAATCACGGCCTGTCGACCGTCTCGGTCCTGGCGACGCTGTGGGAGCGGGTCACGGTACTGGACCGGCCACCTGGAACATGCGGGCGTAGGTGCCGTTCATGGCTCTGTGGGGCGAAAGCGTGTGTGCAGGGTCCCCCCAGGGATCGGGTTCTCCTGGCCTGACAGTGGCTGACCGGCCGCCTCGTCCCCTCGACACGTCCGGAGCAGGGAAACGCCGGGGCGTCTCCCTGCTCCGGACGTGCGGTCAGGCGACGGAGACCGTACCCGTCCCCTCCCCCGCGACCCCGGACTCCTCGACGATCACGCGGTAGGGCCGCCCCGTGCCCTCCGCCGTGACGCGCACACCGGCACCGTCCCGTACGACGCGGAACACCGCCGCCGGGCTGCCGGCCAGGTCGGGCACCGTGGCCGTGTGCTCGCCGGCATCGGTGCCGGGCCCGAAGACACGCAGCGTGAGGCCGTCCAGCCAGTCGGCGTCCGGGCGCTGGTCGTCGGCGCCCCACGGAAGCACCGCGCCGTCCCTGACCAGCACGGGCAGACTGTCGAAGCCGTGCGTCTCGTGCCGCCAGGCGGGGCCGATGACGCGCTCTCCGGTGAGCAGCGAGGTCCAGGTGCCCTCGGGGACGTAGTACTCGACCTCGCCGTCCTCCGTGAAGACCGGGGCGACCAGCAGGTCCGGGCCGAGCATGTACTGCCGTTCCAGGGTGCGGGAGGCGGGGTCGCCGGGGAACTCCGCCAGCATGGGCCGCATCATCGGGACGCCCGTACGGTGCGCCTCGGCGGCCACTCCGTAGAGGTAGGGCATGAGCCGGTGCTTGAGCAGGGTGAACTTCCGTGCCACGTCGACCGCTTCCTCGCCGAACTCCCACGGCACGCGGTAGGAGACGTTGCCGTGGAGCCGGCTGTGCGAGGAGAGCAGGCCGAAGGCGAGCCAGCGCTTGAAGACGGCCGGGTCGGGCGTGCCCTCGAAGCCGCCGATGTCGTGGCTCCAGAAGCCGAAGCCGGACAGGGACAGTGAGAGCCCGCCGCGCAGGGACTCCGACATGGCGGTGAACGAGGCCCAGCAGTCGCCGCCCCAGTGCACCGGGTACTGCTGCCCGCCGGCCGTGGCCGAGCGGGCGAAGAGCACGGCCTCGCCCGCACCGCGCTCCCTTTCCAGGAGCTCGAAGACGGTGCGGTTGTAGAGGTGCGTGTAGTAGTTGTGCATGCGCTCCGCGTCGGAGCCGTCGTGCCAGACGACGTCGGTGGGGATGCGCTCGCCGAAGTCGGTCTTGAAGCCGTCGACGCCCTGGTCGAGAAGGACCTTCAGCTTGGCCTGGAACCAGGCGGTGGCCTCGGGGTTGGTGAAGTCGACCAGCGCCATGCCGGCCTGCCACAGGTCCCACTGCCAGATGTCACCGTTGGCCCGCCGCACCAGGTAGCCGTGTTCGGCGCCCTCCGCGAAGAGGGCCGACTTCTGGGCGATGTAGGGGTTGATCCACATGCTGATGCGCAGTCCGCGCTCCTTGAGGCGGGCCAGCATCCCCTCCGGGTCTGGGAAGACCTCGGGGTCCCAGAGGAAGTCCGACCACTGGTATTCGCGCATCCAGAAGCAGTCGAAGTGGAAGACGCTCAGCGGGATACCGCGCTCCTCCATGCCGTCGACGAACGAGGTGACGGTCTCCTCGTCGTAGGACGTGCAGAAGGAGGTGGTCAGCCAGAGGCCGAACGACCATGCCGGGGGCAGCGCGGGCCGGCCGGTCAGGGCCGTGTAGCGGGACAGCACGTCCTTCGGGGTCGGGCCGGCGACGACGTAGTACTCGAGGGACTGGTCCTCGACGCTGAACTGCACCTGGCCGACGGATTCCGAGCCGACCTCGAAGGAGACCTTGCCCGGGTGGTTGACGAAGACGCCGTAGCCGCGTGAGGACAGGTAGAACGGGATGTTCTTGTAGGCCAGTTCGCTGCTGGTGCCGCCGTCGGCCTGCCAGATGTCGACGCTCTGGCCGTTCTTGACGTACGGGGTGAAGCGCTCACCGAGGCCGTAGACGTTCTCGCCGACGTCCAGGGCTAGTTGGGCGATCATGTGGTGGGTGCCGTCGGGCGCTGTCGCGAACGCCGTTCCCTTGGGATCCACTTGGGTGAGGCGGCGGCCGTCACCGTCGAGGAAGGTGATTCCCCAGGGCCCGTCACCGTCCATACGCAGTGTCAGTGGCCCGCTGGTGAGTTCCGTGACCGCGCCGTCCCGGCGGGTTCTGGCCGCGGGGGCCGTGCCGGAGTCCGCGAGCAACGCGAAGTCCGGCCCCCGCCGGGCCTTTCCCGCGTGATGGGTGGTGCGTACGCCGATGACGCCCTCGGCCGGGGCGAAGCATTCGACCGTGATCAGCGGGGTGTTGAGCGTGTCGCCGCGTGCCGCGACGCGCTTGACCGCAGCGTACGCGGTGAACCGGTCGGCATCGACGCGCAGATCACGGATCTCGGTGGCGTACGAGGCGCGGACGCCCTCACGCATGAGCCAGAAGCCGTCGGTGAACTTCATGCGGACGCCTTTCCGGCCACGACGTCGATCCGGGCGAGGCGCACGGACCCGGTGAGGCCGATGCGCAGTTCCTGCACTCCCCGGAGGCCGAGGCCGGCTTCGAGGGTGCGGTACTCGTACGGGCCGCCGCTGTCCGGGAACTGGAGCAGGAAGACCTGTCCGCCGGCGCTCACAGTGATGCTTCCCTCCCCCGAGACCAGGAACGCGAGTCCGTCCACGCCCTCACCGAAGTCGCACGCCCTGTAGACGAGACTCCCCTCCCTGCCGGCGGAGGCGGGCGCTACGGCGTCACCCTCCGTCTTCGTGCGGTCGAGGATCTCCGTGTCCTTCTGCCAGTCGTAGTCGACGGCCTCAAGGCCGCGTGCCGCCACCGGGCGCGGGCCTTGAGCTTCCCCGTCGACGACCGCGGTGCCGGTGAGCCGGATGTCGGCGCTGGACGCGCCCGCGAGGACCTCGTATGCGCCCGGCTCGACGGACCACCGGCCGTGCGCCACGCTCCAGTGACCCAACTCCTCGACAGGTACGTCGAATTCGATACGCTCCGCCGCTCCGGGTGCTAGGTGCACCCGACGGTGGGCGACCAGCTTGCGCAGCGGCAGGTCCGTGGGCTCGTCCAGCGTCCCGAGCCGGCGCCCCAGGCCCTTCGGAGGGGGCACGGTCTCCGCGGGCACGGCCGCACGGACGTAGACCTGGGCCACCTCGTCGGCGGCGGTCCCGCCGTCGTTGGTGACGGTCAGTGACACCCGCAGTTGCTCGCCGTCCACCTCCGTCCGCAGCGCGGAGTAGCTGAAGTCGGCGTAGCCGAGGCCGTGTCCGAACGCGAAGAGCGGGGTGCCGTCGAAGTAGAGGTATGTCTGGCGGGAGCCGATGATGTCGTAGTCGAGCAGGCCCGGCAGGTCGTCGTCGCTCGCGTACCAGGTCTGCGGGAGCCGTCCGGCCGGGGACACGTCACCGGCGAGGACGCGGGCGAGCGCGGTGCCGGCGGCCTGGCCGCCGTGCGCCGTCCAGAGCAGGGCGGGCAGGCTGTCCGCCGCGTCGGTCACCGCGTACGGGTAGGCGGAGGCCAGGACGAGAACCGTACGCGGGTTGGCGGCGTGCGCGGCGCGCCACAGCCGGTCCTGCTGGGCGGGGAGGGCGAGGGTGGTGCGGTCCTCGGTCTCACGGCCGTTGATGTGGGGGTCGTTGCCCGCGACGACGATCACGGTGTCGGCGGCCGCGGCGACGCGGGCCACGGCGTCGGCGCCGTGCTCGACGGTCTCCCGCTCGAAGACCGTGGCGTCGTCCCGGGAAATCTTTTCGCCCGCTCCGGCAACCTTCGCGCCGTCGGCGGCGACGGACACGTATCCACCCGTCCCGATGTGAAGAAGGCGGTGCCCTCCGTCGTGCCCCTCCACCGCTTCCAGGCGGAAGGTCTCCTGGACGACCCAGCCGCCCGGCTCGTCGGCGGATGCCCTGACGTATCCGTCGTCGGCGACGGAGAGGTACAGCCCTTCGTCGGTACGCAGGGTGAGGACGCCGTCGCCCCAGTCGACGAGGGCCAGTTCGGTGGCATCGTCGCCGTAGGTCAGCGGGGGCAGGTCGGTGCGGCCGGCGAGGAGTGCCGGATCCAGGGCGCCTTCCGCGCCCCGCGCCTCTGTGTCCGCCGCGCCGTCGGCCGCGGGCACCTGGAGCCAGCCGTCGGAGGTCTTCAGCCGGACCCGGTCGACGCCCTCCGCGAAGAGGACGTTCTCGGCGCCGTACCGTTCGCGGATTCCGTCGAGCGGCGTCGAGCGGTGCATGAGCGTGCCGCTGTACCAGTCGAGCTTGCAGGCGTCCGCGAGAAGTCCGACCACCGCGACGGTCCGGCCCTGCTCGGGCTCCAGGGGCAGCAGGCTGTCGTTCTTGAGCAGGACGACGGCCTGTTCCGCGGCCTCCAGGGCGAGCGCCCTGTGCTGTTCGGTGTCCAGGTCGTCCACCTCGGCGTACGGATCGAGCTCCGGGTCGAACTCGCCGAGCGCGAACCGCATGGCGAGCAGCCTGCCGGCCGCCGTGTCGATGTCGCTCTCGTCGATGAGCCCCTTGGCCAGGGCGTCGCGGATGCGGCCGGTCATGACCGAGGAGTCCGTGCCGTGGTCGGTGAAGCTGTCGACACCCGCCTTGAGGGCGGCCGCTGTGGCCTCCTCGTGGGTGTCGAAGTAGTGCTCGGAATCGACCAGGTTGGAGGGCGCGCCCGCGTCCGAGCAGACGACGAGCGGCTGGTCGGTCCAGCGCCGCAGGTGCTGCCCAAGGAGTGGCGAGACGTGGTTGGGGCGGCCGTTGACGAGGTTGTAGGCGGGCATCACGCCGGCCACCGCCCCGGCCCGCACGGCGTCGCGGAAGGCCCGCAGGTCGTACTCGTGCAGGACGCGGGGGCGGACCGAGGAGGAAGCGGTGTCTCGGTCGGTCTCGTTGTTGTGCGCGAGCCAGTGCTTGAGCACGGGGGCGGTGCGCCAGTAACGGGGGTCGTCCCCTCGCAGCCCCCGGGTGTAGGCGACGGCGATGGCGGAGGTGAGGGCCGGGTCCTCGGAGTACCCCTCCTCGCCACGGCCCCACAGCGGGTGGCGCAGCAGGTTCACCGTGGGCGCCCAGACGTTGAGCCCGACACGCTCGTCCTGGGCGCGCTTGGCGCGGACCTCGTTGCCGACGGCCTCGCCGATCCGGCGGACCAGGTCGTCGTTCCAGGTGGCGCCGAGGCCGACGGCCTGCGGGAAGACGGTGGCGGGTCCCATCCAGGCGACCCCGTGCAGGGCCTCCTGTCCGGTGCGGAACGGGCCGATGCCGAGCCGCTCCACCGCGGGGGCGAACTGGTGCAGCATCGCGATCCGCTCGTCGAGCGTGAGCCGTCCGAGCAGATCGGCGGTGCGCCGGGAGAAGGACAGCTGCGGGTCGCGGAAGGGAAGCGGATGGTCCGTCACGTGCGGGTCCCCTTGGAGAGGTGGGAGGTTTTCCGGTCTGCGGGCGCCGAGTGTTCCTTCGACGCTAGGAGAGGATCTTTCGAAGCGCTTCGATGCTCTGCGGCCGACCCCGCAGGTGTCAAGGGCACTACCGCCCCCAAAGAGAGCCTTACGGACACATCGGTGCGGCATCGGACCGGGAAACGGTTCGGAAACAGGTCGGAGGAATATCGAAACGAACTCTTGTGTGGCCGGGACCCTTCACTTAACCTCGCTGCAACATCGAAGCGCTTCGACGAGGCAGCCCGTTGACCGCTTCAGCTCAGCCGGTGCAGTCCCGACCGGCTCGGCCGGTAACGCCCCTACCTCAGACACAGGGCCGAGCGGCAGCAGCCGCCGCGGGCCGTCCTGTTGCACCACGAAGGGTTGACGCAATGACGCCGAACTCCCCCTCCGCTCCCAGCCGGAGACGATTCCTCGCCTCCTCCGTGGTTGTCGCGGCAGCCGTGGGCGGCGGGATGCCGCTCCTCGCCGCCTGTGGCGGCGGTTCCGGTGGCTCGAAGAACGAGGGCACGACCACGGGCAAGAAGCTGAAGGACATCCTTCCGGCCTACGTGCCTTCCAAGGCGGTCACCCCGGACATCCCGAGCAAGAACGGCTCCGCGGTCGGCTTCACCACCGCGCTCCCGGCCGACCAGCTCGCGGTGTCGGTGCCCAAGAAGCTCGGCAAGGGCAGCGAGCTGAGGATCATGGCACCGCTGTGGGGCACATCCCCGGGTGAGGGCAACCCGTACTGGAAGGCGATGGACGAGGCCGCCGGCGTCGCGGTCAAGTGGCAGAACCAGGACGGCAACGTCTACGGCCAGAAGCTCGGCGCGGTGCTCGCCTCCAGCGACATCCCCGACGCGGTCGTCGTCCCCGGCTGGGAACTGGGCGGCAAGATACCGAGCGCCATCGCCAACAAGTTCGCCGACCTAGGCCCCTACCTCTCGGGCGACAAGGTCAAGGACTACCCGAACCTCGCGGCCATCCCCACGGGTGCCTGGCAGCGGGCGATCTTCGCCGGCAAGCTGCGCGGCCTTCCCATGCCCGCTGAGGCCACACCGAACATCACACCCTTCTACCGCGCGGACATCTTCGAGGAGAAGGGGTACGAGGTCCCGACCACCACGCAGGAGTTCTTCGACCTCTGCAAGGAGGTCAACGCCCCGAAGAGCAAGGTGTGGGCGTGCAGCGACATGACGTGGTCCGCGTTCGTCTTCTTCGGAGTGCTGCCGGAGAAGCCGTACTACTGGAAGCTCGTCGACGGCAAGCTCGTCAACCGGTACGAGACCGACGAGTACCTCGAGGCGCTGGCGTGGTCCCGCTCGCTGTACTCGGCAGGCTTCGTGCACCCGGACGCCAAGGCCGAGACGGGTGACATGCGGACCACCTTCTCCTCCGGGAACGTCCTCATGTACAACGCGGACATCTCCGACTGGTACGCCGCGACCGCTGTCCAGCGCCTGGACAAGCCGGAGTTCCGGATGGGGGCGATGGACTTCTTCGCCGCCGACGGCGGTGACCCGGTCATCTACGAGGCCTCGCCCTCCAACATCTGGTGCTTCGTCAACAAGAACGCGGACAAGAAGACGATCGAGGACGTCCTCGCCCTCGCCAACTACACCGCCGCTCCCTACGGCACCAAGGAGCAGCGTCTGAAGGCGTACGGCCTGGAGGGGACCCACCACACCCTCAAGGACGGCGTCCTCACCAAGACGGAGCAGGGAAACAACCAGGTCTTCGCCACCTACGAGTACGTGGCGTCCCCGGCCCCCTTCCGCGCCTACCCCGACTTCCCGGACGTCGCCAAGGGTGTCGTCGAGTGGCAGCAGCGCCAGGGCGCCCACCTCAGGAAGCCCCTCTTCCACGGGATGCAGATCCAGGAGCCGACCCGCTTCACCGAGCTCAACGCGCAGTTCGAGGACCTGGAGAAGGACATCGTGCGCGGCCGCAAGAAGGTCAGCGACATGCAGCAGCAGGTCTCCGACTGGAAGACCAAGGGCGGCGACAAGCTTCGGGACTGGTACAAGAAGCTGCTCGACGAGACCGGTGAGTCGGCCTCCTGACATGTCGCTGAGCACAGAGGACCGGCGCGCGCGGGATTCACGGACGCCGCCGGTCAAGACACGGGCGGCCGGCGGTGTGCCGGTCGCCAAGGAGATGCCGCTGCGGCACCGGCTGCGCCGGGACCGCACGCTGATCCTGATGACCCTGCCGGCGATGGTCCTGCTGCTGGTCTTCGCGTACATCCCCCTGGCGGGCAACATCGTCGCCTTCCAGGACTACGACCCGTACATCGCGGACAACGCCTTCCAGGCGATCGCACAGAGCCCGTGGGTCGGCTTCGAGTGGTTCCAGCAGATGGTGAACGACCGGCTGTTCTGGTCGGCGCTGCGGAACACGCTGGCGATCTTCCTCCTGCAGCTGACGCTGTTCTTCCCGGTGCCGATCCTGCTCGCGCTGTTCATCAACAGCTTCGTGCGGCCCCGGGTCCGGGCGGTGGCGCAGGCGATCCTCTATCTGCCGCACTTCTTCTCCTGGGTCCTGGTCGTCACCGTGTTCCAGCAGATGTTCGGCGGCGCCGGCATCGTCGCGCAGACGCTGCGGGAGAACGGTCACGAGGGCTTCGACCTGATGACCGACCCCGGGCTGTTCAAGTTCCTGATCACCTTCGAGATGATCTGGAAGGACGCCGGCTGGGGCGTCATCGTCTTCCTCGCCGCCCTGGCGGCGGTCAGCCCGGAGCTCTACGAGGCGAGCGCCATGGACGGCGCGAACCGCTGGCGCCGGATGTGGCACATCACCTTGCCCGCCCTGCGCCCCGTCGTGGCCCTGCTGCTCGTCCTCCAGGTGGGCAACGCGCTGACGGTCGGCTTCGAGCAGATCCTGCTCCAGCGCACGGCGGTCGGACCGGGCGCGTCGGAGGTACTGGACACCTACGTCTGGAACGTCGGTATCACCAACGGCGGATTCAGCTACGCGGCGGCCGTCGGAATCATCAAGGGAATCTTCGGTCTGCTGCTGGTCCTCGGGGCCAACAAGGTCGCCCATCTCATGGGTGAGCAGGGGGTGTACAAGAAGTGAGCAGCCTGCTCTCCGGCCTGACCGGCTTGGCCGGTGTGAAGCCGGGAACCCGTGGCCGCCTTCGTCCGGTGTGGGAGGAGGAACCGTCCAGGGGCGGCCTCGCCTCCAAGGGCGTGGTCCTGGTCCTGATATGCCTGGCCGTTCTCTTCCCCCTCTGGGTCGTGATCGTCACCAGCCTGTCCTCGGTGAAGACCATCACCGAAGCGGGCGGGCTGGTGGTGATTCCCCGTGGCATCACGTTCATCGCCTACCAGGAGCTCCTGGGCGGCGGCCAGGTCACCCGGGCGGCACTGGTCAGCATCTGTGTGACCGTGGTCGGGACGCTCTTCAGCATGGCCGTCTCGGTCCTGTGCGCCTACGGTCTCTCACGGACCGGTTCCGTGCTGCACCGCCCGTTGCTGCTCTTCATGCTGGCCACGATGTTCTTCGGCGCCGGACTCATCCCCACCTACCTGGTGGTGCAGGGGCTCGGCCTGACCGACTCCTACCTGGCGCTGATCCTGCCGAGCGCGCTGAATGTGTTCAACATCCTGGTCCTGCGGGCCTTCTTCATGAGCACGGCGCAGGAGCTCATCGAGAGTGCCCGCATCGACGGTGCAGGCGACTTCCGCATCCTGTGGCAGATCGTCATGCCGCTGTCCCGCGCGGTCATCGCGGTGATCACGCTGTTCTACGCGGTGGGCTACTGGAGCGCGTGGTTCAACGCGTCCATCTACATCAGCGACCCGGACATGATGCCGCTGCAGAACGTGATGAACCAGCTGGTCCTCAAGCAGGAGCGGCCCACCGGTCTGACGCAGGTCATCAACACCGGCCATCTGTCGCTGCTCGCCATCCAGATGGCGGTCATGGTGCTGGCGCTGATCCCGGTCGCGTTCCTGTCCCCGTTCGTCCAGAAGCACTTCAAGGAAGGCATGCTCACCGGCGCCGTCAAGGGCTGAGCCCTCTGGCCCGCGTCACCCGTCCCTGCCCCGCATCCACCCGTCACTCCCCCACCGGAGGGTCCTCGTCATGCGTGCTTCGTCCGTCCCACAGCCAGAACCCGCCGTGCACCCGCGGCGCCGGACCGTCCTGGCCGGTGCGGCCGTGGTCGCGGCCTCGGCGTCCGTGCTGCCGGCGGCCGGGACGGCCGCCGCCGCACGGCGGCCGGCGACATCGCAGCCGCACCGCTGGCGCACCGCCGCGATCGGCGGGACGGGCTTCGTGACGGGCGTCCTGTTCCATCCGGCGGTCCGCGGTCTCGCCTACGCCCGTACGGACATCGGCGGCGCCTACCGGTGGGACGACCGACGGTCCCGGTGGACGGCGCTCACCGACCACATCGGCTGGGACGACTGGAATCTGCTGGGCGTCGAGGCGATGGCCCTCGACCCGGCGAACCCGGACCGCCTCTACCTCGCACTCGGGACGTACGCACAGGCATGGGCGTCCCCCGGCGCGGTGCTCCGGTCCGAGGACCGCGGCGCGACCTGGGCGCGTACGGATCTCACCGTGCGTCTCGGGGCGAACGAGGACGGCCGGGGCTGCGGCGAGCGGCTCCTGGTCGACCCGCGCGACAGCGAGAGGCTCTGGCTCGGCACGCGCCACGACGGGCTGCTGCGCTCCACGGACCGCGGTGCCACCTGGGCCGCCGACACCTCCTTCCCGGCCACGGCATCGGCGACCGGCCAGGGCGTCACCCTGCTGGTGGCGGCCGGCCGCACGGTGTACGCGGGCTGGGGCGACGGTGGCACGGCCCTCTACCGCACTGACGCCTCCGGCGGCTGGGAGGCCGTCCCCGGGCAGCCTTCCGCCGGTGCGGCGACGAGGGTGCCGGTCCGAGCGGCGTACGACGCGGGCAGCCGTGCGCTGTACGTGAGTTACGCCGACGGGCCGGGCCCGAACAACCAGGCTGACGGCTCGGTGCACCGGCTCGACACGGTGACCGGGACCTGGAGCGACGTGACCCCGGTGGCGCCGGGCGACGGCGACGCGTTCGGTTACGGCGGGGTCGCCGTCGACGCCAGGCGCCCTGGCACTGTAGTCGTGTCCACGAACAACCGCTGGGGCCCGGTGGACACCCTGTTCCGCTCCACGGACGGCGGAGCGAGCTGGACCTCGCTCAAGGACTCCGCGGTGCTGGACGTGTCGGAGACCCCGTATCTGAAGTGGGACGCGGAGCCCAAGTTCGGCTGGTGGATCCAGGCCGTCGCCGTGGACCCGTACGACTCGCGGCACATCGTGTACGGCACCGGCGCGACGGTCTTCGGGACGCGTGACCTGGTGCACTGGGCCCCGGAGATCCGGGGTCTGGAGGAGTCGGCGGTGCGGCAGCTGATCGCGCCCCCCTCGGGCGCACGGCTGCTCAGCGGTCTCGGGGACATCGGCGTCATGCGCCACGACTCCCTGACCGTCTCCCCGTCGCGCGGCATGGCGTCGGATCCGGTGTTCGGCACGGCGACCGGACTCGCCCTGGCCACCCTGGAACCGTCGTACGTCGTGCGGACCGGATGGCCGTCGGGCTCCGACTCGGCCGGTGCGTACTCCCGGGACGGCGGGGCGAGTTGGCAGCCCTTCGCCTCCCAGCCGGCGATCGCCCCCTCGGCTCCGGGCCCGGTGGCGGTCTCCGCCGACGGGGCGACGCTGCTGTGGTCGTTCGTCCACTGGGACGGCACGAAGTACGCGGCGCACCGCTCCACGGACGGCGGCTCCACCTGGGCCGAGGTCCCCTCGTTCCCGAAGGGCGGCACGCCGGTCGCCGACCCGCTCGACCCGAAGCGCTTCTACGTGTACGACACGGACGCGGGCGCGGTCTTCCTGTCCACGGACAAGGGCCTGACCTTCACCGAAGGGGCCACCCGACTCCCCTCCGGGGACGTGCAGTTCCGCATCGCGGCGGCTCCGGGGCGCTCCGGGGATCTGTGGCTCTCCGCCAAGGACGACGGGCTGCTGCGCTCGACGGACGGCGGCCGCACGTTCACGCCGGTGGCCGGCTGCCAGGCCTCGCACGCCCTCGGCTTCGGGAAGGCCGCCCCGTCGAAGGGACGGGCCGGCTACCCGGCGGTCTTCCAGACCGGGCGGGTCTCCGCGACGTACGACGGCGTGGCCGTGCTCCGTTCGGACGACGCGGGCGCGACCTGGGTCCGCATCAACGACGACGCCCACCGGTGGGGGTGGACCGGTGAGGTCATCACCGGCGACCCCCGCGTCCACGGCCGTGTCTATCTGGGCACCAACGGCCGCGGCATCCAGTACGCCGACCCCCAGTAGAGGAACGAGAAGTCCATGCCGTCCCTGCACGACGCCACCCGTGGCCGCGTCCTCTTCGGAGGCGACTACAACCCCGAGCAGTGGCCCGAGGAGGTGTGGGCCGACGACGTCCGGCTGATGAAGGAGGCCGGGGTCAACTCCGTCACCGTCGGGGTCTTCTCCTGGGCAGCGATCGAACCACGCCCGGGACAACGGGAGTTCGGCTGGCTGGACCGGCTGCTGGACCTCATGGCCGCCAGCGGGATCGGGGTCGTCCTCGCCACACCGACGTCGTCGCCGCCCCCGTGGATGGGCGCCCTGCACCCGGAGACACTGCCGCGCACCGAGGACGGCACCATCGTCAACTACGGCTCCCGGCAGCACTTCTGTCCGAGCTCTCCGGTGTACCGGCGCTACGCCGCGGCCCTCACCGAGGACCTCGCCGCGCGGTACGCGGACCATCCGGCGCTCACCGTGTGGCACATCAACAACGAGTACTGCACGCACTGCTGGTGCGACGAGACCGCCGCCCACTTCCGGCGCTGGCTGGCCTCGCGGTACACCACCCTGGACGCGCTCAACGACGCCTGGGGCACGGCGTTCTGGAGTCAGCGCTATGACGGCTGGGGGGAGATCCTGCCGCCGCGCCGGGCGCAGTACATGCGCAATCCCGCGCAGGAGCTGGACTTCAAGCGGTTCACCTCCGACGCGCTGATGGAGTGTTACGTCGCCGAGCGGGACATCGTCGCCCGGCACACCCCGCACATCCCGGTGACGACCAACTTCATGCCGCTGTGGTCGGGGCAGGACGCCTGGGCCTGGGCGGAGGAGGAGGACATCGTCTCCGTCGACGTCTACCCGGACCCGACGGACCCCGCCGGCGGCCAGTACAACGCGATGCTCGCCGACATGACCCGCTCGCAGGCGCGCGGGCCGTGGATGCTGATGGAGCAGGCCGCCGGGCCGGTCAACTGGCGCGGGGTCAACCACCCCAAGCCGGAAGGCCTCAACCGGCTCTGGTCGCTGCAGTCGGTGGCCAGGGGCGCGGACGCCCTCTGCTACTTCCAGTGGCGGCAGTCCCGGCAGGGGGCGGAGAAGTTCCACTCCGGGATGCTGAGCCACGCCGGCGAGCACGGCCGCACCTTCCGCGAGGTCAAGCGCATCGGCGCCGAACTCGCCCTGATCGGAGCCGAGGTGAGCGGCACGGAGGTACCGGCCGAGGTCGCCGTGCTGCACGACTGGGACGCGTGGTGGTCAAGCACCCAGGCCGGCCGGCCGTCCTCCCTCGTCTCTTACACCGAGCTGATCCAGGCCTGGCACCGAGGACTGTGGGAGAGCGGAATCGGCACGGAGTTCGCCCGCCCCGAGGCCGACCTGAGCGCGTACCGCATGGTGCTCGTGCCCCAGCTCCAGCTCCTCGCCGACGCGGCGGTCGACAACCTCGTCGCGTATGTGCGGGGCGGCGGGACGCTCGTGTGCGGGTTCTTCACCGGTGTCGCGGACGTGGACGACCGGATCAGGCCGGGCGGCATGGACGGCCGGCTGCGTGAGCTGTTCGGTATCCGCACGGTGCACGAGTGGTGGCCCCTGGACGCGGACGCGACCGTGGAGTGCGACGGTTTCCGCGGCACCCTGTGGTCGGAGGAGCTGGAACCGGACCGCAGCGCGGAGACGGTGGCCGTGTATCGGGGCGGCGAGCTGGACGGGCTTCCGGCGGTGCTCCGCAAGGGCACCGCGTGGTACGTCTCGACGCTGCCCGAGCCCGAGGCGCTGCGAGGCCTGCTCGGCCGGGCGGCGGCCGGGGCGGGCGTGCGCCCCGTCCTGGAGGGGCTGCCCGCCGGGGTCGAGGCGGTCCGGCGGGGCGGCCTGCTCTTCCTGCTGAACCACGGCAGGTCCCCGGCCGGGGTGAAGCTGCCCGGCAGGTACGCCGACCTGCTCACGGGTGCGGTGACCGACGGCTCCGTGGAGCTGGAGCGCTACGGCGTGGCCGTCCTGAGAGACGCCTCCGCATGATCGACGGAACATGGGAGCCCTGCCCCGCCATCCGCTGGGAGGACGCGTTCCTCAGCGGCAACGGCCGCCACGGGGCGATGGTGTACGGCGATCCGGCGGACGACCGGGTGATCGTCAACCACCACACCCTGGTCCGGCCGAACGGCAGCGAGGACCTGCGGCCGCCGGAGCTCGCCGACGGGCTGGGCCGCCTCCAGGACGCTCTCCTGGCCGGCGACACGAAGGCGGCCGAGGGCTTCGGCGCGGGGCGTCCGCTGGTGTGGGTCCAGCCCTTCCACCCGGCGTTCCGCTCGCGCGTGCGCCGCACCCGGGGGCTGCACGACGCGGTCGCCGGATACCGGCGCGAGGTCGACTTCACCACGGGTGAGGTGACCGCGTCGTACGAGGCATGGCGCAGCAGTGTCTTCGTCTCACGGGCCGACGACGTGATCGTGCAGCACGTCACCGACCTCGGGCTGACCGCCGAGATCATCCTGGACCACACCCTGCCCGGCGCCCCCGCACACCTGGCGGTCGGCCGCTCCACCGTCCTGACCCCGCAGGGCGCACACCTGGCCCTGCGGGTGGGCTATCCGGGCAGCGCACTCGGGTACACGGGCGTCACGGCGGCGCGGGTGGACGGCGGCACGGTCTCGGTCGCCGGCGAGGGCATCCGGATCGAGGGGGCGCGGAGCCTCACCCTGACGACCCGGGTCGTCCGCGGGGCCGGCCGCCCGGACCTCGGGGAGCTGTGGGCCGCTCTGCCGGAAGAGGACTACGCCACGCTGCTGGACCGCCACCGGCCTCTGCACCGTACGGCGTACGGGCGCACCTCCTTCACCCTGCGGGACGCCGCACCGGAGCGGGAGCTGCCCGGCAGCGAGCTGCTGCGTGCCCCCGGGTCACCCGCGCTCCTGGAGCGGCTCTTCGCGGCGGGCCGCTACCACCTGCTCTCCTCCTCGGGACTGCTGCCGCCCCGGCTCACCGGTCTGTGGACCGGCGACTGGGACACGGCGTGGTCCGGAGCCTTCACCACGAACGCCAACCTCAACCTCCAGATCGCCTCAGCCGCGGCAGCCGCCCTCCCCGAGGTCACCGAGGCCCATGCGGCCCTGGTCCAAGGGCAGTTGGCGGACTGGCAGGACAACGCCCGCGCGCTCTTCGGGGCTAGGGGCATCGTCGCGCCGTCCCACACGGACGGCACTTCGGGGCACACCCGGCACTTCCAGCGCGCCTATCCGCTGCATCTGTGGACGGCCGGGGCGGACTGGCTGCTGCAGCCGCTCCTGGAGCACGCCGAGGTCACGGCGGGGACTCCGGACGCCGCGCTGACCGGCGCCCTCATCCAAGCGGCGCTGTTCTACGAGGACTTCCTCAGCCACGAGGACCCGGACGGAAATCTGGCGGTCGTGCCGTCGTACTCCCCCGAGAACCGGCCGGCCAACGCGAGCTGGGGCACGGTGAACGCCACGATGGACATCGCCGCGGCCCGCCACGCCCTGACGACGGCCGCCGAGCACGCTCCCGGGCACCCGTCGGCCGGCCTCTGGCAGTCACTCGCGGCCCGGCTCCCGGACTACCTGGTGAACGAGGACGGCGCGCTCGCCGAATGGGCGTGGCCGGGCCTGCGGGAGACCTACGACCACCGCCACCTGAGCCACCTCTACCCGGTGTGGCCGCTGGACGCGATCAATCCGTACGACACCCCGGAGCTGGCCACGGCTGCGCACCGCGCCCTCGAACTGCGCGGCTCGGAGAACGACTCCGCCCACGGTCATCTGCACCAGGCCCTGATCGCCGCCCGGCTGCGGGACCCGTCCCGGGTGTCGGCGGCTCTGGGCTCGGTGCTGGGCGGCGACTTCTTCCACGACTCGCTGATGAGCGCGCACTATCCGTCCCGGAACGTCTACAACGCGGACGCGGCACACACCCTGCCCGCAGCCGTGATCGAGTCACTCGTCCAGTCGACGCCCGGCCGCCTGGTGCTGCTGCCCGCCGTCCCCGCGGCGTACCCGGCCGGCGAACTCCGGGGGGTACGAACCCGGTTCGGCGCACACCTGGACCTGCGGTGGTCGGGGGACGGTGCCACGGCCGTGCTGCGTCCCACCCGGGACGCCCGGGTCGACCTGCGTACGGGCGAGGGGCTCGTCCTCACCGAAACCTCCGCCGGACATCCCACGGCTCCGCTGGAGCTGACGGCCGGCGTGGACCGCGTCCTCACCCTGGGGCCGCGGTAGCACTCCTCCATCCCCACATGGAAGGAACACCCCATGGCACGATCCACCCTGACCAGGCTGCTGCTGGCCCCGACGGCAGCGGTCGCCGCACTGATCGGCTTCGCCGCGGCTCCGGCCCACGCCGCGATCTGGACCTCGTCGGAGCAGTGGGGCAACTACACCACGTCCGACGGCTACATCCTCTACAACAACATCTGGGGCTCCGGAGCGGGCACCCAGAGCATCTGGGCCAACTCGTCGGGCAACTGGGGCGTGACGGCCAACCACCCGAACACCGGCGGCATCAAGTCGTACCCGAACGCCAAGAAGATCGTCAACAAGCCGATCACGTCACTCTCGTCGCTGACCAGCGGCTACAACGTGACGGTCCCGTCGTCCGGCGCGTACAACACGTCGTACGACATCTGGGACACGGACTACGACTACGAGGTCATGCTCTGGGTGAACCACAACGGCGCCGTCGGCCCCCTCGGCACCTCCCAGGGCACCGTCACACTCGGCGGGCACACCTGGGCCGTCTACAAGGGCGACAACGGCGCCAACGAGGTCTTCTCGTTCCTGCGGACGTCCGACTCCACCGCCGGCACGGTGAATATCCTGCCCATCCTGAAGTGGATCAAGGACACCAAGGGCTGGTGGGGCAACGAGACCATCGGCGACGTCCAGTTCGGCTACGAGATCACCTCGTCGTCGGGCGGGCTGAACTTCACGACCAACGGGTTCAACGTCTCGTCGAGCTGATCCGTCCGGTCCGTCCGGTCCGTCCGGGCCGGAGGTGGTCGGGGCCATCAGCGCGTACGCGAGGATGGCCCCGGCATCGGACCCGCCTCTACGATGGCCCGATGTCCACGATCAAGCAGGTCCAGATCACCTTCGACTGCGCGGAACCCGAGCGCGTCGCACGCTTCTGGTGCGAGGTGCTCGGGTACGTCGTACCGCCGCCGCCGAAGGGGTTCGCCACGTGGGACGATTTCGATCGCACGCTGTCGCCCGACCATCAGGGGTCGGCGGCCTGCATCGATCCGTCAGGTGCCGGCCCGCGCTTGTTCTTCCAGCGCGTTCCCGAAGGCAAGGTCGTCAAGAACCGGCTGCATCTCGACGTGCGGGTCGGCACGGGGCTCGTGGGTGAGGAGCGCCTCGCCGCACTCGAGGCCGAGTGCACACGGCTGGTCGCGCTCGGCGCGGTACGCGTGCAACTGCTGGCTGCCGATGATGACTACGAGTCGTGCCTGGTGATGCAGGACGTCGAGGGCAACGAGTTCTGTCTCGACTGAGTGGTGCGGCCTGTGGCAGCACGGTTGCGTCGCCAGGACGGCCGCGCGGACGGTGCGTCCGGGACCTCAACCGGTGCCGGTGGCCCCACCGGCACCGGTCCGGGTGATCGATCCCCCGGTGTCACAGGCGCTGCGGGACGTCCTTGACGAATACGAGGGCGTCGCTTGCCGCGAGGTGCGCCGGGTCGAGCGGGGCGTAGCCGAACCAGGGGGAAACACGGGGCTCGGGCAGCGTGTCCCCGAGCGCTGTGGCCAGCCGCGGGGCGTCGATGACGCAGTGGTTCTCCGGGAGCGTGCAGAGGAGCCCTTCGAGGGTGTCCGGCGGCGGCGCGTCCACTCCCTGGTGGCTGATCGTGCCGAGGGCCGTGGCCACGAAGGCGTACTCCTGGCCGAGCCGGGCGCTCACCAGCGCACCGGCGCTCCACCACTCCAGCGGCATGCCGCCCATCCGCATCGTGCTCCTCTCCCGCTGGAGGTGGGAGTTGTGGGCGTGGACGAGTGCCGGGCCCCGCGCGGCGACGGCCAGGAGGTTGTGAGCCATCATCTGGTCCCGCACCGCGACCAGCCGGTTCAGGCGGGCCGGCGAGGTGTCGGCCATCCAGTGGTGGTAGCGCAGCAGGCCGGTCGCGGTGCGCCCGTACAGGTTCGCCAGGTACAGGGCGTCCTGCGAGGTCGCCGTGACCAGGTGCGGCGTCTGCGCGTCGAGCAGCGCCACCAGGTCGTCGGCGAGCAGCCGTAGCCGGCCGGCCTCGGCCGACCGGCCCACGGAACGGGCCGGGTCCGTCATCGCGGCGGGGTCGGTCCACCGGTCGTCGGTGCCGAGCAGGCGGTCGAGCGTCTCCCCGGTGCACGGGAGCAGGTCCGCGTCCACCTGGCCCGCGAGGTATGCGTGGAGTGCGGTGAGGGCCTGCCGGGGGCTCGCGGCGCCGGTGATCTCCAGCGGGCCGTCGAAACCGGCGAACCGGAGCCGCTCGGACGCGGGCCGGCCTTCGTTGTGGGCGCGCATCCAGCGCACGAGTTCGCGGTTGGCGGCGAAGCCGCCCCAGCCGTGGCTGATCCCGTGCTCCATGACCTCGTCGAGAGTGCCCGTGCCCCCGGTGACGTAGTCGTCCACCACCAGGCCCATCACGCAGTCGCTCTCGATCGCGATCGTCCGGTAGCCCTCCTGCTCGACGAGCTGCCGGAAGAGCTCGTTGCGCAGGTCGAGCAGGGTCTCCTCGCCGTGGGTGGGCTCGCCCAGGGCGAGCAGCCGGGGCCGGACCGGGAGCAGCCTCAGGACGGAGGCAGCCTCGACGGCATGGGTGATGTCCTTGATGTCGGTAGCCATGCCTTCGACGGTATCGCTGAACCTTCGGTTGAAACTTTGCCGCGATATCGTCGGCCCCATGGTGCGAAACCTTCAAAGCGGTGAACGGCTGAGGCCGGTTGATCTGGCGCGCGGGCACGGTCTGTCCACACAGGCGGTCAGGAACTACGAGGAGGCCGGCATCCTTCCGGCCGCCGGTCGCACACCCCACGGCTACCGCACCTACACCT
Source organism: Streptomyces mutomycini (assembly GCF_001700505.1). Classification (GTDB taxonomy): domain Bacteria; phylum Actinomycetota; class Actinomycetes; order Streptomycetales; family Streptomycetaceae; genus Streptomyces; species Streptomyces mutomycini. Next base: position 39,888 of record NZ_MAPV01000116.1, read on the forward strand.
CGCTGCACGCGGGGGCCCTGGGCGCGTTCCTCGCCCTGGTGCCCGGCCACGGCCACCGGACGGCGACGTCGATCATGCGGGCCGTGAACAGGGGCGCGGCCGAGGAGGCATTCCGCCTGATCGACGAGAGCCACGCCCAGCTCCTCGACGACCGGCGGACCCTCCAGGCCGTCGAGAGCGCCCTCCGCGACCTGGAGCGCGGTTCGGCGCCCGGGCCCGGTCCGGCATCCTGGCAGGCCGTCGGGTCCGGGCCTCGTGCGGAGTCCGGGCAGGCCGCGGCGTCCGGGCCCGGCAGCTTGTTCATCGGGCCGCTCGCACGGAAGCTCGGGATCCGGCCCGCGACGCTGCGCAAATGGGAGCGCGCCGGGCTGGTCCACCCGCGCCGCGACCCGCGGACCGGGTACCGCGTCTACGACGGGGCCGCGGTACAGGATGCGCGGCTGGCCCACCAGCTCAGGCGGGGCGGCTACCTGCTGGAGCAGATCGCCCCGCTGATCGCCCAGGTGAGGGCGGCAGGCGGGCTGGAGCCGCTGGAGGCCGCCCTGTGCGACTGGCACGGCCGGCTGGCCGCCCGCGGGCGGGCGATGCTGACCGGGGCCGCGGAGCTGGAGGCGTATCTCCGCGCACGCGGATGAGACCCGGTAACCCCCTGCCCGCGCCGGCGGGAGTCCACGAACCAGGCGTCAGCGGGCGACGGGGCCACCGGCCAGCCAGCGGGCGGTCTGTGTCCAGCGGTCGGGCGGGGACTCCTCCAGCAGCGCCGCGAACCGCTCGGGCCTGGCGAGCAGCCGCCGGTCGCGCGGATACAGGGCCGCGTGCGCCAGCAGCCAGCCGGCCAGCGCGTGCGGGTCCAACGGGCCGGTGCCGCTCAGCTGTTCGGTGTACGCCGCGCGTGCCGCCTCGGCGTCCCCCGCGACCAGCAGCTCATCGGCCGTCGGTGACCTGCCCGCCTCGAACTCCCTCAGCCCGTAGAGGCGCGCACGGTCGTCCTGCCAGTGACCGCGGCCCCGGTCCGGCGCGACCAGCGGCTCACCGCACGGTACGGGGGCGGTGCCGGAGCGCAGTGCGTTGACCAGGCCGTCCCTGTCACCCTCGGCGCACCGCAGGTTGCGCAGCCGCCACTCCACCCGGTGGCTGACCGCCGACGCCCGCGCCCTGGCCACGGTCGCGGGTGCCAGGGGCTCTCTCAGCCAGCCGTCGACGGTCTCGCACAGCCGGGCGACGAGCCGCAGGCCCGGTTCCGTGAGCCGCGCGTGGGTCGCCAGGGTGCGCAGCACCATGCGGGTCTGGAGCCGGCGCATCGCGAAGAGGAACGACGCCCGGCCGGCCGGGTCCGCCCCGGTGTCCCTGGTCCGCTCCCGCCAGAAGCCGGTGACACCGACGAACGCGTACGCGCCGTGGAGGAGACCGGGCAGGTGACGGGGGTCGGCGCGCCAGGGCGCGTAGTGACGCTCCGACCGGTCGTCCTCGATGAGCGGGAACAGGTGGAGCAGCGCGCCGAGTTTGCTGTGCTGGAACTCGTGGACAAGGGTTTCCGCGAGGGCGAGGCCGTCCCGCGGCCGGGCGATCACCATGGAGGCGAAGGCGTCACCGGTGGAGGCGCTGAGCCCTTCGGCCGGCACCGGGAGCACCGCGTCGCCGTCCTTGGCCTGCCAGGGCACGATGCGGCTGATCTCCTCGGGCCGCAGCCCGCCGGGTTCCGTGCCGCCCCGGCGCAGAATGGCCACGGCATCCTGGAACAGCCCGTGCCAGGCGCGCAGTTCGTCGGGCGCGAGGCGGGCGGGGGCTATCGGTTCGTCCAGGTCACGGTAGGGGTCCAGGTCGTCGAGCCGGACGGCACGCGACCCGGGTCCGGTGTCCAGCCGGTGCACCGGCAGCCAGTGCTCCGATTCCGGCTCGTCGAGCGGGCGTACGACGATGTCCGGCCCTTGCACCGTGCGGATGGTGAGGGTTCCGCCGGACACCGACGCCCGTACCGCGTGGAATGTGCCGTCTTCGGGGCCGGGCAGTCTGACCATCCCCAGTGCGGGCAGACTCACGGCCGCGTTCCTGGAGGGCAGGAGGAGTTCGGCATCCGTTCCCGCGTGGACGGCTGCCGCCGCGGCCACGGCGGCGAGCTGTCCGGCATCGGCCCACAGCGGCGGCCCGGAGGCCGTTCCGTGCAGCCGGCGGAGTATGTGGGCGAGCCAGCTGCCGACCTGGGGGGTCAGCAGCAGTTCGTCGACCGCCTCGGGAGCTCGGGCGGCGGCAGACTCCAGCGTGGGCCAGACAGCCGTCGCGTCCAGAGGACCGAGGATGCCGGGCGTCGCGTCGAGGAGGTCGAGGAGCTCGCGCAGCAGCAGGATGCGGCGCGTACGTTCGCCCCGGACCAGGAACGCGACGGCCTCCGCCGAGCCGCCGCCTGCGGCGATCTCGTCGAACAGCGGGCCGGGCATACGGATCGGCGCGTACACGTTGCTCCCTGTCGTGGACGGATTCATAGCGGCGGCCCGTTTCGGCCCCACTACTCGGCCCGCCCCGGTTCACCGCCCCCCATCGCGTTGGTGCGCGCACGCCGGAGTTCGGCAAGCAGACGTGCCGACCCGTCCGGAGCGGGCAGGCGTCTCAGGTCGGCGACGCCTACGGATGCCAGGTCCATGAGGTCGGACTCGAGGTGATCGGGTGTGCCGTCAGCGGGCACCGGCTGGTACAAGGCGCGCTCCCCCTTCGCGAGCGGTGGCACAGGATGCCACCGTTTACTCCATCATGACGACTGAGACCCCTTACCGAAACCCGTGTGATCACGCCAGCAGATCACGTATCGGGCCCAGGTCTGCGAGGAAGTCCTGTATCGCTGCCTTCAGTTCGGAGGCACGGGCGGGATCGTCATCGATCAGTGTCACTGCGGCGTACAGCTTCCACAGACCGTCCGGCTGAGTTCTGAGGGCGCGGAAGATCCCGATCACATCGGTCCGCGGCATGGGGTGCCTCGGCATCCGTGCGACGACGGCGGCGGGCAGCTCGCTGACCAGGGCCTGCCGTTCGTCACGGTCACTCATCAGCGGATACGCCATCAGGGCCGAGACGACCCGGGCGGTCGGAGGTACTGACGGCCGGGGACGCGCCTCCTTGCCCCAACCGATGAGCTCGCGGTGTCCTGGCGCTTCGAGACGGAGGCTGGGCGCTTCGAAACGGAGGCCGGGCCCCTGGGTGGTGAGGCCCGCTTGCCGAAGAGCGTTCATCCTCGCCTTGACCGCGCCGAACAACGGCAGGGGTTCCGGCAGCGGATCGTCCGGCAGTTCGCGCAGGACGATGTCCGAGAACAACCCGAGGCGGCGTTCCGGGTCGTTGCCCGCCCGCTGCCCGCGGCCCGCGGCGAACATCAGCGTCTGCTCGTGTGCGGCGACGCGCGCCCCGGTGGGAAAACGCTCGGTGGGCAGCGACTGGGGGAAGTGGTGCATCTCGTCGAAGGTGCGACACGCGTCGACCATCCACATCTGCACTCCGAGGCCCGGGGCCACGTCACTTCTGAGCCGGGCGAGTGCGGACTCGACGTGTATGTTGCGCCGGTCAGTCTGCGTGGCGTCGGCGGTGTAGAGCCGCGTGTTCTCGTCCTCGTCCAGCACCCCGTGGCCGCCCCACCACACCCACAGCGCCTCGTCCCGGCGGTCCGGGAGTTCCTGGACGAAGGCGCGCCTCAGGGAGTCGTGGTCCGCCGGGCGGAACGGGATGCCGGGGGCCGTCCCGGGCAGCGGTGCGAGGTGGAGCTGGATGTGGCCGTCGGGCACCCCGCGGGCCAGCAGCCAGTCGCGGAAGCGCAGGGCGTCCCGGGCTGGCCCCGGAAGGTCCCAGCCGGATCCGGCGGCGTACCGCTCGATGCCGACGACCAGGGCGAAGATACGGTCCGGCGGCACGGGCCTGCGGTTCACGGCAGCCGCTCCCCGATCGCGCGGTAGACAGCCGGATCGGTCCAGTAGGCGCTGTGCGCCACGGGGAAGGGCTGCCGGCTGTCGGTGGCGACATCGTGTGCCCGGCCGGGGAAGAGCGGCTCGGCGGCGTACCCCAGCAGGTCGCGGCGATCGTACAGATTCAGCCACGGTGGTACGTGACCGGGCAGCGGAGCGGGATGGGCGAGCGAGGGCAGCGCGCCCGTCTCGTACAGGAAGGGGCCCTGCGAGCCGACCGTTATCAGGAGTTCGACTCCCGGCAGGGGCCCGGATATGAGGGTGTCGAGCGCGACGATGCCGCCGAGGCTGTGTCCGAGCAGGACCACGGGCGGCTCCGCTGTCGCCACCAGATCCCGCAGGCCCTGGCGCATGTCCTCACCTCGGGCGAGGTACTTGAGGATGTCGCCGGCGGCCGGGTGCGCGGCGTCGGTCAGCGCGCGGCGGCGGCGCACGGCGTAGCGGGAGCCGAGGCGCACGATCGGCCTCCCCGCCAACCGCAGCAGAGGTCCGCGGCCGGTGCCCGCCGGCGGGGCGCCCAGACGCTCGGCAAGCACCGCGACAGTCGCGTCCCTCACGTCGCCGCCACTCTGCACGGGGCTGTCGGCCGCGAGTTCGGCGGCCACGACGACAGCGGTCAGCGCCCGGGCCAGTACCCATGCCAGGGCCTCCGGGTCGAGGGCCTCGGCGGCGGGACCTAGGAGAGGGTTGCGCGCCAACTCTGCTGCCGCAAGGGGAAGTCCGGGGCCGAGCGCGCCCGCCCCGAGTTCGGTGTCTCCGGCGATCCCCCGAAGGAGAGCCCTCGGACGTTCGTCCGGGAAGGCCGCACCGGGCGCCGTGACGCGCGGGCCCGCTCCGGCGGCGGCGGTGGCGAGCTCGGCCGAGGGGTCCTCGTACAGCCGGGCCCACTCCTCCGCCTCGTCGCTGTCGTCAGGACCCCCGGTGCTCCGACCGGTTCCCGCGCCGGGGGCCGCCGGGATACTGGCGCCGTCCGCGGCGAGCTTCGCCCCGTACCTCCCGCCCCAGTCGTACGCGATGACACGAGTCCCGGGAGCGGTTGTCGCGAGACCTGAGACGATCCGCGCGAGCAGCGTGCCGAGATGTGGTTCGCGCACACCTGTGCCGTGAGTGAAGACCACCGTGGTCATGTGTCCGCCCCCGTCGTCTCTGTGCCGCCGGTCCTGCCCGTCGCTGTGGGAGCGGTGGGCAGGACCGGCGGTTCCCCGGTCTGCCTCGACGTCACATCGGCAGTGGCGTGATGTCGCACTCGATGCGCTGGTGGAGCCTGGCCGCCGTGTGCCAGGGGTGGTTCGCGCCGAGCAGACGCGAAAGCCCCTGTGCCGCGACACTGTTCAGCCGGTCGGCCTCCTCCGACTCGCCGAGTCCGCGCCGGTCGAGCGCCAGATTCGCCGTGCAGGCGAGTGTCAGCGGATGTTCGGGCCCGGCGATCTCCGTGAGCTTGGGGAGCAGGTCCGCGTCGGCGGCCATGGCCTGTGCGAAGTCCAGCCGCGCGTAATGGTCGTTGGCGCGGCACATCGCCGCCGTCAGCGTACTGATGTGGCGCGTCCCCAGTGTGCTCTCCAGGCCCTCCAGAGCCTGGGCGTCCAGCGCCTCCGCCCGGTCCGTGTCGCCCTGTGCCCGGAGCGTCGCGGCGAGGTTCACCCTGGCGAAGTGGGTGTAGGGATGGTGGTCGCCGAGTACCGCGAGGTAGCCGGACAGCGTCTGCTCCCCCAGTTCGCGGGAGCCGACGAGGTCGCCGTTCAGGCGGCGTTCGACCATGGCGTGGTTGGCGGCACAGAGCGCGTCGGTGTTGTTCAGACCGTAGCGGCTGGTGAACCGCTCGAGGGTCTGCTCGGCGAGGGTGGCTCCGCCCTCGACCACACCGGCCCTGCGGCGGCACACCGCGAGATTCAGCGCGGCGCGGATGGTGGCCGCGTTCGTTTCCCCGAAGTGGGTCACGTACGGCAGGTAATTGGACTCCTGGAGTGCGCGGGCACCCAGGTAGTCGCCGGCCTCACGCAGGTCGATGGACAGTCCGTTCAACGTGTTGAGCGTCAGCCCGTTCACGGGGCCGTACAGCAGTTCCCTCTGCCGCGCGGTCTCTTCGTCGATCTCCCGCGCCAGTGCGAAGTTCCCGTTCAGCCGCAGCGTCACACCGTAGTCGTGCGCCGCGCTCAGCGTCGTGGGGTCCTCCGGTCCGAACAGGTCGCTCGCCCGGGTGAACGCCTCCTCGGCCAGCACGCGCGCCTGCGTGAACTCACCCTGGTGCCGCAGCGCACCGGCCATCTGCCACATGGAGTCGATGAGTTCCTCGTCGGGGATCTGCGCCCCTCGTGAGATCGCCAGAGCCCGCTCGTTGTGCACGATCGCCTCGCCCGGGCGCCCCAGCAGCCGCAGGTAGAAGCCGAGGAGCTTGGTGATCCTGATGACGTGGAGGTCCTCGTCACCGGACTGGGCGCGCCACGCGGCCCAGGCCAGCCGGGCCTGGGCCGCGCCTGATTCGTGCGCACCCCAGTAGTAGAGGAAGAACACCATGTCGTAGACGAGGTCACGGACCCACGCGTCGGAGCTCTCCACCGCTCCGGACGCGATCACGTGCGGGAGGATCGCCTGGTAGGCGGGCCACTGGTCCGGTGAGGCGGGCGCACCGGGCTTGGCCGTCGTGAGCAGCAGGTGGGCGGCCCGCGTCATCCTGGCCCGCTCCTCGGGATCCATCCTGGCCACGATCACGTTCTGCATCAGCCGGTGCATCTGCAGGGTGGCGGTCTTGTGGTCCAGCCTCACCAGCGACAGCTTGCTGAGGTCCCGGGTCGCGCGGGCCAGCAGCAGGGGGTCACGCAGGACCGGGTCGAGTTCGGGGGTGACCTCGACGTTACGGCCGCCCCTGAAGAGGTTGAGCGGGATGGGCTCCGGCGCCATGCAGGCGCAGATCTCGAGGAGTTGGCGTGCCGCCGGGTTGTCCCGTGAGAGGCGCCCGAGGGAGATGTCCCAGACCGCCGCGACCGGCAGCGGGTAGTCGGGGGAAGGGTCGAGTTCGAGGATCTCTGGGCGGCGCTCCTCCAGCAGGCTGAGGTACTCGTCGACCGGCATCCCGGTGGCGGCGTGCCAGGCGCCGGCCTGCTCGACCGCGAGGGGCAGGTCCCCGAGCGCCGCGGCGAGCCGGTCCGCGTCACCGTAGCTGAGGCCGCGGGCGCGGCGCTGCAGGAGCGCGATGCTCTCCTCCCGGTCGAAGACGTCGACGCTGAGAGGCGTGGCGACGCGTTCCCACTCACGGTTGCGAGAGGTGACGATGATCTTCCCGGGCCCGCCGTTGGGGAAGTAGGACCGGACGGCCTCGATGTCCTCGGCGTTGTCGAAGACCAGCAGCCAGTTGTCGAACGGCTTGCCCGTACGGAGTGCCTCGCGCACGGCGGGCACCGCGGCGTTGGCCTGCGGTCCCACCTCCAGGCCGAGGCTGCGTGCGAGGTCGGCGAGCGCCCCCAGGATCAGGTTCTCCTGCTCCGAGGGGATCCACCAGATGACGTTGAACTCGCCGCTGTGGCGGTACACGTACTCCACGGCGATCTGTGACTTGCCGACACCGCCCATGCCGTGCAGCGCGTGCGGGAGTACGGCTGTGGTCTCATCCTCCCGCAACTGCCTCTCCACCGCCGCCAGAAGACTTTCCCGCCCGGTGAAATTCGGGTTCTTCGGTGGCACGTTGCCCATGATCTTGGGCTGGCCCGTGCGGACGAACCGTAGCTCCGGTGCCGTCGTGTGCGTACGCTCGTCGACCCTCCGGGCATCCGGCTCGGTGTCTACGGGTGGTGTCGTCGGCGACACAGATCCTCCAGGTGGAACCGTCGATTGCGACGGGGAAGCGGGGCCGTTCTCATTCACATCAGGTGCCTCTTTATCATCTCTTGTCCCCTCCGCCGGCACTCCCGCGCCGCGCGACATCCCCCGGTTCAGCTGAGCGGCCCGGCGCCGGTACGGCAGACCTCCCAGCGCCCTCAGCACCGCCAGTTCGATGCGCACCCAGGCCGGCCCCGCCTCGCGGTCCGGGAGCGCCGCTCCCACCGGGTCACGCAGCGCCGCTCGCAGGCGTACGCCCTGGGACCGGCCGGACCGCGACTCCGCCAGCAGGGCCACCGCCCGCGCGAGTTGGGTGCGGCTGCCGGTGGCCAGCAGGGCCTCGCGTATGCCGTCGGCGAAGTCGGGTCCGCCCTCGCCGTCCCGGTTCCAGTCGATGAGGCCGCCCATCATCACCTCGGACAGGTGCTCGGGGCGGGTCTCGGGCAGCGCGCGGTCCCGCAGTTCCTCGATGACGTCGAACCGCACCGGCGCCACGGCCAGCAGAACGGCGAGCTGGCGTGCGAACGGGCTGGCCAGTGAGAAGAACCTGCGGACGGCGTCGGCCGCCGAGCGTGGCCCGTCGAGCCTGGGCGTCCTCAGCCCTGGAGCGGACACGCCCTTGGCCATGGCCCCGGCCAGCACGACCGGAAGCGCCCGGCGTACACCGCGTTCGCCCGTGACCAGATCGGCCCAGGCACGGAACGATCCGGGGCGCAGGCTGAGCACCGGAACGGCCACGGATCCGTCCCCGGTGCCGGGCAGGACGTGGGGGTGCTCGGGTACGCCCTGGGGAGGGTGGCACAGGACATGGCGATTGAGCGACCCGAAACCGGCGGCGTCGAGCCGGGCCCTGAAGGGGTAGACCGAGGACCGGTGGCGCAGGTACGGCGGCAGCAGATGGACCAGCGCCGTGGGCCCGGACGACGCGAGCCGCCCCAGCAGTTCGTCGGCGCCGCCCTCCGCCCACCCGGGTGCCAGCCCGTCGGTCACCACGAGGAACAGCCGCGACCCGCGACCGTCAAGGAGCTCGGCGGGGTCGGCGCGCCTGTTGCCGGGCCAGCGCAGCACGGGTGCCTCCCCGCCCGGCAGCGTGACGTCGACCGTACGCACGTCCCGGAAGGCCCCGCTGCGCACCGCTTCGTCGGACAGCTGACGCAGGGATCTGTCCCACACGGGCATGGTGGGCGCCCTGTCCACGAGCAGCATCAGATCGAAGGCGCGCTCCTGCACCGGATCGAGGTAGGGGATCCACAGTCCGTCGATGACACCGTTCTCCGCGGTGCGTGCCTCGTCGAGCTTGCTCTCGTGGCGTGAGGGCACCCGACGGCCGAAGCCGCGCAGGGCCTTGGCCAGGCGCAGAGGCACCGCGGGGCGCGTGGGGCGGATCTCGTGGGGCAGGACCGAGTCGGGCAGGTCCTGCCGGCTCTCCTCGACACCGCTGATCTCCGCACCGTGAAGGCTCTCGCCACTGCTTCCGGCAGGCACGATCTCCGGTGCCCCCTGCTCCACGGAAGGGGCCGGGACATCGGTGGAGTGCTCGGCCACACCGTCAGGTAAGGATTCCGGGGCCCCGCCCGCCCCTGCGCCGGTGCCGGTGTCGGCTCCATGCCACGCAGCCGCCAGCCAGACCGCGTCGGCGAGGTCCTGCCAGCTCGCCTCACCGTCGGTTTCCTGGAGGTCGCCGCCGCTCGGCGCGGGCTCCGTATCCGGTGCGCGTTCCCGTGGCGAGCCGTTCATCAGCGGCCTTTCGAGAGATCGCGGAGAAGCATCTCAAGAAGCTTGAGCCCGTCGGCGTCCGCCCGGAACCCGTGGGCCGTGGTCAGCTGCACCGCGTTGAGCAGCTGGTCGACGGACTGGGTGCCCCCGCCGTCCAGCCGCCTGACGAAGTCGTCCACGAGGTTCTCGATGCCTTCGGGGCGCCGGCCCAGGTGGCTCACCACGATGGACACCAGCTGTTCACGGCTGGGCGGGCGCATCTCGAGCGGAAGGCACCTGCGCCGGAAGGCTGCCGGGAACTCGCGTTCTCCGTTGCTCGTGATCACGACGACGGGGAACTCCGCGCACTCGACACGGCCCGCCTCGATGACGGCCCGGCCCTGGGGGTCGTCGGTGAAGACGGACACCTCGGCCACCCCGGCACGCACCAGTTCCGGGATCTCGTAACTGCCGTTCTCCAGGACGTGGAGCAGGTCGTTGGGCAGGTCGATATCGCTCTTGTCCAGCTCGTCGACGAGCAGCACCCGGGGGCGCTCGTACGCGAGCAGAGCCGTCCCCAGCGGGCCGAGCGTCACGAAATCCCCCAGGTCAGGGGCGCTTCCCGTGTTGCTCTCCGGCTCCGCGGCGCCCTCGGCGCGCCAGGCGGCGATGGCCTGGGCCCGGCCGATGGCGTCGTACTCGTAGAGACCGCCGCGCAGTGTGGTCCGGCTGACGATGCTCCACGGCAGCACCCTGCCCAGCCCCAGTTCCTGGGCGATCAGGTAGGCGAGCGTGGACTTGCCGACTCCGGGCGGCCCGGTGATCAGCAGAGGACGGCGCAGCAGGAGTGCGGCGTTGACCGCGTTGATCTCGTCCTCGCGTAACTGCGGGCCCTCCTGTACGGTGCCGAGCCGGCGCAGCGCGGACTGCGCGTCGTCGGGAGGAACCTGCTGCAGCGGGCTTCCCGCGAACACCCGCCAGGGCGGCGGCTGGGGCAGCTCCGGCGCGTCACCGGCGGGCGGTCGCCCCGTTGCGTGGAACACCCTCCAGGAGGGGGGCGTGACGGACTGCGCCACCGAGACCTGCTCGGTCATGCTGTCAACTCCTCGCAGTCGATCAGGCGGTTGGGATCATCCCACAGAAGTGCCAGATGCTTCCCGAGGGACCAGTTGTCACGGTTCATCCCCTCGGCCTTCTTGCGCAACGCGCTGACCTTCGAAGGGATTTGTGAGGGTGGGTGCGCCAGCAGCAGCGTCAGCACCTCGCCCGACAGCTCGGGGCTTCCCGTTCTGCGGTCCCAGGCCGCAAGACCCACCCCCTGAGCGATCGCGGTGACGAGTGCTTCCAGGCCGAGACCGGGCAGTGCGGGTACGTCGAGGATGACCGCGGTCAGGCCTGGGTCCGCTATCAGCTTGGCACGCCAGCGGTCGAGCCGCTCCCCCTCTTCGCCGTGCCAGCGGTAGGACTCGGCCACACCGGCGTTCCTGAGTTGTGTCCAGCGTTCCCGCCACAGAGGCAGATATCCGTCCGTCTGCGCCGCTCTCATGCGTTCGAGCGACCTCAGGTGGACGTGGTAGCGAAGACTGATCGGCAGCGGGTCGCCACTCCATGTGCCCATTTCCAACCGGGCCATATCGTGGTTCATCAGGGAGAACGGCACCACGAACTCCACCTGGGGCGTCGGTTCGCTCTCCGTCACCGGCATGCCCGCCCAGCGCTCCTGACCGCGCCCGATGGCTCGTTCGACCTCGTCCGCCAGTCCGTCGAGCGTCGTGGGGCGGACCTCCCCGGCCACCGGCTCCCAGTATCCTGGCGCGGCATTGACCCAGTGACGTACGTAGATATCGGCCGAACTGTCGTCGGCGGGCTCCACCATCACGACGAGGCAACGTGCCACTTCAGGGTCAGCCGTCGGCAGGGCCGCGATCGCGCGCCTGCGTTCCCCCAGCGCCTGCACGGCTTCCGGGCCGACTTCCCGGGCCCACGCGTCCGACCACTCCCTGAGCTCTTCGCGCAGCGCCGGCTGCTCCAGGAACGCGGTGATCTCGACCAGCACGAGCGCCGGGGGCAGACCGTCGACCTGGGTGTTGACCCCGCACAGGTGGTCGAAGCGCTGGGCCGGCGTCTGCCCGTAGGGGATGTCGACGCCCAACTCGTGGTTCAGCAGGGCGTGCAGACGGCCGTCGTCGACGCGCCGTACGTCGGCGAGCAGCCGGTGGATCTCGCGCACCGACCTGTCGGTGAAGTCGGGTGCACCCATGGCGCCCGCCCCGCCGGACCGGGCGAGCTCCGAGAGCCGGGCGAGCTGGGCGGAGGATTCGGGCCCCCCGATGACACCCACGGTGAAGGCCAGGGCCGCGAGGCCCGTTTCGTACCTCAGCAGGTCCCTGACGAAGAACAGCATGTCGGCGCGTGGATTCTGACGCCGATAGGTGAACTCCGCGCCGAGCTGTTCGGCGGCGAAGGCGATGAACTGGGCGCACTGATCGCGATCGGTCACGAAATCCTGCACGCACAGGAATTCGACCAGTCTTCCGATGAGTTGCGCTCTGGTCTCGTCCGGTTCATCCACTCCGGGCAGCCCGTGCACCACCACCGACCACCCCCGTCGAGTCGGTAACGCCGTTATGACAGACCGTGAAGTTATCACGTCGGATCTTCAGCAACCAGGTTCGATCCAGGCCCTGTTGACGACCCGTGACGCACGCGTGGCGGTCCGCACGACAGCACGCCGGGACACACACCACCCGGCCGGGTGAACGCGCCCCGGCACTCAGACCGGCGCCGGCCCGGAACTCGCGCGCACCGTCAGAACCGGCTCCAGCAGCTCCACTTCGTCGGTACCCCGGCCCGCGAGTTCGGCAACCACCTGTTCCACCGCTCTGCGCCCCATCTCCTGCGCGGGAATGGCCACGGAGGTGAGCCGCACCGATGCCTGCGTGGCCACCTGTTCGGGACAGATGGCCACGACGGACACGTCCTCCGGCACGGCGCGCCCCTGCTGCTGGAGCAGATTGAGCAGCGGCTCGACGGCGGCCTCGTTCTGGACGATGAAGCCGGTCGTTCCCGGCCGTTCGTCGAAGATCCGGCCCAGGGTGCCGGCCATGGCGGCGTACCCGCCCTCGCAGGGGCGGTGCAGGATCCGCATCCCCGTCTCCTGCGCCTTGGCCCGTATGCCGTCCACGGTCCGTTCGGCGAAACCGGTGTGCCGCTCGTAGACGGCGGCCGCCTCTCCGATCACCGCCACCTCGCGGTGCCCGAGGCCGGCGAGGTGGTCCACGCACAGCGCCCCGGTGGCCTCGAAGTCGAGGTCCACGCAGGTCAGCCCCGAGGTGTCGGCGGGCAGGCCGATCAGGACGGCGGTCCGGCCGGAATCGCGGAGGAGCGGCAGCCGTTCGTCGTGCAGTTCGACGTCCATCAGGATCATGGCGTCCGCCAGCGAGCTCCCCGCGATCCGGCGGACGGCCGCCGGGCCCTCCTCGCCGGTGAGCAGCAGGACGTCATGGCCGTGCGTACGGGCGCTCGTGGCGACGGCGATGGCGATCTCCATCATCACCGGCACGTACATGTCGGTGCGGAGCGGCACCATCAGAGCGATGATGTTGGACCTGCTGCTGGCGAGGGCGCGCGCACCGGCGTTGGGGTGGTAGCCCAGCTGTTGGATACTGTCCTCGACCCGTTCCCGGGTGGAGGCCGAGATCGACCGCTTACCACTGAGGACATAGCTCACCGTGCTCGCGGAGACTCCTGCGTGCTGGGCGACCTCGGCAAGCGTGACCATTCGGCTTCTCCCCTACAGTGGGCGACCGCAAGGGAGAGCGGGTGAAGCGCTTCGACAGCGCCTTGCTGTGCTCCCCTTCGCACTCTGACATGCACAGACACCCTCGAGCCTAGACTCGCTCACAGGCACTGTCCAGAGTGGAGTCGAAGCGCTTCGACCGCCGCTCACCGGTTCGGTCCGCTGCCGCCACCGTGACTCAGGACGCCGAGGGTGTCCAGCCTGCCAGCCAGTCGGCGGTCTCCTGCTCGGCGGCCCGGGCATCGGTGAGCTGCGGCCGGTCGCTGCTCGCCGGACCGGATCCGGGCCCGGTGTTCCTGTACTCCGCGAAGCGGTCGTCCTTCCAGGAGAAGCCGCTCATGTCCGTCCACGGGGCGGACCTGACCGCCGAGCTGAGCGTCGTGCCGCGGAAGGTGGCCATCGGGTCGAGCGAGGCGTCGCCGCCCGCGTGCCACGGCCGGCCGAGGTGGAAGGACGAAGCGGAGACACTGCCGTTGACGGTGGAGCCGGTGATCAGGAAGCCCTTGCGGTCGGCGGCCGTACTGGGGGCCGCGATGTAGCCGCCGGAGCTGCCGTCCCACCGCTTCTTCAAGGTGATGACCGACTTGTCGATCACCGCCGTGGCGCGGCCGAAGATGAAGTCCACGTTGCCGATGACGTAGGAGTTGGACATGTAGACGCGGCCGAGCGTCGCCTTGGACGCGGTGTCGAGCAGCAGGGTGTCCTGGTCGCCGGTGACGATCACGGAGTCGAGGAAGACCTTGTCTGCGGCGGTGCGCAGGGCCACGGCCTGGAGTCCGCTCATGTTCTGGTTGGCGGCCTCGTCGAAGTCGTTGGAGATCGTGAGGTTGCGGGCCTGGAAACCGTTGGCCTCGGCCGCGACGGTCGCGCTGCCGCTGGTCCCGTAGGTACCGGAGCCGTCGGGCTTCTGGGTGCCGGAGGCGTTGTTGTAGACGATGACTGTGTCGTTGCGGCTGGATCCGCTGCCCTGGAGGGTGACGTTCTGCTTGGTGGAGGGGATCTTCACCAGCTCGCGGTAGGTGCCCGGCTTGATGGAGACGACGACCCGCGCGGTGTTGCCCGAGGGGATCGCGTTCACCGCTGCCTGCACGGTGGTGTACTGCCCGCTGCCGTCCTTGGCGACGGTGAGGGTGGTCGCGGCCTCGGCACCGGATGCGGTGCCGAAGGACCAGACGGAGGCCACGGCCAGGAGCGCCGCCGCGCCCGCCGTCACCGCCCTGCGCGGTCCGGGGTGGAGGTCGGTGTGTCGTCGTCGCACGGTTGCCATGGCCTGATCCGTTCGTCGGGAAGAGGTGGGGTTCCGGGCAGTAGTCGCCGCAGCCGACCCGAAGGTTGCCGGGTCCCGGTCACGTCCGTAGCCGCCCAGACGGTGCCGGGTCCGGTCCCGGTCACGTCCGCAGCCGCCCAGACGGTGCCGGGTCCGGTGTCACGTCCGCCGGAAGCGTGCGTCCCTCTCCGACACGGCGTCACCGGGGCCCGCGGAGCGGAGCACCACGTCGAGCGCGCGGGCGGGGTCGGCGGCGTACACGTTGCTGAACCAGGCCATGTTGGCCTCGACCACCGCCCACTGCGCGTCCCCCGCCCCGTCGCCCCTGCGCATCTGTCCGACGTCGAGCACCACTCCGCTGGGCCAGGTCTCCGCGTGCGCCGCGGCCAGCCGCCCGGCGAATTCGCGTACGGCGGGCTCATCCGGGTGGCCCGCCAGGGGCGCCGCGTCGAGCCTGCCGAAGGTGGCGTACTGCGAGCCGGTGCGGATCTCCCCGTCCAGCACATGGAGCCGGAACTCCCTGACCCAGGTGACCACTTCGCTGATCTGGACGAGGGGATCGCCCTGGGGGCCCGGGGGGACGCGGAGGGCACCGCCGTCCGCGTACACGGCTGCCGGGAAGCTCTTGCCGGTGGGTGGCTTCACGAAGAGGGGGCCAGGTGTGCGACGGGCCTCGCCGAGCGGTACGCACCGGACGTGGCGCCCGGTGAAGGCGTACGGCAGTGCGTCGAGCCAGCCGTCACCCGGCTCCAGGAGCGCGATCCCGAGGCGGACGGCGGCCGTGTCGGCGAAGAGCGGACCGCCGTAGTAGTGCACCCGGGTGTCCGCGGGCGGCAGGGCGTGCGTCCCGCCGCGCGGCAGGACCGTCACGTCCATGCCGCGCTCGCGGGCCGCGCCGGCCAGCAGGGTGGCCGTGGTGGAGCGGTGCGGGGCGAGGGCGAGGAGTTCAGCCATGCCGCCGCAGCTTACGGTTGCCGGGGCCCGTGAGCTGCGGCGGACCTGGAGCTGGCCGGGTGCGGTCCCGGGAGACCGGCACGGGTTCGGCCTGCCGGCTGGTGTGGTTCAGCCGGCGCCACCGCCGCACACGGTCAGTAGGCGACGGGCCATCCGCTGCTCCAGTTCAGGAGGTTGACACCGAGCTTCGGGGTGCCGTTGTCCTGGCCGTCGTAGTAGTGGTAGACGAGCAGGTCGCCGTCGGAGTCCGCCAGGATCGACTGTCCGCCGGGCCCGATGTAGCGGCCGTGGGACTCCATGACGGGGGTGCCGCCGTTGCTGAGCATGCTGACGCCGTTGCGGTCCTTGTACGGTCCGGTGACGCTGGTCGCCCTGCCCACCTTGATCTTGTACGTGGAGCTGGTGCCGGCGCAGCAGGTGTCGTACGAGGCGAAGAGGTAGTAGTAGCCGTCGCGCTTCACGATGGAGGGCGCCTCGACGGCCTTGGTCCCGGTGGGCCGGGAGGCGAGCGAGCGGCGGGTGGTGTCGCCGGCGTACTGCTTTCCCGTGGACGGATCGAGCCGGATCATCTTGATCCCGGTCCACCAGGAGCCGAAGGACAGCCACCACTTGCCGTCGTCGTCGACGAACAGGTTGGGGTCGATGGCGTTGAAGTCGCTCGACGAGTTCGACGTGTACACGATCCCGTAGTCGCTCCAGCTGCCGGCCTGCCCGGTGGTGGAGGCCGCCAGGCCGATGGCCGACGTGTTGGAGCCGAAGGACGAGACGGCGTAGTACATCAGGTACTTGCCGCCCCGGTACGAGATGTCGGGAGCCCAGGGGTCGGACGCCGAGGAGTAGTTCTTCCACCAGCCGGGCTTGGTGGTGAAGGCGTTTCCGGAGCGGCCGAAGGCGGTGCGGTCGGTGGAGGTGCGCAGCTGGAGACCCTCGCCGGTCGAGTAGAGCAGGTACTGGCCGGACGAGCTGCGGATCATGCTGGGGTCGTGGACGACGATGTCGCCGTTGACGGCGCCGGGGTTGGGGTAGGCGGACGCGCTGCCAGGCACGAGGGCCATCAGGAACGCTGCGGGAAGTACGGCGAGGGTTCTCATCGGAGTGCGGCTCACGAGGGGACCTCCTTGGGGGTCGGGGTGGGGAGTCCACCCCGCAGTCGCCGCCGTGACCGCATCGGTTGCCGCGCGGCGCCTGCTTCCACCGGGAAACCGGACGTCGCGCGAAATCCCGAACAGGGTTATCTGCAAGTGCAGTTGAGTCATCGGGGCAGATGCACGCCCGTCCGCCCGGACGTGCACCCACAGATGGTCGGCCGTCAGCCGTGGAGCAGGACGGGGAAGGCCTCCATGTCGTTCTGCGTCATGACCGGCAGCTTGCGGATCTCGTCGTCGGCGATCGCGAGCCGCAGCTGGGGGAAGCGCCCGAACAGTGCGGGCAGCGCGATGCCCGCCTCGACCCGGGACAGCGCGGCGCCGGGGCAGATGTGCGGCCCGTGGCCGAAGGTCATGTGCCGGATGGGCGTCGGCCGGGTGATGTCGAAGGCGTCGGCGTCGTCCCCGTGGTGTGCGGTGTCGCGGCCGATGGCGCGGTAGGAGATCACCACACCCTCCCCCTTGGCTATGACCTGGTCGCCGACCTGGATGTCCTCGGTGGCGAACCGCATCAGCAGGTGCGTGGAGGGCGTGTCCCAGCGCAGGGTCTCCTCGACGACCGTCTCCCACGGGATCTCCCCGTCCAGCACCTTGCGCAGCTGGCCGGGGTGGGCGAGAAGTGCGCGTACGGCGTTGAGGATGAGCCCGATCGTGGTCTCGTGCCCAGCGGCGACCATCGCCTTGAGGTTGCCGACGACCTCCTCCTCGGTGAGGGGCTCCCCGCCTTCCTCGGCGAGGATCAGCGCGCTGGTGAGGTCGTCGGTGGGGTGCGCGGCCTTCTCCCGTACGAGCTCGGCGTAGAAGACATCGAGCTCGGCCAGCAGTGCCAGCCGGTCCTCCTGCGGGGTGAGCATGGAGAAGAATGCCTTGTACTGCCGGGTCAGCATGGGATGCAGCGCTTCGTCCACTCCCATCAGCAGCCCGACCACCTTCATCGGGAGCGGCTGGGCGAAGACGGTCTTTAGGTCGACGACCCCGTCCTTGCCCTGCTCCGCGAGCGCGTCCAGCAGTTCCTCGGTGAACTTCTCGATGTCCGGGCGGATCGCTTCCAGCCGGCGGGGGGTGAGGGCCTGGGAGGTCTTTGTCCGCAGCCGGCGGTGCTCCGCGCCGTCCACGGTGAACATGGAGCGTCCGGCGTCGATCATGCCGATCAGCGGCCAGGCGTGGGTGACCTCCCCGCTCTGCCATAGCCCCCAGGCGTCCAGGTCCTTCACCAGGCGCGTGTCCATGAGGAGTTGGCGGGCTTCGGCATGCCGGGTGACGGTCCAGGCAGGTACCCCGAGGAGCTCGATGCGCGCGAGCGGGACGGAATTCCGCAGCTGTTCGGTCTCACCGTCGAGGTCCTGGACCATGGGGTCGATCACCACGGTCGCGTGGGGGCAGTTCACAGCTGGTCTCCTGTCGTCTGTACGGGGGCGAACCGGACGGGAAGCGCGTTCATCCCGCGCAGGAAGGCGGACGGCCGCCGGACGAGGTCCTGGGCGGGGACTGCGAGTTCGAGGTCGGGCAGGCGGTCGAGGATGACCTCGATGGCCGTACGGGCGATGGTCTCCGCGATCTCCTGGGCCGGGAAGGGGCAGCGGTACTCGCCGTGACTGAACGCCAGATGCGCCCCGTTGCCCGCGTGGCGCCCCGTGCCGCCGGATGCGATCTCCTGGCGTATCAGCGGGTCGGTGTTGGCCGCCCCCAGGCCGAGCAGGAGCATGTCCCCGGCGCGGATGGTCCGGCCGCCGAGCTGCGTGTCGCGTACCGCCCAGCGGCCGGCGAGGATCTGCGTCGGGCTCTCCTCCCAGAGGACCTCGTTCATCGCGTCGCCGACACTGCGGTGCCCGCCGGCGAGGGAGTCGGCGAACTGGTCCTCGGTGAGCATGAGCCGCAGGGAGTTGCTGATCCAGTCGGCTGTGGTGAGGTGCCCGGCGGCCGTGATCGCCATCAGGTCCAGGGCGTACTCCTCGTCCGTGAAGGGCTCCGGGTCGGCGAGCATCCGGGAGGTGACGTCGTCTCCGGGCTTCTCCCGCTTGGCCGCCACCAGCCGCTGCATGTGCTCGCCGAAGCTGCCGTACGCCTCCTGGGCACCGGGCCCTCCGTCGGCCAGGTCCTTCAGGACCCTTGCGATGTCCGTCCCCTCCGCGTCGGGGAAGCCTACGAGGCGCGCGAGCACGAGCACGGGCAGCGGCTCGGCGAACTCGGCGACGAGGTCGGCGGTGCCCCGGGCACAGATTCCGTCGACGAGCCGGTCGGCGAGCTGCTCGCAGTGCTCCCGGATCTCGAACGGGTCCGCGGCTTCGAGTGCGGGCACCACCAGGTCGGAGTGCCGCCGGTGCTCGGCACCCGCGGTGAAGTAGATGGACGGCATGGGCCGTCCGACCATGGGGAGCAGCGGCCAGTCGTCGGGTATGTGCTCCCACTGGTTCCACAGGCCGACATCCCGGGGGAAGAGCTCGCCGTCGCTGGTGACCTGGTGGAGCTCGCGGTATCCGACGACCAGCCAGGCCGGAAAGCCGCCGGGGAGCTCGACGGGCACCACGGGCCCGTAGGAGTGCCTCATGGTCCGGTACAGGGCCTGCGGTTCGGTGTGGAAGGCGGGCCCGCTGAGCGGCACGGGGGCGGTGGCGGAGTGCGCGGGACAGCCGCCGGGCACAGAGGGGGTCGTCATCGTACGGGCTCCTGGGAGACGGCTTCGCGCGTTGCGGCCATACGATCAACGCGCCACCACTATAGGGAGGTTGGGTGAAGCTTTGGGCACTGATCAGGAGGGTGCTCGGTGGCGCGGGTCCTCACGCGTTCGCGGCTGGTCGTCGGGAGCAGTCGGGCGGACCGGGGCCGCCTGGCGCGGTCTCTGCGACCGCGCGGAGGCCGACTTCCACGGGGTGCCGGAATGGCTTGAAGTCAGTTTCGTACGAATCGACTTCGGCGCCTGGTGCAGTTCGTCAGCTGTGGCCCTCTCCACCGACGCTACGAGCACCCAGCCGAGCACTTCTTCGCCGAGGTGGTGACTCCTTCGGGACTCGGCACTTATCGGGCCGCGCACAACTCATAGGGTGGCATGAAGAGTTAAGTGCGAGAGAGGGTGCGGGCAATGGCTTTGCGACAGAGGCTGGGACTGCGGCGCGAACGTGTCGGCTTTCGGGCACAGGAGATTTCGGTCAAACTATCGATCCCGTTCGTCGCGGAGATCAACGGGGTGTGGGTACCCGCAGAACCTGAGCGGGAGGCCTCGTGGGAGCTGTACGTCGAACTCGCCACTCGTATCTCGGTTGTCGAGCTGGGAGAGGACGAGGGGCTGCTGCGGGAGGCGCTGTCCTCGCTGTACACGGTATTCGGGACGACGCGGGAAATTTTGCGTCGGTACGGCCCCGCCGTCGCGCCGCGAGTGGCACCGGGAAACGTGACCTTCGGCGTGCTGGCCGTCAATGTGCTGAATCTTTCCATCCGGCCGCTGCTGAGCCGATGGCATCCACTGCTGACCGCACACGAGGCGACACGCAGTCCTCAGGTCGATCCGGTCGCACACGAGCGCCAGTGGGCGCGAGCAGCCGAACTGCGGGCAGAGATCGAGTCCGTGAGGAAGGTGCTGCTCGCGCTCGCACAGACTCTGAACGAGGTGGCGGGTGTCGGCGACCTGATCACCGTACAGATGCCACGCCAGCAGCAAGTGTGAGGAGCGACCTGAGTCTGTTCCTCAACCCTCGCAGGTCGGTGGGACCTTCGGGCATCCCCGAGGGACCGGCGGCCGGGGGTTGGGGCGACCGACGACGGTCTTGCCCGATCCGACCCCGGCTTCGCGCTCACTTCGGGCAGAGCGGCCGGGACGCGGGCCCCGGCGGTACGTCCTCACGCCACCGGTCGGCGGTGAACGCGCCGCCTGCCCATCCACACAGTGACCGAACCGGGTCCACCGTCGCCCGGACGTCCCACAGGCGTGCTGTTCCGTCCTGGGACCAGCTGGTCAACGTCCCACCGCCGGGGTCGAAGGCCACACCGGCGACCCCTGCGCGGTGACCCTCCAGCAGATCGCCGATCTGGCGTTCGGTGGCGACGTCCCAGAGCCGGACCGTGTAGTCGTTTCCTCCGGTGGCGAGGGTGTTCCCGTCGGGGCTGAACACCACGGCCGTGACGCCGCCGCGGTGGCCCCTCAGTGGGTCACCGATCTGATCACGTGTGGCCGCGTCCCAGAGCCGGACGGTGTCGTCGCGGCTCGCGGTGGCCAGCGTCGTGCCGTCCGGGCTCCACGCCACTGCCGCTATCTGCGCGGCGTGACCGGCCGCCGGGGTCTCGCCGATACGGCGGTGCGTGGTCATGTCCCAGAACGCCACGGTGTCGTCCTCCGTGACGGTGGCGAGGGTGCGGCCGTCGGGGCTGAACGCGACGGCTACGGTCCGGACACCGAGTGCTGTGCCGGTCGGGGGCTCTGCTGCCAGGTCCCACACACGTACGGAATCCGGGCCGCCACTGACCAGGGTCCTGCCGTCCGGGCTGAAGGCCAGTGCACCGACGTCGCTTTTGTCGAGCAGTGGTTCGCCGACGGGGCGGCGGGCTGCGACGTCCCAGAGTCGTAGTCCTTCGGAGCCGACCGCGAGCACGGTGCTGTCGGGGCTGAACGCGGCGCTGGCGTTCAGGCTGTCAACACCGCTGCCCAGCGGACCGCCGGCCTGGTGTCGTGTGGCGACGTCCCAGAGGCGCACTACGGCCTTGGAGCCCACGACGGCCAAGGTCCGGCCGTTCGGGCTGAGCACTGTCGCCTGCTGCTCCCCGGTGTTGATCGGCGCTCCGGCTTGCCGTTGCGTGCGGATGTCCCAGAGGCGGGCCGTGGTGTCTTCACTCGAACTGGCCAGAACCGATCCGTCCGGGCTGAAAGCGACGGCCCGGGCCGTACTGGTATGGCCGATGAGCGGCCCGCCCACCTGACCGCGCCGCAGGAGATCCCAGAGCCGCACACTGCCGTCCTCGTACGCGGCGGCGAGTCTCGCACTGTCGGGACCGAAAGCAATCGACCTGATCCTCGTCGAAGGGGAGGCGATCGGCGCCCCGAGCGGGGTCCGTGACGGGGTGTCCCACAACTGGAGGCTGCCGTCGATATCGGCGGCAGCGAAGGTCCTGCCGTCGGGGCTGAAGGAAAGCGACGTGACGACACTGCCGGACCCCCTCAGTGTCTTTCCCATCGGTGCACGGGAGGCGATGTCCCAGAGCTGTACGCCGCCCTGGCCCGTTCCGAAGGCCGCACGGCCACCGTCGGAGGTCATGGCGAGGAACTGCCCCAGATCGTTGAGCGGCTTGCCGATCTGGCGGTGGGTCGCCAGGTCCCAAACCCGTACGGTGCCCCCGTTGCCCTCGTCGGCGGTGACGAGTGTCCGGCCGTCGGCACCGTAGGCGGCCGAATGGACCGTCC
Source organism: Streptomyces mutomycini (assembly GCF_001700505.1). GTDB lineage: Bacteria > Actinomycetota > Actinomycetes > Streptomycetales > Streptomycetaceae > Streptomyces > Streptomyces mutomycini. The sequence continues at coordinate 61,894 of NZ_MAPV01000116.1, forward strand.
CGGCAGCGGCGTTGAAGGAGGCACCGATCTGCGTACGGTCGGCGACGTCCCAGAGCCGGACGGTGCCGTCGAAGCCAGAGCTGGCCAGCGTCTTTCCGTCCGGTGCGAAGACGACGGACGTGATGCCCTGGTGGTGCCCGAGAAGCGGACGCCCCGTCTTCCGTTGTGTCCCCGTCTTCCAGAGGCTCACCACGCCGTCGCTCCCGCCGGAAGCCACGGTCCTGCCGTCAGGGCTGAAAGCCAACGAGTCCACGGGCACCGAGTGGGGAAGCAGTCCGGCCGCGGGATTGACCGCTGAGTCGAGAACCGCGAAACGGGTTTCCGGAGAGGAGTCGATACGCCACGCCGCCAACGCCTTCAATCGAGCGGCGAACGGGTCCTTGCCGGCGATCAACGAGCTCTGGGTGATCAGTTGTTGTACGACAGCCTGGTCACGCTGCCGGGTTGCCTCGGCACGTGAGAGCACGGCGACCACCGACAGGGTGCTCGCGACCAGCAGCAGGCAGCCCAGGACGGCGGCGACGATCCTGGCCGTCCGCAGGTTGCGCCTGGTGTCGCGGAGTCCTTCCGACCGGAGTTCGTCCTCGGAAAGGCCACGTACGACGGACGCGATACCGAAGGCGACACTGTCGACGTCGGGAGTGAATTCCGCATCGCCGCTGGGGCGGAGGTCCACCGACTTCCAGACGGGTTGCTGCTCGAACTTCCCCGAGAGCCGGGGCGGAAGCGCCGTCGACAGTTCTGGATCCCAGTCGCCCCGCCGCTCGTCCCACACCAGTTGTCCGGCGGTGACGACGAGCAGGATGGTGTGCACCGACTTGCGCTCCAACCACCATTCGATTTCCCGGTCGACCCACAGTGAGGACTTCGCCTCCGGTGACGCCAGGACCACAAGCCAGTCGGAGCGGGCGAGTCCGCCCTCGATCTTGCCCCACAGCTCCGGCCCGATCGACACACCTGTTGCGTCGAGGAAGGCCCTGATACGCGGTGGCTTGTACCAGGGACGGGACTGCTTTTCGATCACATGCCGCAGACGCGGCAGCCATCGCCGGTCGCGCTCACCGCTGTAGGAGAGGAAGACGCCGTATCCCAGCTCGGCCCTGGACGATCCGCGGCGGGCCAAGGAGGACCGCAGCCTGCGAACGCCGTACCGAGCCTCCACCTCCGTATCCACCAGTGCGTCCGCGTCAGCCGGTCGGCAGGTAGTCGTGACCGTCCCAACGCAAGGTCACCTTGGCGGTGGCGCCTTCGGCGCAGGAGGGATCACACCCCTTGATGGAATGGACGATCGCATATTCGCCGTCCTTTCCGGGGCCGACCGGCCTCGCGTAGTAGAAGGCGAATCTCCCCCCGCTGTAGTGGTCGTCCGCGCTCCTCCAGCCGATGTCCGCGAATCCGTCCGCAGTGGGTACGAGCACCAGCACCCCGTCGTAACGCCCGGGGTTGTAGACCAGAAAGGTGTTCCCGGTCGAGTCGGTCGCCGGGGCGGCGAAGCGCAACGGGTCCTCCATGCTCCAGTTGGCGTCCACCTCGATGGGGTCCAGCGCGCGCCCGCTGCCGGTGACGGCCGCGACGCACCCGGCCGGCAGGGGGTAGGGGGCACGCCGGACCAGGTAGACGCGGACCGGGCCGAGGTCCGGATGCCGGATGTCCCGGTGGTCGAGCACCTTGCCGTCGCACCCGGCGGCGGCGGGCGGGCTCGGCGGAAACGAAGCGTCCGGGGGAGCCGCCCGAGTTGGCTTGGCATCAGCCGATCCGCTCCGAGCCGACCCGCCCGCCGCGTCACATCCGGCGGCGAGCACCGCCGCCAGAGCGGAGACCAGCAGGGCGGTCCGAGCCGCGGCCGTTCCGCGCCGGAAGAACTGCCCACGTAAGCACGGCGATGAACTCGGAGACATGTCGTTTCCTCTGCTTCGAGGCGAGACCGGTCATGGTTGGAAATGCCTCGAATTCTATCGCGTGCCTGTACGCGGAAGGGGGGCTACGGCCACGAGAGAGCCGGTGACCCGGCGATGGGGACCGGCCCGGCGCTGCGCCCGGCCGGACCACAGTGTGAGGGGCCGCGCATCCGCCGGTCAGGCTGCGAGAAACGCGCGGGCCGCCGCTGCCCCGGCCTCTGCGTCCCGGTCGGCGGAGGGTACCAGCGCGGCCAACAGGCCGGCGTCGACCTCACCGTCGACGGCGGTCAGCGCGTCAACCGACTCGTGGGACGGTTCGTCCCCACCCTGGTGCGACACGTGCCGGACGGTGCCGAGGATGGCTTCCCGCGTCCGGTCGGTGCTGAGTGCGGGCAGCCCCACACTCGCGAAGCCGTCGTCGAGGTCGTACTCCGCGCGATGCCATGTGCCACCGTCGAAGCCGTACACGAAGCCGAGGAAGAGCTCCGCGTCCCGGACCCGGCGGACGGGCGGCTCCCACCACTCGGGCGCGTCGGCCAGCAGGTCGGTCTCCCTCTCCTCGAAGAAGTCGGCTGCCTCGGCGTAAAAGGTCTCGGAGTCGTTCCGGTCCTGCCCGAGCAGCACCGCGCGCCCCTCGTCGAGGTGGTGCAGGTCTGCCCAGCTGCCGTGCCCGTCGTCGTAGTGCCAGAGCGGCCAGAGCGCCCGGCACCGCTCGCCGTGTCCGGAGGCGGCCTGCACGGCGGCGAGGGCCGCCCAGCGCCCTCGCATCGCCATCGGGTCGGGAAGGTCGAGCTGCACCAGGGCCATGGCCGAATCCTCACGGTGGTCGAGCGAAACGGGTCAGCCCTTCGGGTGCCCGGATACGGCGCCGGTCATCCGCCCGGCCACATCCCCGTACGGAGCCGCGCGCGACCACGCCGTTGCAGCGTCGGTGCGTGCCGCCGGCTCCGCACCCGCCCGCACACGACTGTCCGCGAAATCGACGTCTCATCGCCCCGAGAAGGGGTACGAAGGGGGAATGGCCTTCCTGAAGCGTATTGCTCTTGCTCCTCGCGCGGTGCGGCAACTGCGGCGCGTCCGCTCGGTGTACGTGGCGGGGGTGCTGCTCTCCACCCTCGGCCTGCTCTCCTACGACGATCCGGCGGCGGGCGGCCGGCAGACGGTCATCGCGGGCGTCTTCCTCCTGGTGTTCACCGCGCTCCTCACGCTGACGGCAGTGCAACTGTGGCGGCACGGGCGGACCAAGCACTGCAGCACGGCGAAGAAGCTCACGCCGCTCGGCTGACGGCCGCCCGTACGGCCGGCTGCCCCGCACGGCCGGACCGTAAGCCGTCCGCGGTCCGCGGTCCGCGGTCCGCGGTCCGCGGGCGGATCGCACATTCTTCGCACCACTGCGGCTGAACTCGTGGTGTCGTAAGAGCTGACGGGGCGAAAGCCCCGGTTCGACGCCCTGATCGCCGCTGATGCCCGCGCACGAACCACCCTCGTCGTGAATTTTGAAATCGCTCAACATGCTGGCTGATTCGTTCAGGCATGGAGGGTCAACTGGAAGTTTTTGGTTACCGGATACAAGTCGATGAACCAGACCCTCGTCCATTCGTCGAAGTCAGTATCGAGGCAGTCTTCGAAAGGGCGGTCAAATGGGACGGTTGTCGAGATTGAATCTCCCCAACCAGCATCCCGCGCATGAGCGTTGACATAATAGTGATAAGCCAGCTTCAGATCCCCGCCAATAATATACTTACTGATCGAAGGTTCAATTTTCCACCATCCCGCTTTTCCCCATGGATAAGCACCAGGGAAACTGAGTCCGCACCAATTGTCCGGGGAGACGATGGAGACCCAAATCGTGCCGCGATATGCGTTGACCACCCTAAGCCCCATCGTCGGCCTCCAGGTAATGTACGCCCCGGATGCTACGCTGCGGCATTATCGGCGAAGGATCATCGTCTGTCGCTGATGACGATTCATCCAGGATCGGTTCGGCAGTCCAGCTTCCCTGGTGGTGGTCCGACGTGAAAGACCGAGACCCTTCAGGGATTCCCTCGCGAGGGGCGACGGAGAATTTCATCAGGCACCCTTTCTCTGGCGGGAATATAATCTGCTGTTTCTGCAGCCGGCCGATCAGACCGGCTGAATGCTTCGCGGTTGTCGGCGCGGACGACCGGCCGAGATTCGGCGCGCCCGCCCGACGCTCTACTCCTCCAACGGCGGCAGCGGCTGCGGGTTGAGAGCCACCTTCTCGGCCGCAGCCTCGTAGAGGTGAACGGCGGCGCTGTACAGGGAGCGACCCTCGTCAGTACCGTTCATCCTGGCCGACATCTCGGCCAGGACGACCGCAGTGAGGATGTCGCGCAGCCACGGCGGGCGGGGCGGGCGGCCGGGCGCGGGGGCCTCACACCAGTCGTCCATGGTCTGCACCAGCGTGGTCAGGCTCATTTCTCCTCCTGGCGTGTGTCCGGCCGTCAATCATCAGGTGCCGGGGTGCCCCCTGGGATGCCGACTCCTCCAGTCAGGGACTCCCTGTCGAAGCCGCCGCCGACAGGACTGAAGGAATCAACCATGAATGCGTGGTCATGCGGAGCCACTGCGAACTCAGGATCCAGGTAGGCGGCGCTGCCCTGTCGCAGGAAAAAATCTGCGGACGAAACTGCACCAGCCCTGACCTCTCTCCGCTCGCTTGTCCAGCCCGCCCCAGGGCGACGCCGAGCCATATTTGGGTTTCGGGCGCACCGGGCAGCAGCTGTCGCGTGTCGCCGGAGTGGTCGAACCGTTTAACCAGCTCGCCGAACCGATAGACGCAGAACTGTGTGAAAAACTGCGATGTTTCGAACGATGACCAGAAGCTCCGGTCCAGTTCGAGGCCGAATCGCAGCTCGACCTCCTGGTCCACGCCGAACGACGAATGCTGAGCGCCCTGGACCACATCGGTCCACGAGATGCTGCACAGCGGGGTGTGGGAGGTACGATCGGCCATAATTACCTCCGGTCACCTCTTCGACCGCCCATAGGCCGGCACAAGGGGCCGTGAGCCTGCGTTCCAGCCGCCGCGTTCAAGGTGTCCGACACTTCAGCAGCTGTCACAACGCCATCTGCGAGACTCTGGCCTGAGCGCCTTACACACAACCCTAGGTCTCAAAGTTATGGTCTGCATCTTGCCTCCGAGTTCAGACGGACGCGACGTGTTGACGACGTGGAAGCCGACCGCAGGAAACTGGTGTTGGCAGGTCGAACGGCACGAGGGTGTCCCCTAATGGGGTGTGCATCACCGCAAAACACAGGGTCGGACGCCCGCGACCCGAACAGCCGCCCACAGATGCTGCGTTACACCACCCGGGCGAGCCCGAGAGTGCGAGTGCTGTGCCGCTGCAAGGTGAACACTCGCTCCCAGGTGCCGTCGACGGCCATATGCGCGCCGGTTATAGACACCCCTCCAGTTGCCTTACTTCTCGGGCAGGTGGACCCACTGCGACCCAGTCTGGAACTTCCAGGTGATCGCATCGATCACCTCACGGTGGTCCCTCCACCGGCCGCCCCGCTTCAAAGTCCGGTCCGGGAGTAACGGCTCGATCGCTCGACGGTGTTCCGTTCCTTGTTCAGGTCGGTCTCGTGGGTGAGGGGTCGGCCGCCCCGGTGGCCCCTCTTCACCCGCCCGCTCGACGAGGGCTGAACGCGCAGATAGATCATGACCCGACACGCCCCTAGATGTTGCGGGTCAGGACGTGGTTGACGCTAGGGCGGCCGCGAAGTGGTCGTCGGCCTGGGCCAATCGCAGTGCGATTCTCGTGACCTTCTGATTGGCTGTGCTGATCTCGATTGTGGCGAGGGGGTGTCCTCCCGGGGCGATGAGGTACACCGACTTGTTGTTGACAGTGAGTCTGCAAGCCGACTGAATGCGATCACGGAAGTACACGGTCTCGGTGGCAATGTCGACAGCACCGAAGACGGCGGTGCGGGCTCCGCGAGGCAGGAGTGCCGCGTCGGCGTCGCGGACGCTGTCGGGCGCGAGCAGCTGGATCATTCTGCGCGTATCCCCGGTTTGGGCTGCTCTCAGGAAGGCTTCGACGATCTGCTGGTCTGGTCGGCTGTTCCGCTCCGAGGCATGCTGGGCGCTGTCGAGGCGTTGCCGGGCCCTGCTGGCGTGCTTCTTGGCACTGGGCACTGTCCCGCCCAGCACGTGCGCAATCTGGTCGAACGGCATAGAGAACAGGTCATGCATGACGTACGCGACTCGTTGAGAGGGAGTCAACTGGTGCAGCAGGACCATGAGCGCGCGGGAGACGTCCTCTGTGCGGAGGATCGCTTCGTCCGCGGCCAGTTCTGCGGCCGGGATGGCGTCCGCGAGCAGCAGCGGTGCTTCGTTGCGACGGCGTCGGGCACGCAGCTCGTCCAAGCAGACCCTGGCGGTGACAGTCGTGAGCCAGGCTGACGGGTTCTCAATCGATGGTGAGGGTCGGGCAGTCATGACCCGCAACCATGCGTTTTGGACGGCATCTTGGGCGTCGTGAGCCGAGCCGAGCATGCGGTGGGCAGCCGACAGTAGATGCGGTCGTGCGGTCTCGAATTCTTCGACCGTGATCGGCATGGGTGTCACCTTTCCGGGCTTGCGGACGTCAGGACGGTTGGGTTCGACCCGTTCTTGTTCGCATCCCGAGGAGATGGCAACGTCATGAGCCTACAGATGGTGCGGTTCCGCGCCGACGGCGGCACAGATGCCGAGGTCCGGTCGCAACTTGCGAGGGTTTTCGCCGCCCTCCACGCGGCATCGCCCCAGGGCGTGGTGTACACGGCGTACTCCAGTGAGTCGGGGCAGGACTTCATCCTGGCCCTCGAGAGGGAGGAGGCAGCAGAGAATCCGTTGGTGGGACTGCCGCAAGCCGCTCAGCTGCGAGACCTGATCAGCCGCGCTGTGGGAGCGCCGGTTCCACCAGCACCGTTTACCGTCGTGGGGTCGTACAACTCGTGAGCTCCGTACTGATCATCGCCACTGTTGGGTGCATCGTCGCGAACGCGTTCATTGCGATCGCGGACTACGCGCGGGCACCGTTCGTGCTGGCGAACTCCGCAGAGGTTCGACTCCCGCCAGCTGCGGTGCCGTACCTGGCGACCCTCAAACTCGCGGGCGCTGCCGGCCTTCTCATGGGGCTTCTCGGGGTCCACTGGCTGGGACTGGCGGCAGGAATCGGCCTGACCGCGTTCTTCATCGGCGCGGTCCAGGCTCACGTCCGCGCACGCGTCTTCCACAACATCGCCTTCCCGGGCGGCTACCTGCTGCTCGCAGTCGCCAGCACCAGCTTCTTCGTGGGCAAAATATGACCCAAGCCAACGCCCCCCTCTCCGTGGAAGGCCCCGCCGGTTGATCGATCGCTGTAAAACGCGTCCGATTGCGCACGTCGCCGCGCAGATGGGCATCTCTCGCGCATGCGCATCCAAGTGGGTGAACCGCTGGCGTAAGCATGGCGCCCTCGGGCTGCTCGACAGGTCCTCGACGCCGCACCATCAGCCGAGCGCGCCCAGCGCCGACATCGTGCAGCGAATCGAGGCAATGCGACGGGAGCACAAGTGGCCAGCGTCACGGACCACTTTCTAACTCGATGACATTGGCATCATGGTCAGCCGCCGCACCGCCACCAGGCTGCTCGCGCACCTCGGCCTGAACCGGCGCAAGTTCATCGGCCCCGACGGCGATACGAACCGCAAGCCGAAACGATCGTGGCCAAGCGTCCCGGCCACATGGTCGACGTTGACCGGACGAAAGTCGGGCGCATCCCGAACGGCGGCGGGTGGCGCGCCCACGGCCGTAACTCCGAGAAAGCCCGAGCGGCAGCCAGGTCCAAGACGAAGACCGGGGGCACTGCCGAGACAGGGCGTCGTGGGTACGTGTACCTGCATTCGAAGTCTGGTGCGCGGGGTTCGGTGTGGCGTCAGCTGTTGAACCACACCGAACCCGCGTTTCAGATCAGGAGCCGTCGATCAGTTTCTGCACCTCGGATGGGATCTCTTTGCCCGAGCGAACGGCGAAGAGCGTGGCTGTCTTCGGTGTGTCCCCAATGGCGATGGCGACTTTGGGAGAGATACCGTCTACTTCATAGGCAGTCTCCGTCGAAACCAGCTCCTCGCTCTCATCCTGGCCGCCGGTGTCATCGCAGGGCATTTGGGTTGCGACGCCGAGCTTCTTCCCGAATGTGAACTTCACGTTGGGAGTCACGTCCAGATAAGATCTGTCCTGGTAGGTGTACAGATTGGCGCAGGAGGCCGCTCTACCGCCCCCGCCGCCGGCCGTGCACGCGGCTACTGACATCACCATGACTGCCGCCACCAGCAAGCCAGTGGATCGCCCGGTCCAGCTCATACGTGTCCCCCTCAGTGGATGCTGCAAAGAAGAGAGGCGCCTCCTCTTCGCCGAGTGACCTCGCCATCGCTCAGCACGGGGCTGAGACCGTGCCCAAGGTGAGGCCCTCGTGTTCCGCGGTTCGACGTAGACGACTCGGATCAAGTTCCCTTACTCCGCGTTCTTTCGACCCGAGATGTGATTCTGCAGCCTGGGGCAGGCGGCAAGGATCACACTCAGGTCAGCCAAGCACTGTAAGCCACTGCTCCTGGTACACCGGCGGCGCGGCAAATCCGAGCAGCCGTCCGAAGCGCCCGCCGCCGTGCAACTCGACCCGGTGGACCACCAAATAGCAGGCGCCAGCGAAACACCGAGGTCAGCAGGGACACAACCAAAATGCTGTCCAGGAGCACACCCAAGGGCCGTCCTTGGCAGAGCAGCGCCTCTTCCACTCGAGCCTCAACACGGTGAGACGGACGGTGCTGTGCTGCTCTGGCACGCGCCCGGCACGCTGCGCGGATAGGCTCCCCGCATGAGCGCAGATCGCGATGACGAGCCGGTTTTCATACGCTCGAAGTGGGGGACGAGCCGGTACGTCTACAACCCGGACAACCCGGTCGGCCTCGCCCTGATCATCGGCTCCCTCCTGTTCGCCGGCGTATTCATGTACGTCCTGCACGACGACAGTTCGTGGAGCGATGGCGAACTGCACGACGCCGTGCACTCCGCCGTCCGGACCCTGGAGGACAAGGAGCAGACGGTCGGCTCCTGGGCGGGTGGCTACGACCGGCTGATCGATGACGCGATCCAGGAGAGCGGCGAGGGCCCTTCGGTCGGTGGGCTGAGTGTCTCCAAGGCGCACGACGCGTACGACAGGGACGCGCCTGCGGGGGTCGACCGTTTCGAGGTCGCAGCAGAGGATGTCGACACGGTCTACTGCCTGGGGGTGTCTCCGCAGGAGCCGGAGGCCGTACTGTCGAGCGTGAAGGTGACTCTTCACATCACCGTCGACGAGGACCACTGCTGAGAAGCCGTGCGTCCGCCCGGCTCTCCTTGCCGGCTGGCCGCGCTCCGGCTCGGATGACGGACCCCACGACCTGAGCCGCGGATCTGCTGTCCGCGCGACGACGTGCAGGGGCCGCGCGGCAACCCACCCGCCGCACGGCCCCTGCGAAACGTACGGCCGTTACTTCACGTTGACCGCCGCCCAGGTTGCCGCGACCGCGTTGTACTCGGCGCTGCCCGCGCCGTAGAGATCCGTGGCCGCCTGGAGGGTGGCGGTGCGGGCGCCGGCGTAGGTGGTGGAAGAGGTCATGTAGGTGGAAAGGGCCTTGTACCAGATCTTGTACGCCTTGACGTTGCCGATGCCGGTGACGGCGGCACCGTCGTAGGTGGGCGAGTTGTAGCTGACACCGTTGATGCTCTTGGCGCCGCTGCCCTCGGAGAGCAGGTAGAAGAAGTGGTTCGCCGGACCCGAGGAGTAGTGGACGTCGAGATTGGCGAGGGTCTTGGACCAGTAGTCGGCGGACTTGCCGTCCTTGCTGGGCTTGTCCATGTAACGGAGCGGCGCGCCGGTGCCGTTGATGTCGATCTCCTCGCCGATGAGGTAGTCGCCGACGTCCGAGGAGTTGTTGGCGTAGAGCTCCACCGAGGTGCCGAAGATGTCGGAGGTGGCTTCGTTGAGGCCGCCCGACTCCCGGCTGTAGCGCAGGTTGGCGGTGGAGGCCGTAAGGCCGTGGGACATCTCGTGGGCGGCCACGTCGATCGAGGTGAGCGGCTTGACGTTGTTGGCGCCGTCCCCGTAGGTCATGCAGAAGCAGCTGTCGGACCAGAAGGCGTTGACGTAGGCGTTGCCGTAGTGGACGCGCGAGTACGCGCCGACTCCGTCGCCGCGGATGCCGTTGCGGCCGAGTTCGTTCTTGTAGAAGTCCCAGGTGAGCGCGGCGCCGTAGTGGGCGTCGGCGGCCGCCGTCGCGCGGTTGCCCGGGGTGCCGTCGCCCCAGATGTCGGTGCTGTTGGTGAAGAGCGTGCCGGTGCCGGAGGTGCCGCCGTTGAGGTCGTACGTCTTGTGGCTGCCGCGGCTGGTGTCCGTCAGCGTGAAGGGGCCCGTACCGCTGGTGCCGAGGGTGACCTGACCGCTGTACATGGCGTTGCCGGTGCCGGTTTCGATGGCCTCGTCGGAGTAGAGCTGCTTGCCGCTGGTCGCGTCGGTGATGACGTGCAGCTCGCTCGGTGTGCCGTCGGCCTGGGTGCCGGTGACGACGGTCTCCCAGGCGAGGGCGGGCTTGCCGGTCGCGGCCCAGATCACCTTGCGGGCCGATGAGGCCGCCGGGGCCTTGGCGTCCGAGGCGGCGACGGCCGACCGGTTGACGGTGGTAGCGGCGACGGCGGGGGTCGTGGTCGGCACCGATATCCGCGCGTCGGTCGCCTTGGTGGTGGAGCGGGCGCCGTTGTTCCTCTTCTGGTGCACGACGAGGTCGCCGCCGAGGACCGGAAGGCCCTTGTAGGTGCGCTCGTAGCGGGTGTGGACCGTGCCGTCGGCGTCCTTGACGACGTCCCGGACGACCAGTTCCTCCTGGCTGGAGAGGCCGATGGCCTCGGCAGTGCCGGCAGCGGCGGCCTGGGCCTCCTGGACGGCGGCGGCGCGCTGGCTGCCGGTGAACGCGACGGCAGTGGCGCCGGCCTCGCGCTGCGCGTCGGCGCCGGCCGATCCGGTCTGGACTCCGACGACGACCACGGCCGCCGAGGCGATCAGGGCGGCGGCACGGAGCGTGGTACGGCGCTGCGAGGACTGCTTGCGTGTCACGCGGGCTCCTTGGCTGGAACAGGGGGGATGGTGAGGGGGGTGGTGCGGCTGAGAGCGTGCCAGCGGAAGAGCCTCTTTGACAGTCCTGCAACAAGAATTTGACCATCAGTTGTCCGAAGGGCGGTCAACTCCATCCGCTATGCGACGAGCTGACCGACCTTCGGTCAACTGGCCGGATTGCGAGTCTTCTCTTGATCCAGACCACCTCACCGCCCCCCGAACCGGGTGCGGGGGCAGCATGGCTCTCGTGAAGCGTGTTGCTCTTGCTCCACGTGCGGTGCGGCAGTTGAGGCGCGTCCGCTCGGTGTACGCGGCGGGGATGCTGCTGTCGGCCCTCTCCCTGCTCTCCTTCGCGGGGTCGGCGACCGGCGGCCGGCGGCCGGTCATCGTAGGCGTCTTCCTCGTGGTGCTCGCCGAGCTCCTACCCCCGACAGCGGTCCAGCTGTGGCGGCACGGTCGGGCCGAGCACCGCAGCACGGCGAGGAGGCTGACTCCGCTCACCTGACGGGCGACGGCTGCCGCCCGCCCGCACTGCCGTCGGCCGCAGGCCGGTGAGCGCGGGCGGCTGCGGCCGGAAGGTCTCCTCTGTCGAGGTTGAACAGCAGCTGCCGGTACAGCGGATGGGGCCCACGGCGTGCGGTGATGACTGCCGACAACGGCTGCTCGTCTGCGGGCGTCTCACGGTCCACCTCGACCAGAATGGCCACCTTGTCGTCCGGCAGGAGCTCCGCCAGCGGGGCCTCGAACTTCTGCCCCAGTTCCACCCACGTGGTGGTGCGCCCCTCCCTGGCGAGGCGTCGCAGCGCGGGGCGCAGGAGGGCCGCGTACGAACGGATGGCTCGGAGCGTGGGCCTTCCGGCCAGTGCGTCCAAGTGCTCGCGCCAGTGGGCGAGGTGGCGGCGCTCGTGGACGGTGAGTTCCTCCCCCGCCTCCTCGGCCAGCGCTTCCGCCCGCCCTATGAGCCGGCGGACATGGTCTTCGGGCAGGTCGTCCCCCTGCCGGTCGAGGTGGTCGACGAGTGCGGTGAGGCGTTCCGCGGTGGCGCAGAGCTCGTCGGCACGCCGGTCCACCGTCCAGTCGATCAGGTCGTCGACTGACTGGGAGGCAGCGGGACCGAGGGTCATGCCGCCCAGCTGGACCGCGACCTGGTCCACGGCGTCCACGTCTTCTGCGCGTTGTGCCTCCTGGGCGAGATCCATCAGCGCGTCGTACGCGGCTGCCCGCTCCTGCTCCGTGGCACTCGGCCTGCGAAGAGGCGGCGAAGGGGGCGGAGGCGGCGAAGGTGTCTCCACCTGCGCGGGAGGCATGGGCCGGTAGGCGTCCCACACCCGTCTCCGTTCCCGCTCGCAGTGCCGGGTGAGGTCCAGTTCTACGGCGTGGCCGACCGCGTCGAGCACGTCGGCGTAGCAGGGGACCGGCCCGCCGCGCGGCCCGGCGACGAGCGAGACGAGAAACGGCGTTCCCGGGCCGCGTGGTCGCTCGACCTCCACGAGAAGCTGCTGCCAGCGCTTGGTGTCCGACGGGTCGATCGCCGTCGAGGCGCGCTCTGCCAGCGTCGCCAGGTCGATGACACCCGCGTGCCGTGCCGTCTCCTCGAGGACGTGGGTGATGGACGTGGTGCGGTCGTCTCCGGCCGTGGCGGGCGCCCCGGAAGCGACCGGTGGGGCTTCTTCGGGCCGCGGGTGCCGCGCGGGTACGGCGGAGGCGGGGCTGGGCGGCAGGAGGCGGGACCAGGGCCGCGCCCCCTCGCGTCCCAGTTCGTGGACACCGTCCGCCTTGATCAGCCACGTCACGTCGTCGGTGCCGGGGAGGTGGCTGAACGACAGCAGCGCTCCCGTCAGCAGGTGGACGCGATCCGGCTCGGGCGCCGCCGTTTCAGCCGGGAGGGATATCAGGGCGCTCATGGGGGACGAGCCGTAGGGCTGGACGGTGGCGGAGTACAGCCGTCGCCGAGGCTCCACCTGCTCGTGCGGGACGGCGCCGGTGAACGCCACGGACTTCGGTGCGAGGGGAAAGTCGATGCCGGACGGTGGGCCGGGGCGTGTTCCCGCGTCCGGCACGGCGGCTTTCGCCTTCACGGGCCGGGCGAGGCCGGGCGTCACCATGCCTTCCGGCGTCAGCGAACACCCCGGCAGGCTAGTCCATTCGACGGGGACGTCGGGGAACTGCGTGCCGACCTCCACCTCCCTGACCGCCCCAACGGACCGGCACCGGATCCGGAGCGCGTGGCCCTGCCGGTCCATCTGCCAGTTGGCGAGCATGCTGTCGGGGCCGAACAGCCATTCCACGGCCGCATGGCCGGCACGGAGGCGGGCGTCGTCCGCCTCCCACTCCCTCCGGGTCCTGCGGGCGAGCTGTACCCTCACCAGCCGTCGTCCTCGATCGAACGACACGTCGACCGAGTCACGGAGCGGCCGGTCCTTGTGCCAGTAGACGGGCCGCGCGTCCGGGTGACCGTTCGCTTTCAGCCAGTCGGCGAGAGCCCGGCCCATGTAGAGGTGATCGGCACTGGCCTCGTCGTTGACAGTGCGCCGGCACAGCCCGGAAGCGATGTGGGCGAAGTGGCACTTCTTGTCGCGGTACTTACGAGCGGAGAGCTTCCGGCCGCATCCTCCGAGGAGGAGTCCGCAGTAGAAGTCCCGAGCGGGATGGAGGCGGATGAACTTCTCGTACTCCTCCGCCTCCATCGGCAGGTACACGGGCCTGTCCGCCCCCGGTGAGCCGGAGACCGCTGTCTGCACTTTCCGGGTGTCCTGGTCATCGAGCTGCTGAGACACTGACAACTCCCGGTCGTCGGGCGGGTGCGATCCGGTCGCACGGTGGCAGGGGCCCCCGGTACCTGGACGAGTCCGGCTTCGGGTGGACATGACGATGTTAAGGCGGGCCGTTCCGGCCTTCCAAGGTGCTCGTGCCGTACGTACCGGGGGACGGATCCGGTCCGCGGAGGAGCGTGTCCCCACGCATCGCGGGCCATGCCGCTCCTGTCGTCAGCCTCTCGTCGCGCGCCCGGGGTGCACGCCGTCGACTACGGTGAGGAACAGCACGAGGTCGGCCCGTTCACGCACGCCCAGGCCTTCCGTGCCGAGGCGTTCACCGGCCTCGCGCCGGACACGGCTCAGGTAGCCGGTGTGCTCGAGGTGCCGCCAGAGCAGACGGAACGCCTGCTGGTGGTCGTAGAGGGTGGTCTCGTACGAGCGCGAGGTGACGTGGCGCGTCTGGATCCTCATCGGGGCGCCGGTGATCGCGGCGGGCGACGTGCTCGTACAGGCGGTCGCGGGGGCAAGGTCTTCGACCGGACCTTCGCCGACAACATGGCCGACCAGATCGAGACGAACCGCCGCCATAGGGTGCCAGTACTTCGGCCCCGACAAGAGCTTCCGGTCCAACCTGCTCAGGGCCTGCGTCGTCTCACGGACCTGCGACAGATCCACGTTCGTCATGTCGTTCAGATCGACGTTCAGCCGCTTCATCGTCTCCGGGAGGTAACCGTACGTCTCCAGGAACGTGTCGCCAAAACCTCGGGCTGGAACTGGAGCGTGACGCCCAAACCAGCGACGTACGGGGAAGGGTAGAGCACCGTCGAGGTCGCCCTGACTGGCGTGTGGGTGAGGCACGTAGGAGCCTGGGACAGGGGACATTTCACACAAGGAGATGGCCGTGACCGCTGCTGACTACGACACCAAGCGGGACACCGAGTTCCTCGCCGAAATCGCGGAGGTATTCAGGAAGCATCCCGAAGCCGCCAGAAAGTACGGCCTGGCGAGCTTCACGCTTGAGCGCAAGATGGGAGTCGACTACACCCAGAAATACGGAGTCTCCCGGATCGAGGGCGACCGGATCATCACCGAGTTCCGTCTTCGGGAGAAGATTCCTCCGGAGGCCCGAATGCGGATCTGCGTCAAGTACGAGCTGCACGGGCAGGACCTCGAGTGCGTGCATTGGGAGGAAGCGCAGGAGTGACCGCCACAGCTGGACGGGCCACGTTTCCCCCCTCAGCGCCCTTGGCGTAGGGCGCGGGCCATTCAGGTGCGGTGCCGCGCGGGCATCGAGCAAGCACAGGCCACGTACAGTGCGGCACTGGACGCGGTGAGCGCTCAAGCGGCGGCATCTCGCGGCGCGGCACCCGGAGAGAGACGCTTATGCAGCCTTTCTGCTAGCGGATCAACAGGCCCGCGTGGCTGCCGCCAACCGGTACGGCGAGAAGAGATGCGAGTGGGTCGGCCCAGGGATCTTCGGCGGGTCCCTCACAGCAGGCCACATGAGCACCGCCGATGCTTCTGTGCTGTCCCACCCCCGGAGCGGACCCATGAGCACAAGTCACGGGTGAGAGTACCTTTCTGACAGCTAGTGCCTGATTTCCCGCTCTGCCACTTCCAGATGCCCGAGGTCGAGGGCCATCGCAGCACGCCCGGCGACGTAGAAGACGTCCTGGCGGATCTGACAGTCCGCCGCTGGGTGGCGGCACAAAGCTCAGGAACCGCACCTCGAGACTGAGCTCGATGCGGCCCATCTCGTCCCGGACGTGGACAGGGAGTGCGGCGTGCCGGAGATTCTTGGCGTAGTCACGCGTCTACCGGTCGGCCTCGTCAGGCCGACCTTCCACAGGACGACAGGGGTGATCAGCCCACTCCGTGTCAGCCCACCGAACGAGTTCGTTCAGACACTCCGAGGCGGCTTCCACATCCGCGAGAGTAATTGTCAAAACTTGTGGATCGGGTAGGAATCAAGGCCACAGCATCTGCTTGGTCCACCCGTCCGCTGAAGACAGGTAGACGAGCCGGGTGTGGCGGCGCTGCTTGTCGCCCTGCCAGAACTCCACCGACTCGGGACGCACTGAATACAGCGTCCAACCTGGTGCCACGAGGTCCGGCACGCTCTTGATCCGCGTGAGCGATGCCTCCACCTGCGCATCCCTCTCGGCCAGATCCGCGAGCGGTTGCGATTGCCGACCGAGCAGGGCTTCTGCTCGTGCCCCCACACCGCGGGCGAGGAAGTCCGCAGCGCACAGTTCAGGGGTCTCTCGCACAACCGGTCCGCGCACTCGAACCTGGCGGGCGAGCGGTGCCCAGTAGAAGGTCAGCGCCGCATAGGGGCGGACAGAGAGGTCGTGGCCCTTGAGGCTGCTCGCGTCCGAGGCGAACTGCCAGCCCTCGGGGCTCACGTCCTTGAGGATGAGTACGCGGGCGGTCGGATCACCGCTGGCGTCCGCCGTGGCCAGCGTCATGGCGTGCGGCTCCTGCACCCCGACGCTCAACGCTTTGAGCAACCACTCGGTGAACAACTCGAACGGTGTGTCCGGCGCAATCGATGGGTCGAACCCGGGAAGCTCGCCGGCGAAGACCTCAATGTTCCGCAGCGTCTGACGCAGGTTGGCCGCACCGGTCACGTTCCACTCCCTCAGTCGTGAACACTCAAGTCGAACTGAACCTATCAACCTGCACCATTCACAAGCTGATTGAGGTTGATCAGGCTGCTGCAGCCCCAGGGCGTTCGACGAGGTGGCCGATTTCGAAGCGCGCGCCCGCGCGGACGAGGGCGACGAGGCGGGATCCGGTGACCGCGCGCCAGCGGTCCTGGGCGGACTCGACGAGCTTGAACACCATCGCAAGGGCCGCGGCCGGACTGCCGGCGCCGCGGGTGACCTTGGTTCGGAGCTTGACGGTGGAGAACGTCGACTCGATGGGATTCGTGGTCCGCAGGTGGATCCAGTGCTCGGCCGGGAAGTCGTAGAACGCCAGCAGTTCCTCCCGGTCGTCGGTGGTCTTGGCGACGGCCTTGGGGAACTTGGCGCCGCAGGTCTTCGCGAACGCCTCGATCGCTTTCTCGGCGTGCGCGCGGTCCTCGGCGTTGTAGATCTCCTGCATCGCCTTCGTCGCGCCCGGCTGTGCGGACTTCGGCAGGGCGTTCGTGACATTCCGGTCCTTGTGGACCGAGCACCGCTGGTGGCGGGCAGCCGGGAACACCTCGGCGAGGGCCTTCCACAGGCCCAACGTGCCGTCGCCGACGACCAGCTCGGGATCGCGCATGCCGCGCCGGCGGCAGTCGCGCAGCAGGTCGGCCCACGACTCGGTCGACTCACGCAGCCCCTCGGCCAACGCGATCAGCTCCTTGGTGCCGTCCAGGCGCACACCCGTCAGCACCAAGACGCAGGAGTGCGCCTGCCCGAGCCGGACTTTGGGGTGCACCCCGTCCGCCCACACGTACACGTAGTCGCTGTCGGAGAGCGGCGAGCTGCCACAGCAGCTGACCAGCAGCACCGCCCCTGCAGCGGCCGTCACCAGGGGGCGCCGCCTGCCGGCGGAGTGCACCGAGTGCGGCCGTCCCGGCGCGCCCGAAGCACTGCCCGACGGCCTGTGCCGGGCCTGCCGCACCGCAGCATCGGACACCACTCCGGCAGCACCCGCCGCTCCGTCGGCCGAACGCGATGTCCACGCGCTGGTCAGCCAACTCCGCGAGCTGACACGACTGCCCTGACCACAGCACCCCTCGCAGACGACAGACGGCAGACGGGGACCTCAGAGGCCCCCCAGCTCGGCTGCGAGGTCCGGATCGCGCATGCCGGGGAAGGCGTAGCCGTCGGTCTCGTCCCATGGAACGTCGAGGTCGTCCATGTGCACGTGCCACTCCGCTCCTGGCAGAGCACGGCGCAACTCGGACACCGAGCCCAGCACCTGGTCGAGCACCGGCAGCACCCGGCCAGGATCGAGCGGCAGCTTGGTGGACCCGGCAACGACCTCGTCCGGTCGGCTGTCCTCGCTGTCGTAGAGGTACAGGCTTTCCTGGTCCTCGTACGGGAAGGACGCCATATGGCCGGCGACGATTCGCTCGACAGAGGCCGTCTCGGCATCCGTGAGCGGCGTGGCCCGGCTCGCGCAGTAGTAGAGGGAGACGCTCATGACCCGAGCGTACTGAGGGGGTATGACAGAGCCGTTCGGCACCGGACCGTTCTGTGGTGGGATGGCGCTGTGAGCCGCACCGTGGAAGAGACCAACCGCCGCATGCTCCGGGCGCGGGACGCGATGGACCGTGCGTACGCGCAGCCTCTGGATGTGCCCGCCCTGGCCCGGATCGCCCATGTCTCCCCGGCGCACTTCGCCCGCACCTTCCGCGCCACGTTCGGGGAGACGCCGCACCGCTATCTGCAGCGGCGCCGTGTGGAGCGGGCGATGTTCCTGCTGCGGGAGACCGGTCGCAGTGTCACGGACATCTGTTACGAGGTCGGCTTCGGCAGCACCGGCACCTTCAGCCGCACGTTCCGCGACATCGTCGGCCGGTCGCCGAGGACGTACCGCAAGGAGACGGCGGCCGTGAACGTACCCACGTGCTTCACGAAAGCGTGGACGCGGCCGACCGCCTGAGCGCCTCCGCGGTCACTTCGTACGGGTCGCCGGCTGAGCAGTTTCGGATAAGTTTTCACCGGGCCCGCGGACTAGCGTGATGCACATGTTCAACGCAATCACGCACTCACAGATCTACGTCCTCGACCAGGACCAGGCCCTCGACTTCTACGTCGGCAAGCTCGGCCTGGAGGTCAACGCCGATGTCGACATGGGCTTCATGCGCTGGCTCACGGTCAGCGTCCCCGGCCATCCCGACCGCCAGGTACTGCTGGAGAAGCCGGGTCCACCGGCGATGTCCGAGGAGACGGCCGAGCAGGTCCGCGAACTGGTGACGAAGGGCGCGCTGGGCAGCGCGCTCATCCTCTCCACGGACGACTGCCGCAAGACGTACGAGACCTTGCTGGCGCGGGGCGTGGAGTTCACCGATGAGCCGACGGAGCGCCCGTACGGAATCGACTGCGGCCTGCGCGACCCCTTCGGCAACCACCTCCGCTTCACCCAGCTGAAGGGCTGAGAACCGGGGGCGCGGGTGCCTGGATCGCGCTGGTGGTCCAGGCACCGGCACCGCTCGTTCCCGCCCCGGTCGGGTCGGTCGCCGCCGGCTGCTCCTCCTGCGTACAAGCCTGCGCACGCCACGTACGGCAGCCTTGCGACAGCGCGTAACCCCTGGTCACGTTCAGCCACGATGCGTCAGCGTTGAGGCATGATCAGCAAACAGCCACCCCTCCCCGTGCGCCCCGCACGCACCGCACAATCCCGCTTTCCGTGGCACCACTTCACGATGCGCTTCAGCTCGACACCACGCGGCGCCTGACCGGCGAGCGCCTCGACGCCTGGGGCATCCCGTACGGGAGCGAGTCGCACGACACCAGGACTTCTATCTGAAGCCCGGGGAGGCCTTCACGGTCGCGCCGGAAGCCGAGGGGATCGATGTCTGGTTCTCCACCCTTGTCCGGGAGGGAGGCATCACGGTGTGGCCTTATGAGGACGGCCACCCGACCAGGATTGTGCTGGAGTACACAGTGACTGACGCCAACGGAACCCGGCTGGAGTGTGGTCAGCAAAGGCCCCTGAAGCCGCCCGGCTCTGAACGTGGCTGAGCTGGGTTGACCCTATCGGTCACTGGGTCAGGGCAATGTTCTGCAACTGGGCGATGCCCAGCATGGCGAGGTGGACGCCGTCGCCTCTGAGGCGGCAGTCACGGAGAATCTTCCACGCCTGCATACGGGCGAAGACGTGCTCGACGCGGGCTCGGACCTGCCTGTGAGACCTGTTGTGTTCTTCCTCCCAGGGCGTGAGTTCGGCCTGCCCGCGCTCGCGCCGGTGGGGCAGGGCTTCGGCGTAGTTGCGGTTTGAGCGAGTTGTCCTGGTGCGCGTTGGTGGAGTTCCCTGTCAAGTTCTTCTGTTCAGCTCGCCAGGCCGGCCCGGGGGCCCGGGGCGAGTGTTGCCTGCCTTACAACGCGATCAACTTCAAGGTGAACGCGTTCAGGAAGGCACACGCCCGTCACGCCGACCAGGCGCGGCACTGACGGAATCGGCGTATGTTGCGCGGATGGAAATACGCAAGATCAAGTCGCAGCCGGCGCTGCTGGTAGTCGCGGGCCTGGTGCTCGCCGGTGTCGGATTCGGGATTGGTCACACGCTACCGACGGATACTGCGACCCCGCAGGTGTTCCAGGGCACGGTCTCGGCAGTCGGAATCAACGGAGACAAGTTCGGGGTGTCCCTCGACGGTCGTCAGCCGGGAAAAAGCTTCGGACTCGGCGCCGTGCCGTGGAAGGACACCAAAGGCACCTGGCGCGAACGCAGCCCGATCGACTGCCTCAAGCCCCTGTCCCAGGGACAGCACATCAGGTTCGGCGTCGTCCGCGTGAACGATCCCGACTTCAGCACCGACCTCGTCGCCTGGGTCGACTGCTCGAACGCGACCGGCTGACCCACTCTGGATCAGCGACCGTGGCGGCCCTGTCATCTGGGAGCAGGTCATCGATAGCGTTCAGAGATCATCACGGCTTCCTCGCGGCCGGTCCCGAGCTGCCACGAAGGCGTACTTGCTCCAAGTCTGACTATGGCTTCGGCGCAGTTGCGGTGCGGGCGTCTTGTCCTGACGCGCGCTGGTGGAGTCCTGGATGCAGGGCAGGCGCGGGCTTCCAAGATCATGTGGGTGTCGAGTCCAGTGATCCCTACGGAAGCCCGTGCCTGCCCTGCATCACCCCCGAACCCGCCCGCCCTTGACCAACTTCGTGATCAGCCCGAAGCCGCCGAGGGCGAACTGCTCGGACTGCTGGGTCGGTTGGCCGAGATTGCCGATCGGCGTAGGCCCCGTGGCCCCCGCCACGGCCTGGTGTACGTACTAGCGCTCGCGGCCTGCGCGGTGCTGGCCGGTGCGACCTCACTGCTGGCGATCAGCGAGTGGCCCGCCGATGCTTCGCCGCCGGTCCTGGACCGGCTCGGCGCCCACCGCTGTCCACTGACCGGTATCCGCCCGGTGCCGTGCGAGACGACGATCCGCCGCACGCTGACCTGCCTGGACGCCGATGCCCTGGACCGGGCGGTGGGCGCTTGGCTGTCCGACCGCCGCCCCAACCAGACAGTCCGGCGGGCGGTGGCCGTGGCCCGGCAAGACGGTGCGCGGCGCCGCCGCAACTGCGGACCGGCAACGCACCCCGTGTCATGGCGACTTGGCGCGACCTCTCCATCGGCGCCGTCCGCCTGGCCGACGCCCAGAACATCGCCGCCGCGCTCCGGGCCAACTCCCGCGACCCGAACCGCCCCCTCGCCTTGCTCGGCATCACATGATCACGAATCAGACATCACCCAACTACGCCGAAGCCGTGGCCGGTGGCGGATCACGAGGCCGGTCCCTGGATAACCACCATCCGCAATCGTGACTGCGCAACCGACGGCGGCCTTGGCACCCGATTCCTCCCAGGCTTTGCAGTCGTTGCGGTTTCCGGGCGGTGGCCGGCCGACAACTACGACCCGACAGGTGTCCGCGTCGATGACCACCTGGTGGAGTTCCGGTGCGTCGAGGTCATCGGCGTGAGCGACGGAGCCCTCCCGTATCCCAGGGCGGTCACCGCGGCGGTCGACCGGCTCCAGCACGACGCCGACCTCCTTGCAGAGCGCTGTCTGCTGTTCGTCGCATGCACCCCTGCCCGGGACGGGTTGTACGTGTCGTGGTGGGGCGACCCGAGTGAGTTCCTGGTGGAGGCCGGGGTGTGACGGGCCCCGTGGCCGCTCGGGACTTACTCGGCCGGCACCACCCAGCCCTGACCGAGGGTGTACCGGAAAGGATGTGGCTGCGAGCCCCTCACCCCCGCGTGCGAAGCCTGCGCTACAGTAGAGGCGAGACGAAACGTCTCGGCTTGCCTTGGCCGCCGGCCCGCACAGGAGGATCACCATGGACCACTTCATCGACGCGGCACCCGGCGTGCGCCTGTGGGCGGAGGAGCGAGGCCCCGCTGATGCCCCTCCCCTCCTGCTCGTCATGGGCGCACAGACCTCTGGTCTGGGCTGGCCGGACGAACTGGTGGACGCACTCGCCTCGCACCACCGGGTGATCCGCTACGACCACCGTGACACCGGCCGCTCCACGTGGGCGTTCGACCAGCAGCCGTACGCCGTCACCGACCTCGCCGAGGACGCGATCACAGTCCTGGACGGCCTGGGCATCGACCGCGCCCACGTCGTGGGCATGTCTCTCGGCGGGATGCTCACCCAGCTGCTCATCGCCGACCACCCGGACCGCGTGCTGAGCGCGACCCTCATCGGTACGTCCGCGCTCAGCACCACTCCGTACGTGCGGCCGGACGGCACACGCGTTCCGCCCGAGGATCTTCCCGGCATCGCTCCCCACGTGCTGGAGATCTGGGCGCGACCGGCCGAGGAGCGCGGCCCGGAGGGCGAGCTGGACGCCCGCGTCGCGCACTGGCGGGCACTGGCCGGCGACCAGCTCCCCTTCGACGCGGAGGGCGCCCGCGCGCTGGAGCGGAAGATCATCGAGCACACCGGCCACCGCGCCTCCAGCACCGCGCACGGCCGTGCCGACACATCCGGCATGCTGCGAACCGAGGAACTGGCGAGGACCGACGTGCCCACCCTCGTGATCTCGGCCCCGGCCGAACCGGTCTTCCCTCCCCCGCACGCGCAGCATCTCGCCCAAGTGGTCCGCGGGGCGCGCACGGTCGAGATCCCCGGCATGGGGCACGCGCTCCCCCGAGAGGTCCTCGCACCGCTGACCGCCGCGATCCTGGACCACACCGGTGTCCCGGACTGCACCGGCGGACGCTGACACAAGGCGCCTGCCGCTGACGGCAGCGCGGCCCGGTCAGTCAGCCATCGCCGACGGTGGCTACCAGGGCACCTGACTGGTCATCCCGCACCGCCGCCGCCAGGGCGAAGAGTTCCCGGCCCGGAGGAGAAGCACAACCGCTCCTACAAGCAAGTCCGGAGCCCGCGTCGAGCACGCCCCACAGCGGCGGATCGCGTTCATCACGACGCCAAATTCGTTACGGGACACCCCCAACCGACCGGCGCGCGTAGCAGCTATACGCCTTTTGGCTGACGCCCGAAGCTGTCGCGTTCTGTCATTGTGCTTCGAGATGCGAACCAGGTGCCGACGCGCCCGGGCGCTGGTACCGAAGGAGCGGGAATGAGAGTGGACGGACTGCGGCGGGTTCCGGCCGTCGTGGTGACGCTTGCGGCGGTGACCCTGCTGGCTGGCTGCGGCGGCGAAGGGTCCGGAGACGGCGGAAGCGGCGCCGTGACCGGGGACTCGGCAAAGGAGAAGTCGGCGGGGAGGACGAGCGACGGCCCGCTGGACGCGGCCGGCCTTGAGAGCGTGGCGGTCGCCGAAGCCGACCTGCCCGAATACACCTTCACCGTCTTCAAGCAGGGCACCGTCCTCGGCACCAAGGGGAAACCGGCCGAACCGGCGACCTGCCAGCCCATGGAGGACATCCGGCTCCGTTCCCCCGAGCCGGCGCCGTCCGCGGCCGCTGCCCGCTCCGTCCACCCGAAGATGGACACGAAGGCCACCGACATCACGCTGTACGCCTACGCCACGGCGGCCGACGCAGAGGACCTGCTCACTCGCGTCCGTGACGCGGCGAAGAGCTGTACCGGCTACGAGGACGACATGGGCCTGAACCCGACCGTCACCGCGCTCGCCGCCCCCGACCCAGGCCCGGCCGACGAGGCTCTCGCCTACAAGCGGGAGTTGGCGGGAACCGTGCACTGGTCCCGGGTGGTTCGCAGCGGCTCCAACGTGGCCGTCTTCGGCTGGCAGAGCCTGGTCGCGCACAAGAAAGCGGGCGAGGCCCCGGACGAGGTGATAACCGCCCAACTCGAAAAGCTGACGGAGACGGCGGGCACGGACTGACTTGCCTTTCAACCTCAGGGTCCGGGCGCCTGAGTCGTCAAGGTCGTGCCGGTGCACGGGGGAAGTCGTGCTGCAGATCCGGGCCGGCATGTTCACGGGGGGATGCCCGAGATGACTCTTCTCGCCCATCGGCTGCGTGCCGCTGGTGTCGAGGCGGAGGCCCGGTGTCCTTCACCGCTGTATGCGGGCTGATCACCGACGATGAAGTCCCGCGGTGCAGAAGCCCCCACGCTCAGCTACCACCTCCGCTTCCACGAGGCGTCACCTTGTGAAGGTCTGACCACGGATGTTCGGGTTCCTTGATCAGCTCTTGCGGGAGGTACTTGCCTGAGCGTAACTAACTGTCTCATGAACCTCTTCAGCCGCAGCTCCCTGCTCCGCCGCCCGGAGCCCCGCACAGAAGAGCCGACCGCCGCATCGACGGCCGACGGTGCCGCAGTTCTGCCCGATCCCCGTCTGGCCGCTCTCACCGGAGAGTGGATGATCGACCCCGCCCACAGCAGGATCGGTTTCTCCGTGCGGCACGCCATGGTGACGACCGTGCGTGGCGCGTTCCTGGAGTACGAGAGCCGCCTCTACTTCGACGGGCGCGACCCGGCCCGTTCCAGTGCCGAGATCTCGCTGGTCACCGCGAGCGTCGACACGGGTGTGGAGCAGCGCGACGCGCACCTGATCGGCCGTGACTTCCTGGACGCCGGGAAGCACCCGCGCCTGAGCTTCGCGAGCACCGCCGTGCAGCTCATCGGCAAGGACGTCTACCGCATGACCGGCGACCTCACCATCCGGGGCATCACCCGCCCCGTGACCCTGGACCTCACGTACATCGGTTACGTCACCGATCCGTTCGGTTACGAGCGCGTCGGGTTCGACGGGACCACCACCATCAACCGTTCCGACTGGGGTCTGACCTACAACGCCCGTCTGGCCGAGGGCGGCGCCATGGTGAGCGAGAGGCTGCGCCTGCAGTTCGACATAGCCGCCATTCGCACTCCTGCCGCCGGCTGACCCCCGTCAGGCGACCGGGCCGCCGCCGGCCTCGCCCCTGAACGTGCGGCGGTAGGCGCGCGGGGACACCCCCAGTGCGGCGTGGAAGTGCGTCCGGAGCGCGGTGCCGGTCCCGAAGCCGGCGTCGGCGGCGATCCGGTCCACCGGGAGGTCGGTCCGCTCCAGCAACTGCCTTGCCCTGTCGACGCGTTGCTGGACGATCCACTGCATGGGCGTGAGTCCGTCCTCCTGCCGGAAACGCCGGTTGAACGTCCGCACACTCATCGACGCGCGGTCGGCCAGATCAGCCAGTTTCAGTGGCTGTTCCAGGTTCCGCAGGGCGTACTCCCGCGCCGGGCCCGTCGGACACTGCCCGGGTGGGGTGACCGGGCGCTCGATGTACTGCGCCTGACCGCCTTCCCTGTGCGGTGGTACGACGGTTCCCCGGGCGACCGCGTTGGCGACCTCCGCACCGTGGTCGGTACGGATCATGTGGAGACAGAGGTCGACGCCCGAGGCCACACCGGCCGAGGTGAGGACCCCGCGGTCGTCGGTGTACAGCACGTCGGCGTCCACCTCGATCTCCGGGTAGAGCTCCCGGAACTCCGCGCACGACTTCCAGTGCGTCGTGGCCCGCCGCCCCGTCAGCAGACCCGCCGCCGCCAGGACGAACGAGCCGGTGCAGATGGACGCCACCCGCGCTCCCCGGGGGACGCGGGCCAGCGCACGGGCCACCTCGGTGTGGATGCGCCCGCGTTCCTGCGGCTCGTAGTCCTCCTGGGCGGCCGGCACGACGACGGTGTCCGCGTTCTCCAGCGCCTCGGGCCCCATGTCCACGTTGATGGTGAAGTCGGTGTCCGTGGGCACGACTCCCGGCCGCGGTGTGCAGGTGACGACCTCGTACAGGGGCGCACCCGATGCCGATACCGCCTGCCCGAACAGCCGGTGCACGATCCCGAGTTCCATGGGCAGCAGCCCCGGCCGCACGAGCACGACCACCCGATGCCTCTCCTGCTTCATGGCCAGATTCTTGCAGAAGTGGTCCATCTGGCCAGTGGTTGCCCCGCGTGTGCGCGAAGACGATCGAACGCATGGATGCAGACAACGGCCTCTCGTACCGCAGTCGCCTCGGCCACCGCGCCTGGTGGGTGGCGGGTGCCGCGCTGATCGCCATCGTCGTAGCGGGCGCCTTCTCGACACTGCCCGGTCTGCTCAGCGGGCCCCTGCACCGGGAGTTCGGCTGGTCGCGCGGGTCGATCGGCCTGGCCGCCTCGGTGAACATGCTGCTCTACGGGCTCACCGCCCCGTTCGCCGCCGCCCTCATGGACCGCTTCGGCATCCGCCGCGTGGTGGTCGTCGCCCTGCTGGTCATCGCGTCGGGAGCCGGACTCACCACCCTCATGACCTCGGCCTGGGAGTTCACCCTGTACTGGGGCCTGCTCGTCGGCCTGGGTACGGGCTCCATGGCCACGGCCTTCGGTGCCACCGTCACCCAGCGCTGGTTCGTACGGCGGCGCGGGCTCGTCACCGGTGCACTCGCCTCGGGCAGCGTCTTCGGGCAGATGGTGTTCCTTCCCGCCCTGTCCTGGACCGTGGACCACCACGGCTGGCGTCCGTCCCTCGTCACCCTGGTACTCGCGGCGTGCGCCACCGCTCCGCTGATGTGGCTCGTGCTGCGGGACCACCCCGCCGACGTCGGCCGCAGGCCGTACGGTGCCGGGCGTCACGTGCCACGGCCCGCCCCCACCGAGGGCGCGGGCCGCAGGGCACTCGCGGTCCTGCGCGACGCTGCGCGCACCCGGCCGTTCTGGCTCATGGCGGCGGCGTACGCCGTCTGCGGAGCCTCCACCAACGGCATCATGTGGACCCACTTCACCCCGGCCGCCCATGACCACGGAATGCCCGCCACCACCGCGTCCTCCCTCCTCGCGGCGATCGGGGTCTTCAACGTGATCGGCACCGTCGCGTCCGGGTGGGCCACGGACCGCCACGATCCACGACGGCTGCTCGCGGTCTTCTTCGCCCTGCGCGGCCTGCTCCTGACAGGTCTGCCGCTGCTGATGAGCGCCACGGTGCAGCCGTCGATGATGACCTTCGTCGTCGCCTTCGGTCTGCTCGACCTCGCGACCGTCCCGCCGGTCATCGCGCTGTGCCGCGAGTTCCACGGCGACGACGGCGCGGTGGTCTTCGGCTGGGTCGGCGCCGCCCACCAGGCCGGCGCCGCCCTGGCCGCGTTCGGAGGCGGGGCAGCCCGCGACGCGTTCGGGACGTACGCTCCCGTCTGGGTCGCGCTCGGCGCGCTGTGCGCCGCGGCGTCCCTCCTGTCGCTGCTCGTACGGCGGCCCGTGCCTGCCGAGCGGGCCGCCAAGCCGCGCCCGACCGCCGTATACCGGGGGCATCGGGCGTAAGTTGTGCGCTGAACGGTTCACGCCTCGGCTCAAGACGGAACGGTACTCATGACCGACCACGCGACATCCCCCGGCCACGAGCAGCAGAACATCGACACGACGGTGCCGCACTCGGCCCGGATCTGGAACTACTGGCTCGGCGGGAAGGACCACTACCCCGTCGACGAACAGGCCGGGGACGCGTACAGCACCGTTTTTCCGGGCATCGTCACCGTCGCCCGCAGCAGCCGCGCCTTCCTGGGCCGCAACATCACCCATCTGGTCACCGAGGCGGGCATCCGGCAGTTCCTCGACGTCGGTACGGGCCTGCCGACCGAGGACAACACCCACGAGGTCGCCCAACGGCTCGCACCCGAGGCCAGGATCGTCTACGTCGACCATGATCCGCTGGTCCTCGCGCACGCTCGTGCCCTGCTCACCTCGACCCCCGAGGGCGCGACCGCCTACGTCGACGCCGACCTCGCCGACCCCGACCGCATCCTGTCGGCGGCCGCCAGGACACTGGACCTCAGCCGCCCCACCGCTCTGATCCTCAGCAACATCCTGGGCCACGTCGCCGACTACGAACAGGCGCGCACGATCGTCGCCCGCCTGATGGACGGGCTGCCGTCCGGCAGTTACCTCTCCGTCAACGACGGCTCCCGGGGCGTCGACGCGGACTACGAGCAGGCCCAGGACGCGTACAACGACACCGGTGCCATCCCGTACTTCCTGCGTCCCGTCGATCAGATCACGGCGTTCTTCGACGGCCTCGAACTCCTGGACCCCGGGGTCGTATCGGTCCCCTTCTGGCGCCCGGACGCCACGGCGCCCGCTCCCGTGGCCATCGGCGAGCACGGCGGCCTGGCCCGCAAGCCCTGACCTGCCCCGCCGAACGCCCGGTCGAGGCCGGATATGTCGGGTGGTCAGCACGCGAACCAGGACGGCACTTGGCCGGGCATGCCTCAGCACCTCTCGCTCGGCGGCGGGCGGTGGATCAAGGGGTACCGTGACCGAACACGGGTCCGACCTGGCCTCCCGGCCGCACGAGGTGACGAAACCATGAACGAATACCCGCTGCCCACACCCCACCCCACGAGCGCACACCCCGCCCGCGTGTACAACGTCTGGCTGGGCGGCAAGGACCACTATCCGGTGGACCAGGAGGCAGCCGAACTGGCTGCGGGGGCCAATCCGACGATCGTGCCATCGGTCCGGGCGAACCGGGCATTCCTCGGCCGGGCCGTACGTCACCTCGCGGCGGCCGGGGTCCGCCAGTTCCTGGACGTCGGCACGGGCATTCCGGCGGCGGAGAACACGCACGAGGTAGCCCAGCAGGCCGCTCCCGATGCGCGTGTCGTGTACGTCGACAACGATCCGATCGTGCTCACCCATGCCCGGGCGCTGCTGGTCAGCGGCCCGGAGGGGCAGACCGACTATGTGCAGGCCGACGCGCGGGACGTGGACGCGATCCTCGACGCGGCCTCCCGAACCCTCGATCTGAACCGGCCGGTCGGCCTGATGCTGGTGGCGATCCTGCAGTACGTCAAGGACGCCGAGGACCCGTGGGACATCACCCGCCGGCTGCTGGACCGCCTGGCTCCGGGCAGCTACCTCGTCCTGTCCCACCCCGCGGCGGACGTCACCGCGCCCGAGGTCGCCGAATCCATGCGGATCTACAACGAGCGGGCCGCCAGCCACGCCTCGGCCACCCCGCGTACCCGGACGGAGGTCGAACGCTTCCTGGAGGGACTGGAGATCCTGGAGCCCGGCGTCGTCACCCTGACCCGCTGGCGTCCCGGACCGTCCGACACCGCGGACGACAGCCTGCCCATGTGGTGTGCCGTCGCCCGCAAGGAGTAACGGCTGCCTCCCGGCCGGCCGCTTTGCACGTTCCTGGGTGCGCAGCGGCCACTCGCGCCTCATGTGGCGCTGCGTTCGCTCGCCTCCTGGAGGTCTTGGTCCACGGCTCGGTCGAACGCGGGGTCAGGTGCGCCGTCCGTACTGCCGGGGCGGCCCGCACGGAGGTGTTCGCGCCAGCGTTCCGGGCTCCAGTCGGCCGGGGCGGTGGTGCACATGAAGTCCTCGACCAGGGCACGGAACCGGGCGGGGTCGGTGTGGAAGGGGAAGTGCCCGGCGCCGTCGAAGATCTCCAGTCGGCTGCCGGGCATGGCGGCGTGGGCACCGTAGGCGTGGTGCACGGGGACCACGCTGTCCCGTGAGCCCCACAGGAGGAGCGTGGGCATGCCCTGGGTCAGATAGCAGCGGTCCAGCATCGTGACGACCTGGCCTCGCCAGTCGACCACCGCCCTGAGCGTGCTGATGAACGCGCTGCGGGACGTGTGGTCGGGAAGGGCGTCCACGAGGTCGAGCAGTTCGCCCGCGTCCTGGCCGAGGTCGGTGTCGAGCAGCCTGATCAGCCGGGTGAAGAGGCCGACCTGGCTGCGCATGCCGGGCAGGCGAAGGGTGGAGAGCATGAGGTCGGCACCCGGGAGGGACACCGCTCGCAGGACGGGGTTCACCTCACGGCCCACACCGCCCGCGCTCACCAGGATGAGCCGGTCGGTCCGTTCCGGGAACTGGTAGGCGAACTGCATGGCCACACCGCCGCCGAGCGAGTGACCGACCAGGGTGGCCCGTTCGATGCCCAGCACGCCCAGCAGATCACGGATCCCGTTCGCGTAGGCAGCCACCGAGTAGTCGGCCCGGGGCTTGTCCGAGGCCCCGTGGCCGAGCAGGTCGGGGGCGATCACGGTGTGGTGGCGGGCCAGCTCGGGGATCACGTCCGCCCACGTCGCGGAGGAGTCGCCGATGCCGTGGATGAGCAGGATGGCGGGCCCCTCCCCCGCCATCCTGTAAGCACGGCGGTAGCCGTGGATGACCCGGTGGGACAGCCCCACGCTGTGCTCGGCGTGTCGTCCGCGTGCTGGTGCGCCGGCCACGGCACCGCCTCCGTCCGCTGCTACGACGATTCGGCTACGACGATTCCTGAGCGAGGGTAGGAGACTCCCGCGCCGAGTGGATTACCGGCGCGTTTCAGGCTCCGCCCGGGCGGTCGGGGTGCCGATCCGCTGCCCCGGGCATTGGTAACACGGTCGGTGCGGTCGCACCGGCAGACGCGCCCATCGACCAGGACCTGTTCCGAGTCCGGATCACGGACGGTCGGCAGTCGCCGGCATACCCGACAGCTTGTCAGTCACCGCTGTTACGTTGACGCGAGGATCTTGCTTCGACGTCTGGAGAGCGCGGATGTACGACGAACGGCTCGCAGAGTTCTCCCGCGACCGGCTGGACGGCCGTCCAATACCCGACGATCTGCGCGTGCTGCTTGTGGCGCAGTGGGAAGGCCGCACCGACTTCGCCCATCTTCTCCGCCTCGAGTTCTTCGAGGCGGGAGAGGTCCACCCGCTCCTGGACACCAGCTATCTGAGCGAGAAGGAACTCGCGGACCCGGAGATGCAGGCCGTCAACGCCGCAGCCGCGGAGATGGCCACGTACGTCAAACTCGTGGCGAAGGGCGGGAAGGGGTGGATCGGCTACTGGCTGCACCCCGACGAACCCGCGGACCGCGCCTGGCAGCTCATCGAGCTGGACACCGAGTTCACCTTCTGGGACCTGGCCGGCCTCACCCTGGCCGAGGGGTCCGCAGCCGAGCAGGCAAGCTACCAGGACGAGCCCGACGAACGAATCGCCTTCACACATTTGGCCGCCGAACTCGCCGAGCTCGGCCTACCGCTGAGCACCCAGGACTACGACGCCCTCAAAGACACCGAGTACGTGGTGAGCCCGGAGAAACTCATGGAGGAGCTGACCGAAGCCGAACGGGAGAAGCGCGGTCTCCGCTGAGCGGGGAGACACCAGCGCCCGGGTGCCTCAACGGGGAGGTGGTTGCCCAATTGACTGCCGCCGGTCATGAGATACCTCGTCATGGACCCGGGGGGTGCTGGAGCACGAGGAGATCTTCTCCAGCGCCGCGCGGCTGGACCGCTCCCTGGCTCTGAAAGCCCAGGACTACCGGGAGCATCTGCGCCGCGCGGAGGCGCGCACCCAGCCGATCGTCGCGGCGGCCCCGGAGGTCTCCGCCGGCTGAGCGCCGAGCGGCCGGCCCGGCCCGATCACCCGGCCGACAGCGTCCGGCCCGTGGCGGGGCCGGGCAGCAGATACGTCCGCTGGGGACCGGGGCCCCGGCCGAACGGCAGGGGAACCACCCGCGCGCCACCGGTGCCCGAAGGCGGCTCTTCGTCCTCTGCCGTCAGGACGGCCGTCGGTACGCGGCGCGCGAGGGCGCGGAGCTCCTCCGGAGTGATGCTCGCGTCGTGCCCATCGGTCTGCCGCGAGGCGCAGCCGGCGTAGTAGGCGATCGGCACGGCGTGGTCCCCGCTCACCACGCACGGCGGGCGCACCCCCAGCCGGTTCAGCGCACCCGCGGCCGAGGCGAATTCCGCAGCGGTGGCGTGGCTGGTGCGTACGACATGGCTGAGCACGGAGAGCTGGACGGCCAGGTGAGCCGTCAGGGCCAGCGTGAGCGCGGCAACGCCTGCCGGGCGCCGGGCGCGCCGCGTCCTGGCGAAGAGGTACGCCACGTATTCGGCGACCGGCAGGGCCAGCAGCGCGTAGGCGGGGAGCAGGAAGCGGGGCGCGGCGTATTCGACGAGGAACAGATACGGAACGGCGGTCGAGACCCCGGCCGCCGTCGCCAGCAGTGCCACGGTTCCGCGGCCCGCTCGCCGGGCCGCCACGATCCCGGCGGCCGTGAGGAGGGGCAGCGCCACCCACCACAGCGCGGTGGCCGGGTTCTCCCAGCCGATGTCGCAGGGGCGGCACAGGGTCCGGCCGGCCAGCGCTCGCAGGTGGTCGTCGATCGCGAGGTTCCACCCCAGCCCGCCCTGGATCTCGCCGGCCCGGTGCAGTCGGGGACCGAGGCCCCCGTAGTGGGCGTACGCCTCCGCGGTCCAGGGCACGCAGCCCGCCAGCAGGCCGCCGATGACCGCGGCGCACAGACCCGGCAGGCGACGGCCGGGCACCAGGACGGCCGCGAGGGCCAGCGGCAGTGCGAGCCAGAAGCCGTCGGCGGGGCGCATCAGGGCGACCAGTGCCACGGCCGCCCCCGCACCGGCGGCCACAGCGCGGCCGGCGTCACCGCGCATCGCCCTCGCGGCCCAGCCGGCCGCGGCCAGCGCGCCCAGGGCGCACCAGAGGTTCGGCATCGCTGCGGGCCCGTAGAACAGGGTCGGCCACAGACCGGCGAACAGTGCCCCCGTGCACACGAGTACGGGCGTGGGGAGTACCTTGCGCCAGACCCACAGGGCGACGACCAGGGCCGCGGCGGACAGCAGGGCGAGGTAGACGCGTAGCGCGGTGGTGGATGTGGTGAGCGCGGCGGCAGGTGCGACGAGATAGGAGATCCCACGTGCGCGGGGGGCGCTGAAGAAGGCGGGTGGGGCGTTGCCGCCGGCCTGGCTGACGTAGACCGTCTCGTCCCATGCCAGTCCTGAACCCGGTACGACGAAGCTCAGTTGAACGGCGGCGAAGACGACGCCGACCGCCGTCAGCCATGGGAGTGGACCGGACGTCCGCCGGCCCGGCCGGGCGAACTCGGCCTTCCGCGTCGGGCTCAGTGGCGGGCACTCCTGCATGACCGCTCCTCTCTTCGCCGGGGCCGCGGGACAGAGGTTCGCGGCCTGGGTCAACGAGGGAGCAGCGCCGGAGTCACGCCGGGCACCCCGTCGGTGATGAGCCGTCAGCCGGGGAGCCCCCAGTAGCTTCTGGGGGATGTCCCCCAGATAAGTAGGGGCCTGGCTGCATCGTTCGGGGGACGTGCCGTCCTTAGGTTGTGAGGTGAAATCAGAACACCTTCACCCACCCCCGCCGGAGGCCCTCCCGTGACCGCCCACGCGCATCCGCCGACGAAGCGCACGAACGCTTCGAGTAGCGGACGGGCGGTGCGCTTCGTCGGCGGATGC
>NZ_MAPV01000117.1 GCF_001700505.1 Streptomyces mutomycini
TGCTGCTCGGCTGCGCGCGGCTCACCCCCGGCCCGGCCCGCGCCGAATACCGGGCCTGGCTCGCCGCGCGCAGCCGAGCAGCATGTCGGCCGCGGACTGCTCGATGTTGCCGGCCGGGCTCTGGGCGGCGACGCAGATCTGTTCCAGCTTGACCCAGACCGCCCAGTTGCCCAGCGGGGTGAGCGTGGCGAGGCCCGCGCCGAGCGTGAGGGCGCCGACGGAGGCGAGGCCCTCCAGGGCCCAGTCGAGCAGCAGCGCGTTCAGGTCGGCGGGCCGGCCGCCGGCGGGGGCCGGCTGCTCCTGCGCCCCGTACGGCACCTCGCACCGCTCCTCGTGGAGTTCCGCGACGCGCTGTCCGAGCAGGTCGAGGAGCGCGGGCACGGTGACCGGGCCCGCCGAGAGCTGGAGCAGCGAGAGCACCTGGGGTACGGCCTCGACGGCTTCCGCCACCGCGGTGGCCTCGACGCCTTCGGGTGAGGCGTGGACCAGCGACCAGGCGTCGAAGAGCGCCACCCAGCCGCGGAGCACGGCGGAGTCGTCGCGGTCCCAGGCGCGCAGGCGCCAGCCGCGGCGGGCGGTGTCGCCGTGCAGTTCGATGAGCCCGGCGAGCCTGGCCCGGTCCCAGCCGGCCAGCACCTGTTCCGGGGACAGCTGGAGCGCGGCGGCGGCCCGTTCCAGGGCCTGGGCGGCGAGCGGCACTGAGTCGGCGCTCGTCCCGTCCGCGGCCCAGTGCGCGATCCGTACTGCGTCGGCCAGTACGGCCCTGGCCTGGCGCGCCAGCTCCGCCGGGGGCGGTGTGCCCTCGGGTGGGCGGGGAGCCGGCCTCGTGCGCCGGGTCGTCACTGCCTTGCGGGCGGTCGCCTGGGGTCGTGGGCGGACAAGTCGCAGCCTGGAGTCGCGCGGGGTACGGGACGTCACGAGGAGCAGTCTTGCCTCTGACGGGCCGAAAGCCCAAACGGAAGCCGTGTCAACGGGAGCCGGAGGGCTCGCGAACCGGGGCACCAACCGGGCGGTTTGGGTCCATCAGCTCACATCAGGGGCGTGAGGAAGCGCCGGAGGACCTCTTCGTAACCGGCCGGATCGGCATTCCACATCGCCCCATGCGGAGCCTGCGGTACGGAGTGCAGGGTCACCAGGTCGGGCCGGCGTGCGGCGAGTGCCCGGGACTGCTGCCAGGGGGCCAGGGTGTCGTCGGGGCCGTGGACGATCAGGGTGGGAGCGTGCAGGGCCGTCGGCACCGAGGTGTCCAGGAGCGGGGCGCCGTGCAGCCCCGTCCGGCCCTGGGCGGCCCGGACGGCGAGGGGCAGCAGCGCGGAGGGGACGCCCCGGGCCGAGGCGAGGGCCCGCAGGGTGGTCCTCCAGTCCATGACCGGCGAGTCGAGGACCAGGCCGCTGACCCGGTCGCGGAGGGCGGAGTTGACGGCCGCGTGCAGGGCCATCGACGCGCCGGACGACCAGCCGTACAGGATGACGTTCTCGGCCCCGTAGCGCAGGGCGTAGCGGATGGCCGCGTCGAGGTCGCGCCATTCGGACTCGCCGAGGTGGGCCAGCCCGTCCGGGGAGCGTGGCGCGCCCGCGTCGCCGCGGTAGGCCAGGTCGAGCACGGGGAACTGCTGGGCGTGGAGGAATCCCAGCACGTTCAAGGGGTGGTCCCGGGTGGTGCCGAGGCCGTGCACGGTGATCACCCAGGTGTCGCGGGCCGCGGGCACGAACCACGCGGGCAGGGGCCCGAGTTCGCCGGGGACCTCGACTTCCTTGTACGCGAGGCCGAGTGCGGTGAGCGGGTCGCCGCGGTGCAGCTCCGGGGTGAGACGGACCCGGGAACCGGGCTTCAGGCTGCCGAGGGTGACGCGCTCCAGCCGGCGTACGACGGTGTCGGCGGAGGCCGCGTGGCTGTCGGGTGGCTGCTCGACCACCGGGCCGGCCACCG
The DNA here is from genome assembly GCF_001700505.1 of Streptomyces mutomycini. Lineage (GTDB taxonomy): Bacteria > Actinomycetota > Actinomycetes > Streptomycetales > Streptomycetaceae > Streptomyces > Streptomyces mutomycini. The sequence goes on from NZ_MAPV01000117.1 coordinate 1,931, forward strand.
CGTGGACGCCGCGGCCTGCCAGTCCGTACGTACCGGGACGCAGCGCGGGGAAGGAGCGGGTCAGGGTGACCTGCCCGGCCGCGGTGGCATGCACGGTGAGACGGCGGTCGGCCGGGAAGGGGCGTGGCGAGGGCGCCCCGAGGGCGGCGTCGCTGGCGTAGCGGCCGGCGGCGACCGCTGCCGCGCCGACGCCGAGGATCGAGGTTGCGGCCACTGCCGCCGCTGTTGCCGGGCGCACGGCTCCAGTGTCCTGGGCGGGGGCGGCGTCTGCCAGTGGGCGTCGGCCGTACGGTGCGCCGCCGGGGCTCAGCCGGGCTGGCCGTACCCCTTCAGGGCGTCCTGCACGTCGCGCAGCTGGGCGGGGGTGAGGAGGGCCGGCCGGTGGCCGGGCACGGAGCTCGCGGTGAGCCAGAGCCTGCACATCCATTCGAGCTGGGCGGTGCGGTCGTAGGCCTCGTCGAGGGTGGATCCGTGGGTGACGGTGCCGTGGTTGCGCAGCAGGCAGCCGGTGCGGTCGCGCAGGGCGGCCAGCATGCCGTCGGCGAGTTCCTTCGTTCCGTAGCGCGCGTAGGGAGCGGTGCGGACGGGGCCGCCGAGCATCGCGGCGGCGTAGTGGATGAGCGGCACCTCGGTGACGAGGGTGGAGACGGCCGTGGCGTGCACGGCGTGGGTGTGGACGACGGCGGCGGCGCCGGTGCAGCGGTAGACGGCGAGGTGGAGCGGGAGCTCGCTGGTCGGCGCCAGGTCACCCAGGACCTGGCGCCCTTCGAGGTCGACGCCGACCGCGTCGTCCGGGCCGAGCCGGTCGTAGGGCACCCCGCTGGGCGTGACCAGGACGATGTCGCCGACCCGCGCCGACACGTTGCCCGAGGTGCCGACGACGAGGCCGTCCGCCGCGGTCCGCCGGGCCGTCGCGACGACTCCGCCCCACGCCTGCTCGATCGCGTCTCCGTGTATGTCTGTCATGCGGGGATCCTAGGGGGCACGTGACCGATGTCTCCCCGTCGGAGCGCACCGCTCGCGGCCGGACGCGCCCAGGCAGGACGGGAGCCGGGCCTCACACCGGCCGCGGAGCTCGGGCCCACCCTTCACGCACACAAGCGGAACCCGCTTACGCGGTTGGGGTCACCGTGCCGCCCTGCTCAGTTCACCTTCCGTTCATCCTGGTTGCTTACGTTCCACGTGCCAATGACGTCGAACGATTGCCTGGGTAAATGGAACACATCACGCTGCTGCTCGCGATTGTTGTCGTGACAGCTCTCGTGTTCGATTTCACGAACGGTTTCCACGACACCGCCAACGCGATGGCCACCACCATCTCGACCGGCGCTCTGAAGCCCAAGACAGCGGTGGCCATGTCCGCCGTTCTCAACCTCGTCGGCGCGTTCCTGTCCGTTGAGGTCGCCAAGACGATCTCCGGCGGGATCATCAACGAGGACGGCCTCAGAACCGAGGTCATCTTCGCCGCGCTCGTCGGCGCCATCCTGTGGAATCTGCTGACCTGGCTGGTCGGCCTGCCCTCCAGTTCCTCCCACGCTCTCTTCGGCGGCCTCATCGGCGCCGCGGTGATGTCGGCCGGCTGGTCCTCGATCGACGGCGGAACCGTCGTCACGAAGGTCCTGCTGCCCGCGATCGCGGCTCCGCTCGTCGCCGGTGTCGCCGCGCTGCTGGCCACGAAGCTGACGTACCGCCTCAACCGGAAGGTCACCGACGAGGCGCAGCTGAAGTCGACCGCCAAGGGTTACCGCGCCGGCCAGATCGCCTCGGCCGGTCTCGTCTCGCTCGCCCACGGCACCAACGACGCGCAGAAGACCATGGGCATCATCACCCTGGCCCTGGTCACCGGCGGCGTCCTCGCCCCCGGCTCCAACCCGCCGGTCTGGGTCATCGCCTCGGCGGGCATCGCGATCGCGCTGGGCACCTACCTCGGCGGCTGGCGCATCATCCGCACCATGGGCAGCGGCCTCACCGACCTGCGCCCCCCGCAGGGCTTCGCGGCCCAGACGAGCGCGGCCACGGTCATCCTGGCCTCCTCGCACCTCGGCTTCTCCCTCTCGACCACCCAGTCCTGTTCCGGTGCGGTGATGGGCGCGGGTCTCGGGCGCAAGGGGGGCGTGGTCCGCTGGTCCACCGCCACCCGGATGTTCGTCGCCTGGGGCCTGACGCTGCCGGCCGCCGGCCTGATCGGCGCCGGGGCGGAGTTCCTCACCAAGCAGGGCCCCTGGGGTGTCGCCGTGGTGGCCGTCGTGCTCGTCGCCGGCTCCGGCGCCATCTGGCTGCTGTCGCGGCGCAAGCCGGTCGACCACACCAACGTCAACGAGCCCGCGGGCGTCGTCACCACCGCGATCGCGTCGGTCAGCCCGCCGCCCGTCGGCACGACGGTCACGACGGACCTCAAGACCACCATCCACGCCCCGGCCGAACCGCAGACCGACCCGGCCCGACCGGCCACGGTGTAAGGACAGATCCGTATGAACATCGACTGGGCAGCTCTCGCGTCCGTCTTCGGCGTCAGCCTCGTGAGCACCGTCGCACTCGTCGGGCTCTTCACCCTGGGCATCCTGGGCCTGGCCAAGCAGGTGCCGACGGCTCAGGGCGGCGGCGGTCCCCACGCAGCGGCGCGCGTCGGCGCCTACGCCTGCTTCGCGCTGTGCGCGGCGGCGGTCGCGTACGGGATCTATCTGATCGTCGTCTGAGCCTCTCCGAGGACATCCCACCGGGCCGGACACACCGTGCGTGTGTCCGGCCCGGTGTGCGTCCGGGCACACCGAAGCCTCGCAGGTCAACGGCAGGTTGACGGGCGTTCGCGGAGCGTGGTGGACTGCCCGGGCCATTACGGCGACAGGAGAGGAAGCCGGTGCGAGTCCGGCGCGGTCCCGCCACTGTCACCGGGGAGCAGCCTCCACACGGAAGTCACGGTCCGCCACCGCGGACTGGAAGGCCGGAGGAACTGCGGATCCGGGAGCCAGGAGACTCTCGTCGCCGGTCACGTCGAACCAGGGCGCGGACCCTGAGTGAGGACATACGCCATGTCTGGCTGCCCTGCGTCGGTCGCCCCACCCCCTGCCTCCCGGGCCCTTCGAGGCGCGACGGGCGGCTGAGCCCGTGCGAGCCGACCGCATCTTCGCGTACGGCGCCGCCGCCGGTCTGATCGGCGACCTGCTGCTCGGTGACCCCCGAAGGGGGCATCCCGTCGCCGCCTTCGGGCGGGCCGCAGCGGGCGCCGAGAGCCGGCTGTGGCGCGATCACCGCGGCTGGGGCGCCCTGCACACGCTGGTCTGTGCCGGGGGCGCCACGGGCGCCGCCGCCCTGGCCGCCCGTGCCGTGCGGAACCGTCCCGCGGCTGCCGTGGCGCTGACCGCCGCCGCCACCTGGTCCGTCGTCGGGGGTACGTCGCTGGGCCGCGAGGCCCGCGCCATCGGCGGGGCCCTGGCCGCCGGGGACATCGAGCTGGCCCGGGAGCGGCTGCCGCATCTGTGCGGCCGCGATCCACAGGCGCTGGACGGGCCCGGGATCGCCCGCGCGGTGGTGGAGTCCGTCGCCGAGAACACCTCCGACGCCGTCGTGGGGGCCCTCGTGTGGGGCGCGCTCGGCGGAGTGCCCGGGCTGGTCGGCTTCCGGGCGGTCAACACGCTCGACGCCATGGTCGGGCACAGGTCGCCCCGCTACCGGCGCTACGGCTGGGCCTCGGCCCGGCTCGACGACGTCGCCGGATGGCCGGGGGCCCGGCTGACCGCCGCGCTCGCCGTGGCCGCGGGCGGGCGCCCCCGGGCGGCCGTCCGGGCCTGGCGGGCCGACGCGGGCCGGCATCCCAGCCCCAACGCGGGCCCGGTGGAGGCCGCGTTCGCCGGAGCGCTCGGCGTACGGCTCGGCGGCACCCTCGCGTACGGCGGGCGGGTCGAGCACCGGCCGGTGCTCAACGGCGGGGCCGGCCGGGACGTGGAGGTCGCGGACATCGAACGCGCGGTGCGGCTGTCGCGCCGGGTGAGTGTGCTGGCCCTCGCCGTGTGTGCGGCGGGGCGGACGGCCATGGGACGGAGAGTCGGATGAGCGGCGGGCTGCTGGTCGCCGGAACCACCTCGGACGCGGGAAAGAGCGTCGTCACGGCCGGGATCTGCCGGTGGCTGGTGCGCCGGGGGGTGAAGGTCGCGCCGTTCAAGGCGCAGAACATGTCGCTGAACTCGTTCGTCACCCGGGAGGGGGCGGAGATCGGCCGGGCCCAGGCGATGCAGGCACAGGCCGCCCGGGTGGAGCCGTCGGCGCTGATGAACCCGGTGCTGCTCAAGCCCGGGGGCGACCGTTCCAGTCAGGTGGTCCTGATGGGGAAGCCGGTCGGCGAGATGAGTGCGCGCGGCTACCACGGGGGGCGGCAGGAGGCGCTGTTCGGGACGGTCGTGGACTGCCTGGAGCAGCTCCGGGGCACGTATGACGCCGTGATCTGCGAGGGGGCGGGCAGTCCGGCCGAGATCAATCTGCGGCGCACGGACATCGTGAACATGGGTGTCGCGCGGGCCGCGCGCTTCCCCGTGCTGGTCGTCGGGGACATCGACCGGGGCGGCGTGTTCGCCTCGTTCTTCGGCACGACGGCGCTGCTGGGCCCCGAGGACCAGGCGCTGGTCGCGGGGTACCTCGTGAACAAGTTCCGGGGTGACGTGTCGCTGCTGGAGCCCGGCCTGGACATGCTGCACGAGCTCACGGGGCGGCGGACGTACGGGGTGCTGCCGTTCGCCCACGGTCTGGGCATCGACGAGGAGGACGGGCTGCGGGTGTCGATGCGCGGGGCCGTCAGGGAGTCGGTCGTCGCGCCGCCGCACGGGGAGGACGTCCTGCGGGTCGCGGTGTGCGCGGTGCCGCTCATGTCGAACTTCACCGATGTGGACGCGCTGGCGGCCGAGCCGGGTGTGGTGGTGCGGTTCGTGGACCGGGCGGAGGAGCTCGCCGACGCGGACCTCGTGATCGTGCCGGGGACGCGGGGCACCGTGAAGGCCCTGGCCTGGCTGCGCGAGCGGGGGCTGGCCGGCGCGCTGCTGCGGCGGGCTGCCGAGGGACGCCCGGTACTGGGCATCTGCGGCGGGTTCCAGGTGCTCGGTGAGTCCGTCGAGGACGAGGTGGAGTCGCGGGCCGGGCTGGTCGAGGGGCTCGGACTCCTGCCGGTGCGGGTGCGTTTCGGCCGGGAGAAGGTTCTGGGCCGGCCCGTGGGGTCGGCGCTCGGGGAGCCGGTGGAGGGATACGAGATCCATCACGGGGTCGCCGAGGTGAGCGGCGGCGAGCCGTTCCTGGACGGGTGCCGGGTGGGCTCGGTCTGGGGGACGCACTGGCACGGGTCGCTGGAGAGCGACGCCTTCCGGCGGGCGTTCCTGGGCGAGGTCGCGCGGGCCGCGGGGCGGCGGTTCACCGCGGCCCCCGACACGAGCTTCGAGGCGCTCCGGGAGGAACAGCTGGACCGGCTGGGGGACCTGATCGAGGAGCACGCCGACACCGACGCCCTGTGGCGGCTGATCGAGTCGGGGCCCCCGCGGGGGCTGCCGTTCGTGCCGCCGGGGGCACCGCGGG
>NZ_MAPV01000118.1 GCF_001700505.1 Streptomyces mutomycini
CGTTGGCGGTTGTGGGAGCAGTTCTCGTTGCGTGGGCCGGGTTTTCCGGTGGGGGGTGTGTTGGATCTGGCGCCGGTGGATGTGTCGGTGTATGCGGACAAGTTTGCTGGTGGGGTGGGGTTGTCGGGTCCGGATTGGGATGAGTTCGAGGGGGTGTTCGGGGAGGTTGCGGCGCGGACCGCTGTGCGTTTGCAGGGGGTTGCGGGGGGTTCGGATTTCACGGCTGCGGTGGCGTGGCAGAACCGTACGGTGTTGCGGACGGGGATCGGTCCTTTTCTGGGGTGGGTTCCGTCGGCGTCGGGGCGGTCGAGTATGCCGCGTCAGCGTGAGGAGTTGGTGGCGCATTATTGGCAGCGGTTCTGTGTGAAGAACGACACGATCGGGTTTTTCGGTCCGGTGGGCTGGGGTCGTGTGGATGGTTCGGTGCGGGGGGTGGAGGTTGATCCTGGGGAGGGGCTGACGGCTTCGTCGTCGGTGTTCTTCTCCAGTTGGTCGATCGACGCGCTGGCGAAGAAGTTGTCCGCGGACGAGCGCCTGATGGCCTGGATACCCCCACGACGGATGCCCTACATCCGAGCCGACTCCGACGAAGGTCCCGTTCGGATTCCCGGGCGCACCCCCCAGCAGGCGCCGCCGCGGCTGGTGGCCCTGCTCCGGCTGGCCGACGGCCGACGGCCGCCCGGCGAACTGGCCCGCGAGCTGGGCCTGTCACCGGCAGAGGTGACCGCCGGGCTGACCGAACTGGTCCGTCGCCGTTGGGTGACCTGGCGGTTGGAGGTTCCCTCCGGTGCCCGCCCGGAGCGGGAGTTGCGTGCGGTGCTGGAGCGGGTCGGGGATGCCGGTCTGCGGGAGCGTGTGCTGGAGCCGCTGGAGGTGCTGGAGCGGGGTCGTGACCGGGTGCAGGCGGCGGGGCGGGACGCCACCGCTCTGTGCGAGGCGCTGGCCGGGCTGGAGGAGGACTTCACCCGGATCACCGACACCGCCTCCCAGCGCGCCAAGGGCACCCGTACCGCGCCCAACCGCTCACTGGTCTACTCCGACACCCGACGCTCCGCGACCGCCCGCGTCGGCGCCGGGGTCCTGGACGCCATGGCACCGCTGGAACCGCTGATGAACAGCGCCGCCTGGCTGATGTCCCAGCTCGCGGCCCGGGTGGAACGCCGGGCGGAGGAGGTCTTCGAGGAGCTGGCAGCGTCCAGCGGCAGCGCGGAGGAGGTCGACCTGGCGTCGTTCTGGTTCGCCTGCATGCCGATCCTGCACGGTGCCGCGGTCACCGACGCGGAGGAGGTACTGGCGGAGTTCCAGCGCCGCTGGGCGCGGATCATCTCCGTCCCGGACGACGCCGGACGCGTACAGGTGACGCACGCCGCGATCGCGGAACGGGCTGCCGAGGAGTTCCCGCCGGCAGCCCCCGGCTGGACCGCCGCCCGTTGCATCAGTCCCGACGTGATGATCGCCGCCCGCGACGTGCAGTCGGTCGACAACGGCGACTTCGACCTGGTGCTGGGCGAACTCCACCTCGCCTCCAACACGATGGGCGCCTCGCTCTTCGTCAACCAGCACCCGCACCCGGCGGAGCTCTTCGGGCTGACCGGACGTGACTTCCCCGGGCCCCGGCTGTTTCCGCTCCTGCCCAAGGAGCACACGTCACGACTGTCGATCCGGGTACGCAATGTCCTGGTGCGGCCGGAGGACTACTACATCGCGCTGCGGGAGCTGACCGCCGACCCGCACCGGGACCGAACCGTGCTCAGCGCCGACGCCCGGGTCACCCGGCGCCGCGGCCGGCTGACGGTGCTGCTCCCGGACGGCGCCGAGTTCGCTGTCACGGACGTGTTCGGCCATGTGCTGACCACCCTGGCCATGGACATGTTCCGGCTGCTCCCCGACGCGGATCATGTGCCGCGGGTGGCGGTGGACAAGCTGGTGGTGAGCCGGGAGTCGTGGCGGTTCACGGGTGGGGATCTGGAGTTCGCGGGGGAGAAGAGTGAGGCGCGGCGGTATGTGCGGGCGCGTAACTGGCGCAGTGGGCTCGGGTTGCCGCGTTATGTGTTCGTGGTGTCGCCGACGGAGCCGCGTCCGTTCTACGTGGACTTCGACGCGCCGGTCTACGTGAACATCCTTGCCAAGGCGGCCCGGCGGCTGGCCCGGAAGGATCCGCAGGCGAAGCTGACGATCACCGAGATGCTCCCGACGCCGGAGCACGCCTGGCTGACCGACGACCAGGGCAACGCCTACACCTCCGAACTCCGCTTCGTCGCCGTCGACCAGCACGACTGAGAACGGGAACGCTCCCTGACGGGGTGTCCGGCCGCAGAGGCCGGGCACCCCGTCATTTCGTGTCCGGCCTCGTTCACGGGGCCGGACCGGACCCTCGGTTCCGTCCCCCGGTGGGCGAGGGCTTCGCCGGGGCCGCCCGGGGCACCTGGGAGCCCCCTCCCGACGCCACGGGGTGACGTCGCCGGGCACCGAGGGGGCCGGCGGGCCGGGGGATCACCCCTCGAACCGGGTCCGGGCAGCAGTGAGCCCGGCCGGGGTGGCCGGCCGGGCTCCGTGCGCCGTCTCGTGAGGATCAGCCGAGCAGTCCGGCCAGGGTGGCGGCCAGCGAGGTGACATGCGGGAGGCGCATGACGCCGAAGTGGTCACCGGGAACCCGGTGGGCCTCGACCGATGCGTTCAGTTCCCGCCAGCGGTCCAGATACTCCTGATAGGTCTGACCGAGGGCCACCTCGTGCTCCCCGCGGGCGAGTTCATCACTGATGAGCAGGTGGAGGGCGCCGGGGTAGTAGCGGTGCCGGTAGGTGAGCGTCATCTCCATCACCTCGCGCCAGATCCGGGCGGACGGCAGCCACACCTCGGCACCGTTCCGCTCGGGGAGCACGATCCCGGTCACCGGGTCGGCGTCGTCCACCAGGTGGTTCAGCAGCTTCAGGATCTCGGCCCGCAGCGGGCCGGTGTCGTCCTCCGGTCCGGCCGCCGCCAGTTCCTCGAGCCTGGCGGTGCAGCTCTCGATCAGCCGGAACTCGTCCCACAGGCCCTGCCGCTCATGGCTGTCCAGGCCCGGGTCGAGCAGGATCAGGGTCACCTCCTCACCGTCCGCCCTGAGCCGGTCCGCCACCTCGACGGTGATCCCGCTGCCGCCGCACCAGCCGAGCAGCCGGTAGGGGCCGTGGGGGCGTGCCTGCCGGATCTCGGAGAGATACCGTCCGGCCATCTCCGCGGCGGTGGGCACCGGCCGGCCGGGGCCGGACTGGAGGCCGGGCCACTCCAGGGCGGCGACGGGCAGATCCGCGTCCAGGTGCGGGACCAGCCGCTGGTACCAGTGGGCGCTGCCGCCACCGGGATGGACGCAGAACAGCGGGGCCTGTCCGCCTTCCCTGCGCAGCCACATCAGGGCACTTCGCGCGCCGTCGCCCGTGTCGCCGCGTTCCGCCGCGGCTGCGACGGCGTCCAGGGTCTGGTGCTCGACGAAGGCCCGCACGGTCAGTTCCAGGCCATGGCGTTCGCGCAGCAGCGCGATCGCCCGCAGGATCAGCAGGGAGTGCCCGCCGAGCAGGAAGAAGTCGTCGTGGGCGCCGACCCGGTCGACGTCCAAGACCTCCGCCCACACCTCGGCCAGAGCCCGCTCGGCGGCGGTACGCGGTGCTACCGGCCCGCCGTCCGTGCCGGTGCGGTCGGGCGCGGGCAGAGCGGCGCGGTCCAGCTTGCCGTTGGCGTTCAGGGGCAGCTCGTCCAGCCGGACCCAGGCGCTGGGCACCAGGAAGGCGGGGACCCGCCGGCGCAGCACGGATCGCAGGGCCGCCGGGTCGAAGGCGGTGTTTCCGTCCAGGGCGACGTAGCCGACCAGCTGCTTGTCGCCGTCGGGCCCCGGACGCACGGCCGCCGCAGCGCCGCGCACTCCGGGCAGATCGTTGAGGCCGGCGTCCACCTCGCCGAGTTCGATGCGGTGGCCGCGCACCTTGACCTGGTGGTCGCGTCGGCCCAGGAAGTGGATCACGCCGTCAGGGTCCTGACGGACCAGGTCTCCGGTCCGGTACAGCCTGCCGCCCGGCCGGCTGCCTGTGGGGTCGGGAACGAAGCGGTCGGCGGTCATCGCCGGCCTGCCCAGGTAGCCGCGGGCGACCCCCGGTCCGCCGAGCAGCAGTTCCCCGGCGACACCATAGGGCACCGGATTCAGGTCCTCGTCGGTGACCAGCGCGGTGGTGTGCGCGATCGGCGGGCCGATGGGGATGGGCCGGGCCGTCTGCTCCGCCGTGATGGCGTGCTGCCCGGTGCTGAAGGTGGTGCACTCGGTCGGCCCGTACATGTTGCTGACCGGGATCCCGTGGGAGAGCGCGGTCCGTACCCGGCCCGGGGAGAGCACGTCTCCGCCGGACAGCAGCGCACGCAGCCCGGTCAGGGCCTCGGGGCAGCTCTCCACCATCAGATGGAAGAGGCTGGTGGTGAGGAATGCGACGGTGACCCGGTGCTCGCGCAGGACCTCGGCGATGATCGCCGTGGTGGGAGTGCCGGGCGGGGCGAACGCCAGCCGGCCGCCGTTGCCCAGCGCTCCCCACATCTCGAAGGTGGAGGCGTCGAAGGCCAGGGGGGAGACCACCAGAACGGTGTCCTGGGGTCCGAGCCCGGCGTGGCTCTCGTCGTGGACCAGACGCACGATGTTGCGGTGCGTGACCTGGACTCCCTTGGGCCGGCCCGTCGATCCCGAGGTGTAGATGACATAGGCGGTGTTGTCCGGAGAGAGCACCGGCACCGGGTCGGTCTCCGGCTGCGCCTCGAGTTCGGCCCGGTCCGTGTCGAGCAGCACGGTCCGGGGGCCGTCCGCGAGCAGTCCGGTCAGACGGTCGGCGAGACCGCTGCGGGTGACCAACAGCCCGGCGCCGGAGTCGGAGAGCAGATGACTGATCCGCTCCTCGGGGTACTCCGGATCGATCGGCACGTAGCATCCGCCCGCCTTCACCACGCCGAGCAGGGCGATCACCGTCTCCGGACCGCGTTCCAGGCACACCGCGACGGGGTCCTCGGTGCGTATCCCACGGGAGCGCAGCATGTGCGCGAACTGGTTCGATCGGGCCTGGAGTTCACCGTAGGTGACGGTGGAGTGCGCGTCGGCCAGCGCTGTGTCGTCCGGCCGGGAGTGACGGGCGATCATCTCCGGCAGGGTCATGCCGGGTGGCATCGGCCGGGCATCGGGGGCGACGGCCGGTGCCGTCAGCAGCGGCGCGCTGAAGGCGGCGGGCGAGGTCTCCGGCCGCTCGGCCATCGTCCGCAACACCTCGACGAAGGTGGTCGCCATGGCCTCCAGCCGGCTGCGGCCGGCCCAGCCCGGACGGCACGTCATCCGCAGCTCGCCGGGGAAGGTCCAGACGTCGAAGGTGAACTCGTTGGGGCTGCTGTCGGTGACGGTTTCCGGCGCCGTTCCCGGAGTGTCCAGCACATGGAAGTCGAGATAGCCGAAGACCACGTCGACCAGCGGGACGCCGGTGCCCCACTCGCGCTGCATGGCAGGCAGGGGATAGCGCCGGTGCGGCCAGACGGCCGCCTCCTCCGTGAAGACCGAGCGCAGCAGCTCCTCCCAGCTGGGCCGGTCCAGATCCACCGCGAACGGCACGGTGTTGAGGTACATACCGCGCACCTCGTCCCCGTCCGGCAGTTCGGGGCGGCCGTTGCAGACCGCACCGGCGAAGAAGCGGCGCTGCCCGGAGATCATCCCGAGCAGCTTCAGATGGGCGGCGTACAGCACCGTCTTGAGTGAGGTGCCGGTGCGGGCGGCGAGTCGGCGCAGCGCGGGGTCCAGGGCGGCCCAGGAGACGCGGACCTCGTGGGCGGGGGCTCCTGACTCGTCGAGCGCGGTGGGCGCGGGCAGCTCCAGCCGGGGGAAGTCGCTGATCCGCCCCTGCCAGAAGGCGCGGTCCGCGGCGGAGTTGAGCGCCTGCTGCTCCAGCGCGATGAAGTCGGCGTAGCGGGCGCGGGGCGGCGGGGTGACGGCGCAGTCGGCGTCGTCCCGGACGCGGCCGTAGTCGGTGCGGATCTCCTGGATAACCGAGTGATGGCTCCAGCCGTCCAGGATGGCGTGGCACTCGGTGTGGGTGAGGGTCCAGGTGCGCTCGCCGGTGCGGTGCACGTGGTACCGCAGCAGCGGAGCGCGTTCCAGGTCGAACGGCACGCGCTGCTCGGCGGCACGGAACTCGGCCAGGGCGGAGCGCTGTCCGTCGGGCTCCAGCCCGCGTAGATCCGTGAACCCGACCTCTGCCTCGGCCCGCCGGTGCACCAGCTGGAGCGGCCCGGAGAAGCCGGACAGCCGGAAGGAGGTGCGCAGGATCTCGTGCCGGTCGACGAGCCGCCTGACCGCCTCGCGCAGTGCGGGAAGGGAGAACGGCCCGTCGTCGGTGAAGTGGAAACTGCTGACGTTCTGGTAGGTGTTGCTCTCCGGGTCGGCCAGCAGTTCGTAGACCATGCCGGCCTGGACCTCGCCCAGCGGGTAGGCATCGGCCAGCCCGTCCGGCAGCCGCTCCCGGTCGGCCGGTTCCAGTTGGGCGAACGGCTCCACCAGCTGGTGCCGTGGTCCGGTTGCGCCGGCCTCGGCGGCCACGGTGGCCAGCCCCGCGACGGTGGGGTGGGTGAACAGGTGCTGCACGGACAGGGCCAGACCCCTGCCCTGCAGGGCTCCGACCGCGCGGATGGCGCGGATGGAGTCGCCACCGAGGTCGAAGAACCGGTCGTGCACACCGACCTGGTCCATGTCCAGCGCGGCGGCCAGCTCCTCGGCGATCGCCCGCTCCACCGGGGTGCGGGGCGCGGTGTACTCCCCGGCCCGGCTGTCGCGGCTGCGGTCCGGGGCGGGCAGCGCCTTGCGGTCGGTCTTGCCGTTCGCGGTCAGGGGGAGTGTGTCCAGCACCATCCAGTCGCCGGGCACCATGGCGTCCGGCAGCCGCTCCCGCAGCCAGGTCCGGATCTCGTCCGTGTCGGGCGCGGTGGTGACGTCGGTCGCGGTGACCGGTCCGGGGCGGCCGGTGAGATAGGCCACCAGCCGCTCGTCGTGCACGGCGACGGCGGCCGTGGCGACCGCGGGGTGCTCGTGGAGCACCGCCTCGATCTCGCCCGGTTCGATGCGCTGGCCCCGGATCTTCACCTGGTGGTCCAGGCGGCCCAGGTAGTCGATGGAACCGTCCGGAAGGTAGCGGGCCAGGTCGCCGGTGCGGTAGAGCCGCGCCCCCGGTGCGCCGCCGAAGGGGTCGGGGACGAACCGGTCGGCGGTCAGTGCCGGTCTGCCGAGGTAGCCTCGCGCCAACTGAACTCCGCCGAGCAGGAGTTCGCCCGGTACGCCGACCGGGACCGGACGCAGCGCCGCGTCCACGATGTAGGTGCGGGTGTTGGCGACGGGCTTTCCTATGGTGACCCGCTGTCCGGGGACGCAGCGGGCGCTGGTGACGTCCACGGCGGCCTCGGTCGGGCCGTAGAGGTTGTGCGGGGTCACGCCGAGACGTTCGGCCGAGGCGGTGACCAGGTCACCCGGCAGCGCCTCGCCGCTGCACACGATGCGGCGTACCGAGGGCAGCCGGGTCCCGGGACCGGAGAGAAAGGCGCGCAGCATGGACGGGACGAAGTGCAGGGTGGTGATGGACTCCTCGGCGATGATCCGGGCCAGGTAGTCAGGGTCGCGGTGGCCACCGGGGCGGGCCATCACCAGGGTGGCGCCGGTGGCCACCGGCCAGAAGAACTCCCAGACCGAGACGTCGAAGCCCATGGGGGTCTTCTGGAGCACACGGTCGGTGGCGTCGAGGGCGAACTCCTCCTGCATCCAGTGCAGTCGGTTGACGATCGCCCGGTGCTCCACCAGCACGCCCTTGGGGCGTCCGGTCGACCCGGAGGTGTAGATGACGTAGGCGGCGTCGCCGGGACCGGGTGCTGCGGCGGTGCGCGCGTCCGCCCGGGCCGGGGAGCCGCCCGGGAACAGCCCGCCGTGCCCCAGGGAGAGTACGGTCACGTCCGCCGGGACGTCGCCGGCCTGCCCGGCGTCGCCGCCGGTGAGCAGGATCCGGGCGCCGGAGTCGGTCAGCATGTACCGGCGTCGCTCGGCGGGGATCTCCGGCTCCAGTGGCAGATAGGCGCTGCCCGCCTTGAGTACCCCGAGAAGCGCCACGAGCAGCTCCCGGGAGCGGTCCAGGCACACTCCGGTGACGGTGCCGGGGCCCGCGCCGAGTGCGAGCAGTTCCGCGGCCACCGCGTCCGCCCGGCGGTCCAGCTCCGCGTAACTGAGCTCGCCCGCCTCGTCGGTGACGGCCACGGCCTGCGGGGTGGCCGCCGCCTGAGCCTCGAACAGGCCGTGCAGGGTGCCGCCGGGAAAGGGGGTGGCGGTGTCGTTCCAGTCGTGCAGTACCTGCTGCCGCTCCGGCTCGGACATCAGTTCCAGTCCGGTGACCGGAGCGTCCGGATCGGCGACGGCGGAGGCCAGCAGCCGGGTGAACTGGCCGGCCATGCGTTCGGCGGTAGCCGGGTCGAACAGCGCGGTGGCGTAGTTGAGCCCGCCGGAGAGCGAGCCGTCCGGCCGCTCGGTGAGGCTCAGCGTCAGATCGAACTTGGCGGTGGTCTCGCCGACCGCCGTCGGATCCACGGTCAGCGTGCCCTCGGTGCTGTCACCGGTCCGGGGGGTGCCCTGTCCGCCGACGCCCTCCCAGAGGAACATCGTGGCGAAGAGCGGGGTGCGGGACGGGTCGCGTTCCGGGGCCAGTGCGTTGACCAGCCGCTCGAAGGGCACCTCCTGGTGACCGTAGTCGTCCAGCGCGCCCTCCCGCAGCCGGGCCAGGACCTCGGCGAATCCGGGGTCGCCGGACAGATCCGTACGCAGCACCAGGGTGTTGAGGAAGAGTCCCAGCATCTCCTCGGTCTCCGGCCGGTCCCGGCCGGAGACCGGGGTGCCGACCGCGATGTCGCTGCTGCCGGTGTACCGGCTCAGCAGCACCTGGAAGGCGGCGAGGCAGGCCATGAACGGGGTGGCGCCGTACTCGTGCGCCAGCCTGGTGAGAGCAGTGGCCACCTCGGCGGGCACGGTGAACGGTACGACCGCCCCGCTCTCCTCGCGGACCGCCGGGCGGGACCGGTCGGTCGGCAGTTCCAGCGGGGCGAGCCCGGCCAGCCGGTTCCGCCAGTAGCCGAGCCCGTCGTCCAGCCGCTCCTCGGTGAGCCGTCCGCGCTGCCACACCGCGAAGTCCGCGTACTGGAGGGCCTGTGGCGGGGGCGGCGACAGCTCCTTGCCGGCCAGCCGCCGGTACTGCTCGGTCACCTCGCGGACCAGCAGGTCCTCCGACCGGCCGTCCGCCGCGATGTGGTGCACGGTCGTGAAGAGCATGTGCTCCTCGGGCGCGCACCGGGCCAGTACCGCACGGAGCACCGGTCCGGCGGCCAGGTCCACCGGTTGCCGCTCCGAGGTGCCCAGCGCGGCCAGGCGGCGGGCCCGGTCAGCCGCGTCCAGCCCGGTCAGATCGGTCTCGGTGATCTCCACGGCCGCGGGCGGGTCGATCACCTGCGAGGGTTCGCCGTCGATGACCGGGTAACGGGTGCGCAGCACCTCGTGCCGTGCCACCAGCGCGTCCAGCGCTCCGCGCAGTGCCCGGACGTCCAGCGGGCCGCGCAGCCGCAGTGCGGACGTCATCAGGTACGTGGTGGTGTCCGGGCTCAGCCGGTCCAGTACCCACAGCCGCTGCTGGGCGAAGGAGAGCGGCAGCGGGCCGCCGCGCGGTGCGGGGGAGATGCCGTCGGCCGGGGACGGTGCCGTGGTGCCCCGCAGCCGCTGGTTCAGCAGCAGGGCGCGGAGTGCGGCGGGGTCGAGAGTCTGGTGGGTCATCGTGCGCCTTCCCGGGTCAGGAGTTCCGCGACCTCGGCGTCGGAGAGCTGGTCGATTGCGGCCTCGACGGCCTCGGTCACGGCGGCCGCGAGGGCGGCGACCGTGGTGTCCTCGAAGAGCCGGCGCAGCGGGAGGTCCACCGCGAACGTCTCCCGGATCCGGGCGAGCACCCGGGTGGCCAGCAGCGAGTGGCCGCCCAGGACGAAGAAGTCGTCCTCGACGCCGATCCGTTCGATGCCGAGCGTCTCGGCCCAGATCGCGGCCACCGTCTCCTCGGCGGGGTTCCGGGGCGCCACGTAGGCGCGTGCGGTGGAGGCGGTCGGCGTCGGCAGCGCCTTGCGGTCGATCTTCTGGCTGGAGGTCATCGGCAGCGCGTCCAAGGCGGTCCACAGCGCCGGGACCATGTACTCCGGCAGCCGGTCCCGCAGATGATCGCGAAGCCGGGCCGGGTCCGGGGCGGCGGCGCCGTCCCGGCCGGTCACGTAGGCGGCCAGCTGACGGTTGCCCGGGGTGATCTCGGGCGCGGTGACGGCCGCCGCTCCGACGCCGGGGTGCCCGGTGAGCGCGGCCTCGATCTCGCCGAGCTCGATACGCAGTCCGCGGATCTTGACCTGCTGGTCGATCCGGCCCAGGAACTCCAGGGTGCCGTCCGGGCTGTACCGCACCAGGTCGCCGGTCCGGTACAGCCGCTCGCCCGCGCCGCCGAACGGGTCGGGGACGAACTGCTCGGCGGTCAGCTCCGGCCGCCGGTGGTAGCCGCGGGCCAGTCGGACGCCGCCGACGCAGAGTTCGCCGGGGACACCGAGCGGAACCGGGCGCTGCCGGGAGTCCAGAACGTAGGCGCGGGTGCCGGCGAGCGGGCGGCCCAACGGCATGGACGCGGTGTCCCGCCGCCCGTCCCGCTCGCCGCTCCCGGTGTTCAGCAGGCAGGTGACAGTGGCCTCGGTGGGGCCGTAGCAGCAGACGAACCGGCCGGGCAGCCCGCTGTCGTTCCACAGCCGGGCGTCGGCCACGGTGACCACGTCGCTGCTGAGGTTGATCAGCTTCAGGCCGGTGAGCATCCCGGTGTCGTAACTCATCGCCTCGCGGTAGTAGGCCGGGGTGGTCTCCATGACGGTGACCCCGTGCTCGGCGAGTCGGGCCGGGAGTTCGGCCGGGTTCCAGAAGAGGGGGTCGGCGATCACCACGGCGGCGCCGGTCAGCAGCGGGGCGGCGATCTGCTCCATCGAGACGTCGAAGGTCAGCGAGGAGAGCTGGACCACCCGCTCACCGGGACCGATGCCGTAGGCGTCGGCGGCGATCCGGCAGTGGTGGGCGTAGGCCCGGTGGTCGATCATCACCCCCTTGGGGCGGCCGGTGGAGCCGGACGTGTAGATGATGTAGGCGAGATGGTCCGGGGTCGCGGGGAACTCCGGTGTTCCGGCGGGCGCATGGGCGCCGTCGTCCGCGCCGTCGTCGACGACCAGCAGCCGGAAGCCGCCGGTGAAGGAGTCCGCGCGGTCGGCGGTGGTGACCACGACCGCCGCCCCGGCGTCCTCCAGGGTCTGGGCGAGGCGCCGCTCCGGATGCCGTGGGTCGAGCGGTACGTACACCGCGCCCGCACGCAGAACGCCGAGCAGCGTCACCACGGCGTCGATGCCGCGCTCCTGGCAGGAGGCCACCACGGTCTCGGGGCCGGCGCCCAGCGCGCGCAGCCGCCGGGCGAACCGGGCGGTCCGTGCCTCGAGACCGGCGTAGCTGAGCTCCTGGGCGCCGAAGACCAGGGCGGTGGCGTCAGGCGTGCGGGCGGCCTGCCGGACGAAGAGCTCCGGTACGGTCAGGGCCCGTTCCGCCTCGGGAACGATCGCGGGCAGCCTCGCCGAGTGCGGGTCGGGCCAGCTGTCGAGCAGTTGCCGCCGCTCCGCCTCGGGCATCAGCTCCAGCTCGGCCACGGCGGTTCCGGGCGCGGCGGTCACGGACTCCAGCAGCCGCAGGTAGTGGGTGGCCATCCGCTCCACCGTGGCGCGGTCGAAGAGCGCGGTGGCGTACTCGAACCAGCAGTGCATCCGCCCGTCCGGGCGCTCCTTCACCGTCAGGGTGAGGTCGAACTTCGCCGTCGCCGGACCCGCGTTGAGCGGATCGGCGGTCAGCCCGCCGAGGGTGGCGGTGAGCCCGCCCATGTGCTGGTGCTCGAACATCACCTGGAACAGGGGGTTACGGGAGAGGTCGCGGTCAGGCCGCAGCTCGTCCACCAGATGTTCGAACGGCACGTCCTGGTGCGCGAACGCCTCCAGACAGGCACCCTTCACCTGCGACAGCAGTTGCGCGAAGGCCGGGTCTCCGCCCAGATCGGTCCGGATGACCACACTGTTGACGAAGAGGCCGAGCATCCCCTCGGTCTCCTCCCGGGTACGGGCGGCCACCGGGACGCCCACCGCGATGTCCGTGCGTCCCGTGTAACGCCCCAGCAGCACCTGGAAGGCGCTGAGCAGGGTCATGAACGGAGTCGCTCCGTGCCGCGCGCCCAACTCGGTCAGAGCACGGCCGGTGGCCTCCGGGACATCCACGATGACGGTGTCGCCGTCGGCGTCGCGCGCGGCCGACCGGGGACGGTCGGAGGGCAGCTCGACGGGAGTGAGGTCGCGGAGGCGCCCGAGCCAGTAGTCGAGGTGGCGCCGGGTGTCGGGGCTGTCCTCCCGCCCACGCTGCCAGGCGGCGAAGTCGGCGTACTGGACGGACCCCGGGCGCAGCGGCGACGGCTGCCCGGCGGCGAGCGCCGTGTAGGCGGTGTCCAGATCGCGGAGGAACACCTTGGTCGACCAGGCGTCGAAGGCGATGTGATGAGCGGCCAGCGCCACCCAGTGGTCCACGGGTGACGTGCGGATCACCGCGACCCGCAACGGGTGCTCGGCGGACAGGTCGAAGGGCCTGCTCAGCGCCTCGTCCAGCAGCGTACGCGCGCGGCCGGCCAGGGTATCCCCGGTGTCGCCCGCGCCGTCGGTGAGGTCGACCAGCCGGAAGGCCATCGGGGACGGCGGGTCGATGAGCTGGACGGGACTGCCGCCGTGGTCCGCGTACCGGGTGCGCAGCACCTCGTGGACCCGTACCACCTCGTCCAGGGCGCCGCGGAACGCGGCGGTGTCCAGCGGACCCCGTAGCCGCAGTGCCAGCGGGATCAGATACTCCTGGCCGGCGGGCTCCAGCTGGTCCAGGAACCACATCCGCTGCTGTCCGAAGGAGAGGGGCATCTCGCCGTCACGGGGCACCGGCACGACGGCTTCGCCGCTGCCGCCGGTGTTCTCCGCGCCCGTGGTGTCCTCGGCGGTGACGCCGGTGCGTGCCGTGACGGCGGCGTCGATGCGGGCCGCCAGAGCCGAGGCGGTGCGGTCGGCGAAGAGTTCGGCGACGGTCAGGTCGATGCCGAAGGCACGGCGCAGCCGGAGAACGAGCCGGATCGCGAGGAGGGAGTGGCCGCCGAGGGTGAAGAAGTCCTCGTCGGTTCCGGGTCCGGGGATCTCCAGGACCTCGGACATGGCCTCGGTGACGGCTCGCTCGGTCGCCGTCCGGACGGCGGTGTGTTCCTTCGCCGGCCCGTGAGCCGCCTGCGCCGGGTGTTCCGGTGCGGGCAGTGCCCGCCGGTCCACCTTGCCGCTGGCGGTCAGCGGCAGGGCGTCCAGCAGCACCAGCCGGGACGGCACCACCGCCGCCGGCAGACGTTCGGCCAGACGGGCCAGCAGGTCCGCCCGCAGTTCAGCCGCCTGGGGAGCAAGGCTCCCGTGGGACTGCGGGGCGGAGGGCACGGCGTAGGCGGTCAGTTCGAGTTCGCCGTGCGCGCCCGGCCGGGCGACGACGGCCGCGGCGGCCGCCCCGGGATGGGTCAGCAGCACCGCCTCGACCTCCGCCGGTTCGACCCGTACGCCATGGATCTTGACCTGGTCGTCCGCCCGGCCCAGGAACTCCAGGGTGCCGTCGGCCCGCCACCTCACCAGGTCACCGGTGCGGTACCAGCGTCCGCCGGGCACGGACGCGTACGGGTCGGGCGCGAAGCGTTCGGCGGTCTGCCCGGGGCGGCCCAGATACCCGCGAGCAAGTCCGACGCCGCGGACGCAGAGCTCACCTGGGACGCCGATCGGGACCAGGAGGTCTCCCGCGTCCACCACGGACACCCCCACGCCGGGCAGGGGGCCGCCGATGGCGACCGTGCCGGAGCCGGGCAGGCCGACGCCCGTGTAGCGGTGGGCCGTCGAGTCGATGGAGCACTCGGTGGGGCCGTAGGTGTTGGAGATCTCCACCCCGGGCACGGCGGCGCGCAGCTCCTCGCACAGATCTGCGGACAGCGGCTCGCCCGCGGAACTGACCAGTCGCAGTGCGGTGCAGTGGGCCAGGGCCGGTTCCTGGACCAGGAGCCGCAGCACCGAGGGCACCAGTTGCAGCAGCGTGACCCGGTGGCGGGCCATGGCGGCGGCCATCACCGATGGGTCACGGTGCGCGTCGGCGGGGGCCGTCACCACGGTGCCGCCGGAGACCAACGGCGAGAGGAATTCCCACATGGAGGCGTCGAACCCGATGGTGGTCTTCTGCAGCAGCCGGTCGGCGGCGGTCATCGCGTAGCGCTCCACCGACCACAGCACCCGGTTGCGCAGCCCGCCGTGCGTGACCACCACGCCCTTGGGAGTGCCGGTGGAGCCCGAGGTGTAGATCAGGCAGACCGCGTCGTCCGGGCCGGCCGGGTAGGGGATGACACCGGGCGGCGCGGTGGTGGCAGCCCCGGCCGCACCCGACCACTCGCCTTCCCGCGCGAGCAACACGGTGGTCCTCGCGAAGCGATCGCACAGGGCCTGCTCGGTGAGCACGAGGCCCGCCGCGGAGTCCGTCAGCAGGAAGTCCCGCCGGGCGTCCGGGAGGTCGGGGGCCAGCGGTACGTAGACGCCACCGACGGCCAGGACCGCCAGCACCGCGGACACCAGCGCCGGGCCCCGGTGGAGGCTGACCGCGACCGGGTCGCCCGGGCGTATCCCGGCGTGACGCAGACGCCCGGTCAGAACCGCCACCTGCTCGACCAGTTCGGCGTAGGACTGTTCGCCGGCGTCGTGGGCGACGGCCACCGCCCCGGGAGCGCCTGCCGCGCGGTCCAGCACCAGCTGGACCAGACCGCGGCCCGAGCGGTCCTCCCCGGCGGGGCGGGCCCCGCCGTCGCCCCAGGCGGTGAGCGTGGCGCGCTCCCCGGGGGAGGTCGGCTCCAGCCGGTCCACCGGTGTGTCCGGGCCGGCGACCACCTGGTCGAGAAGGTGCAGGAAGTTCTCCGCCATCCGCTCGATCCGGTCCCGGTCGAACAGCGCCGTGGGGTAGATGAACTCACCCGCGATGCTGCCGTCGGGACGCTCGGTCAGGTGCAGGGAGAGGTCGAACGCGGAGCTGCGCGCGCCGGTGTCGGCCCGGCTGACCTCCAGGCCCGGGAGCGAGAACGGGATGCGGTGCGCGTTGTGCAGCGCGAAGCCGGCCTGGAAGACCGGGTTGCGGTTGGTCTCCCGCTCCGGGGCCAGGGCGGCGACCACCCGTTCGAAGGGCACCTCCTGGTGGCTGTAGGCGTCCAGGGTCGTGTCCCTCACCCGGGACAGCAGCCCACGGAAGTCCGACGCCCCGTTCAACTCGGCGCGCAGCACCACGGTGTTGAGGAACATGCCGACCAACTGCTCCAGCCGGGCGTCGTTCCGGTCGGCCAGGGAGACGCCGACCGCGATGTCTGGCCTGCCCGAATACCTGGCGAGCAGCAGCTGATAGGCGGTCAGCCCGGCCATGAAGAGTGTGGCGCCCTGCTCCTTGGCGAGCGCGGTGAAGCGGGATGCCAACGGGCCGGGCACGGTGAAGCCGACGGTGTCCCCGGTCGCGTCCCACACCGCCGGACGCGGCCGGTCGGTGGGAAGTTCCAGCGGAGAGGTGCCCGACAGCTGTTCCCGCCAGTAGTCGAGCTGCCGCCCCATCCGCTCCGGCTGTGCCCGCCACCACTCGCGCTGCCACTCCGCGTAGTCCGCGTACTGGAGCTCCAGCGGCTCCAGCGGAGAGACGTCCCCGGTCGCGAACGCCCCGTACAGCACTCTCAGTTCGTCGGCGAGCAGACCCCAGGACCAGCCGTCGAAGGCGATGTGGTGGAAGGTGAGCAGCAGAGCCGACTCCTCCGGTGCCAGCCGGACCACCGCGACCCGCCAGGGATGGTCCCGGCGCAGATCGATCGCCGTACGGGCGCGGGCCGCCCCCACCGCGCGCAGGCTCTGTTCCCGCCGGTCGTCGGGGACGCCGCTGAGGTCGGTGAACTCGGGTTTCACCGGCTCCGGTTCGTCGATGACCTGGACGGCGGAGCCGTCCTCGTCGACGTACCGGGTGCGCAGCACTTCGTGCCGGGCGGCTATCTCGGTGAGTGCGGCGGTCAGGGCCTCGGTGTTCAGCGTGCCCCTGATCCTGAAGGTCTCGTGCATCAGGTACTCGGCGGCGTCACCCGACCTGAGCTGGTCGAGCAGCCACAGCTGTTCCTGTGCGAAGGACAGCGGATAACCGCCGTCGACGGTTGCCATCGGTCGTGTCTCCCTGGGCGAGTGGTGGTGAGGGCCGGTGCGGGCGGTGGACGGCGGCGGGTGTACGAGTCCGGTCGCGGCAGGAGCGCGGACCGGTGCCGCCGGCGCGGGGCGGGAGCGGTCAGCCCTGCTCGACCGGTCCGCTGGAGGGCTCAGCCATCGCGACGGCGATCTTCCGGGGGCCGGTGAACGGCTCCCGGGCGTGCGCGGCGAGCATGTTGTCCACGACGAGGACGTCGTCCCGCTGCCAGTCGAAGCGTCGCTGCTCGGCGCGGTAGCAGTCCCGCAGATGGGCCACCACCTCGTCGGGCACCGGGGCGCCGTCGCCGTAGTAGGTGTTGGTCGGCAGGTCCGCCTCGTCGTACATCTCCCGCAACGCGGCGCAGACATCGGGCTGGAGCGTGGTGACGTGGAAGAACGTCAGGTGGTTGAACCACACCCGCTCCCCGGTGACCGGGTGCTGGTGCACTGCCTCGCGGCGGGCGCGGGTGCGCAGGCCCCCGGCGGTCCACTCGGCGGTCACACCGTTGCGCGCGCAGTACGCCTCGACCTGCGTGCGGTCCCCGGTGTTGAAGGCGTGCTGCCAGGGAACGCCGAATCCCTCGGTGAAGTTGCGCACCACCATCCAGCCGCGGGCGGCGAACTCCTCCCGTACCTCGGGGTCGATGGCGGCCAGTACACGCCGGGTGTCGGCGAGTGGAGTGGAGCCGAGGGTGTCGGGCGGGGTCACACAGAGGAAGAACAGGGTCAACGGCCACGTGGCCTGGTAGGAGTTCTCGTTGTGGAGGAAGATCTCCTCAGACGGCGGATAGTCGGTCGAGGTGTAGACCTGGCCCTTGATGGTGGACCGGGGCGAGGAGCGCTCGGCGTACGTCAGCGGCTCGCCGCCCACGGTCCGCACGGTCCGCTCGAAGCCGTCCACCCCGTCCTGGCCGAAGCCGCGCAGCAGCACGGCGCCGTGCTCACGCAGCCGGGCGCGGATCTCGGGGCGGGCGGTGGCCAGCTGGGCCGCCGGAGAGCCGCCGCCGGGCACCGTGGTGATCAGATGGGGAAGCGTCTGTCCGGACGCCTGCCGCTCGGCGGCTGCCGGCGCGACCAGCGCTGAAGGGTTCGCAGTCATCCCGTCAGGGTCGGCGCACCCGGCTCGCCCCGGCAGAGAACAACCGGCGGAGTCTCCGGCAGCGCGGGTGTTCTCCTTTCTGCGCGTCCTTCCCTGGGCCGGTCCGCCGGTGCCGGGCACGCTGACGGCACCGTGCAGCTCGTCCGGCCAACCGGTGTGCCGAGCATTCCGTGCGGCTGTCGAGAGGACTCCCATGTCGGAGCGAAGGGACGAGCCCATGAGCACGGTTGCCGACGACGCCCGTGCCGTTCCCGAGGTGCCGCCACTGCGGCGCAACCGGGACTTCCTGCTGCTGTGGAGTGGTTCGGCGGTGGCGATCATCGGCTCCACGGCGTCCACCGTGGCCTATCCGCTGCTGGTGCTGGCCGTGACGGGCTCGGCGTCCGCCGCCGGGCTGGTCGGCTTCGTGGTGCTGCTCCCGGCGCTGCTCCTCCAACTCCCGGCCGGCGTGCTGGTCGACCGCTGGAACCGCAAGCGGGTGATGATCTGGTGCGACGCCCTGCGGGCGGTCGGCGCCTCCACCGTCGTGCTGGCGCTGCTGGCGGGCGAACTACGGCTGGCACATGTGCTGGTGGTCGGCTTCGCGGAGGGCACGCTCACCGTGCTCAACGGTCTGGCCTCCACGGCCGCGGTGCCCAACGTGGTGCACCCGAGCCAGCTTTCGGTGGCGCTCGCCGGGAACGAGGCGCGCGGTAGGGCAGCCACCATGATCGGTACCCCGCTGGGCGGCATTCTCTTCGGCCTCGGCCGGGCGGTGCCGTTCGTGCTGGAGACCTTCGCCTACCTGGTGTCGCTGGTGTCCCTGCTGTGCATCCGGAAGGACTTCCAGGCCGCCCGCCCCGGTGAGGCCGCCCGCCCCGGTGAGGCCGCCCGCGCGGAGGCCGCTGCGGGCGACGGCGTGGCGGCGGACGGCCGCCGCACCCGGGTCCTGCGGCAGGCCGGCCGGATGGTGGAGGGGCTGGTCTGGCTCTGGAAGCGGCCGCTGCTGCGCACCACGGCCCTGCTGGTGGCCGGGAGTAATCTGCTCTTCCG
Organism: Streptomyces mutomycini; assembly: GCF_001700505.1. GTDB lineage: Bacteria > Actinomycetota > Actinomycetes > Streptomycetales > Streptomycetaceae > Streptomyces > Streptomyces mutomycini. Next base: position 18,542 of record NZ_MAPV01000118.1, read on the forward strand.
CGCGCTCTTCCTGGTGATGATCGTGCTGCTCGCCGAGGAGGGCGCAGGCCCGGCCGCGATCGGCCTGCTCATCGGCGTCGCGGGGGCCTTCGGAATGCTCGGCTCGCTGGTCGCCGGCTGGTGTGGACGCCGCCTGAGGATGAACGCCCTGGTGATCAGCGCCAACTGGGTCTGGGCGCTGCTCATGTGCGTGCTGGCCTTCGGCGGCGGACTGTGGCCGGCCATGATCGCCTACACGGCGATGTGGTTCGTCGGCCCCATCTGGAACGTGGCCGTGGGCAGCTACCAACTCGCCGTCACCCCCGACGAGCTGCGCGGCCGGGTGCTGAGCGCCTCCAGCCTGCTGGCCAACGGGGCGCTGCCGCTCGGCGCGCTGGCCGGCGGCCTGCTCCTGGACGGCCTGGGCGTACGAGCGGCGACTGCGGTGCTGGCCGGGTGGATGGTGCTGATGGCGCTGGCAGCCACCCTCGCCGGGCCGGTACGCCGGGCCACCATGCTCGTGGTCGGCGACCCGCCCGCGTCCTCCACGGCCCCCTCGCCTCCCCGGACCCGGCACGACCCCGGCCCGGACGTCCCCCTGCCCGAGCCGTCCGCGCCCGTAGCGGCGGCGGACTCGCGCTGAGCGGCCGGGCACTCGCCCGGCCCCGGTGCCGCGGCCGCACCCGACCCGTACGGCGGTGCGTCCGGACCGGGTACCGGTTCCCAGTGGTTGGCTGCCGGTGGGAACCGGTACCCGGCCGGACGAGCCGGATCGCCACCGGCGCCGGTTCCCCCTGGCACCGGCAAGGCGTGGCCCCGGGAACGGGTGGGAGGCGGGCGGTGCGGACCGGTCAGATCAGACCGGTCCGCACCGCGCGTGCGACCGCGTGGGCGCGGTTGCGCGCCTGGAGCCGGGCCATCATCTCGTAGATGACGTTCTTGACGGTGTGCTCCGAGCAGGACAGCAGGCGGGCGATCACCGCGTTGCCGTGGCCCTCGGCGACCAGGGTCAGCACCACCGCCTGGCGCGGCGTGAGCGGTGCCGCCGCGTTCGGCACCCGGACCGTGTCGGAGGCCGGGACCACCGGCCCCTCTACCGCGTGCTGGGGGCCGCCCAGCAGGCGGACCAGCACACCGTAGGGCAGCCGCCCGTCGCCGTGTTGGGCGGAGTGCACGGCAGCCACGAGCTGCGCCGGGCTGGCGTCGGCGGCTCGCAGGATCGTCCGGGCACCCGCCCGTACCGCCCGCAGCACGCCGTCCGGGGACACCAGATGGGCGGCCACCAGTACGCCCTGCCCGTCCTGATCCGGGGATCCCGGAGCCGGGCAGGACTCCACCGCCTCGTCGACGGTGCGGCCGGCGGCCAGGAGAACCGTCCCGGGGTGCGTCTCCGCCCGGTCGGCGACCGGGATCCCGGCACCGGCCAGCCGCTGGTGCCAGGACCGGCGCAGGGCGTCGTCCTTGGCCCGCACATGGACGCGTACCGGTGCGTGCGGATGCGGGACGCGGCCGCCGGGAACGGCGCCGGACGGAGGCCTGCCGGGCAGCCGCGGGCCGTCCGGGGCGTAATCGTGCGGTGAGTGGAGCTCGCGGGCCGATCGGCCGGAGAGCGTCGCCGTGTTCACAGCAGACCCGCCCGCAGTGCGTAGGCGACCGCGTGGGCGCGGTTCTTCAGCCGGAACCGCTGCGTGATGTCGTGCAGCACCGTGGTCACCGTCCGTACCGAGTAGCAGAGCTCGTTCGCTATCTCGCTGGTCTCGCGCCCGTCCGCGACCAGCCGCAGCACCGCACGTTCACGGTCGCTGAGCCCGGCCGCGCCCCAGGCGCCCGGAACGTGTGAGGCGGCGCCCTCCGCGCGGTGTTCCAGCAGTCCGTCCAGCAGGTCGGGCGGTACGGCGCAGTCACCGCCTGCCGCGGCCAGCACGGCGTGCGCCAGCCGTGGGCCGCTGGTCGCACGGCGGCGCAGCAGACCCCGCGCGCCCGTGGCGATGGCGTGCAGTGCTTCCGCCGGGGTCAGCTCGGCGGCCACCAGGACGACCTCCGGCCGGTGTTCGGCGGCCCGGATGCGGCGCACCAGATCAAGAACCGGGTCGGCCACCCGGTCGACCACCACCACCGTCACGTCCGGCCCCTGCTCCTCGGTGACCGGGCGCACCTCCGGACTGTCCTCCAGAGCGCTTCGCGTGCCCGCCTCGAGGACCGGGTCCAGCGCCATGACGCTTACTCTCACCGGCTCTTGCATAGGTACTCCCTCTCGGTTCTGCTGGCTCTCGCCAGTGACACCGATCATGGGAAACCCGGCCGCGCCCGGCATCGGTGCGCCACACCCAGATTTACGCCGTCGCCCCGGCCCGGGGACCGCCGGGCCTCCCGCCGCCGGGCGAGGGACGGGGCGATGCGGGGGGAAGCGCGGCGCCCGGCCCGCCCGAGGCCGTGCCCCGGCCGGAGCACGGCCTCGGCAGCGCCCGGTACCGAGGCCGTACACCGCCCCGCCCCCGCCCTGACCTGCCCAGGAGCGATCTTGAGGGGAGGGGTGGGTAGGGCCTGCGGCAATATGGGGGATCTTCCCCCATGCGGCCCTCGTCGGAGCCGTGCCGGCGCTCCCGGTGCGACTCAGGCCGCCGGTACCCGGTGGG
>NZ_MAPV01000119.1 GCF_001700505.1 Streptomyces mutomycini
GTGGGCGGCACGGAGGGGATCGGCGGCATGGGCGGCACGGAGGGGAGGGGCGGTACGGTTCCGGCCCTCCCGGGGGCGCCGGCCGCCCTTCCGGGTACGTGGGCCGCCCTTTCGGGCGTGTCGGCCGTTCCCGGTGCGGCGCGCCTCAGGGCTCCGCCGGGCGACGGCTCGGGGACGACGTGGCTGCCGGGAACGAGGGCTGCCCCGGTCGCACCAGGGCCGCCCTGACCGGCCTGCGGCCAGGGGCTGAGCGGTCCGGCATCCAGGTCCGTCGCCCCCGCGCCGTGCTGTCCGGCGGCTGTCACCCCCGCGCCGGGCGTTTCGGTGACCGGGCCGGGCGACCCCGGTCTGACCGGATCCGCGCCCTCGTCCGAAGCGCCCGCGGCGCGGGGTTTCACGGGCTCGGCCGGCCCGTCCGGTTCCGCCGGTCCGGGTGCGGGCTCGGCCGATGCGGCAGCCCTTGCGACTCCGGCGGTCTTGTTCTCGATGGCACAGGCAGTCATGGTTCGGTCACCTCCGGCAACAGAAGCTAGGTTTCGGACACCCTGCCGGACAACATGAGCCATGCCACTTCACACATAAGGGTGTCGATGTCCTGATTCGCCTGCGGAGGCAGGGGCGGCTGTGCTGCCGCGTCCGCTCGGCCCCGGGGTTTCGGCGCCGCTTCCGGGTGCGCGGCCCCCTCGAAGGCCTCCGCGCCGCCCACGCCACGTAACGATTCGTACCGGCCGCCGGTCCCGCTCCACGGGCCCAGGCGGCCAGGGGCGGCGGGGCACGACGGACAGGTAGCCTTTCCTCCGTGCCCCGCCTGTCTGAAGTCATCGCCGAACTCGACGCCCTCTGGCCCCCCGAGCGGGCCGAGGGATGGGACGCGGTCGGTACGGTCTGCGGCGACCCCGAAGCGGTGATCGACCGGGTCCTCTTCGCCGTCGACCCCGTCCAGCAGATCGCCGACGAGGCCCGCACCCTCGGCGCCCAGCTGATCGTCACCCACCACCCCCTCTATCTCCGGGGTACGACGACGGTCGCGGCCTCCACCTTCAAGGGCCGGGTCGTGCACGGGCTGATCAAGCACGACATCGCCCTGCACGTCGCGCACACCAACGCCGACTCCGCCGACCCCGGGGTCTCCGACGCCCTCGCCGGCGCCCTGGACCTGCGGGTCACCGGCCCCCTCGTGCCGGACCCCACCGATGCCGACGGCCGCCGCGGGCTCGGCCGGATCTGCGAGCTCGACCACCCCGAGACCCTCCGCGACTTCGCCGCCCGCGCCGCCGCACGGCTGCCCGCCACCGCGCAGGGCGTCCGGCTGGCCGGCGACCCGGACGCGCTCGTCCGCAGGGTCGCGGTGAGCGGCGGCTCGGGCGACAGTCTCTTCGACGCCGTACGCGCCGCCGGGGTGGACGCCTTCCTCACCGCGGACCTGCGTCACCACCCGGCCTCCGAGGCCGTCCAGCACTCGCCGCTCGGTCTCGTCGATGCCGCACACTGGGCCACCGAATGGCCCTGGTGCGAGCAGGCCGCCGCGCAGCTCGACGCACTTTCCGACCGCCACGGATGGGACCTGCGGGTCCATGTCTCGAAGCAGGTCACCGACCCCTGGACCACCCACCACTCTTCTGGAGCCCCCAACTGAACGCCGCGCCCGCCGACCAGATCCGACTCCTCGAAGTCCAGGCACTCGACGTACGTCTGTCCCAGCTCTCGCACAAGCGCACGTCGCTGCCCGAGCACGCCGAGCTCGACTCGCTGAACAGCGACCTCGCGCAGCTGCGCGACCTGCTGGTCGCCTCGCAGACCGAGGAGAGCGACACCACCCGTGAGCAGAGCAAGGCGGAGCAGGACGTCGACCAGGTGCGCCAGCGCGCCGTCCGCGACCAGCAGCGGCTCGACTCCGGCGCGGTCTCCTCGCCGAAGGACCTGGAGAGCCTGCAGCGTGAGATCACCTCGCTGGCCAAGCGCCAGGGTGATCTCGAGGACGTCGTCCTCGAGATCATGGAGCGCCGCGAGTCCGCCCAGGAGCGCGTCGCCGAACTGACCGAGCGCGTGAGCGCGGTGCAGGCCAAGGCCGACGACGCGACCGCCCGCCGGGACGCCGCGAGCCGGGAGCTCGACGCCGAGACCGCCACGGTGGCCAAGGACCGCGAGGTCGTCGCGAGTGCCGTCCCCGCCGACCTGCTCAAGCTGTACGACAAGCTGCGCGCACAGCAGGGCGGCGTCGGTGCGGCCCGGCTCTACCAGCGACGCTGCGAGGGCTGCCGCCTGGAGCTGAACATCACCGAGGTCAACGACGTGAAGGCGGCGTCCCCCGACACGGTGCTGCGCTGCGAGAACTGCCACCGCATCCTGGTCCGCACCGCGGACTCCGGCCTGTAGTGTCCGCCCCCCGCACGCTGGTCGTCGAGGCCGACGGCGGGTCCCGGGGCAACCCGGGGCCCGCCGGCTACGGCGCGGTCGTCCTCGATCCGGCCGATGCCGCGACGCTCGCCGAGGCAGCGGAGTACATCGGCGTCGCGACGAACAACGTCGCGGAGTACAAGGGCCTGATCGCCGGCCTGAAGGCGGTGCGGGAGCTGTTCCCGGACGCGCCCGTGCAGGTGCTCGTCCGGATGGACTCCAAGCTGGTGGTCGAGCAGATGTCGGGGCGCTGGAAGATCAAGCACCCCGACATGAAGCCGCTCGCCGCCGAGGCCGCGAGCATCCTGCCCCCTGCCTCGGTGACGTACGAGTGGATCCCGCGCGAGCAGAACAAGCACGCCGACCGGCCCGCCAACGAGGCCATGGACGCGGGCAGGCGGGGTGAGCAGTGGGCCCCGGAGAACTCGACGGCCGACCTGGGGACGACGCGCCCGCCCCCACTCTCGGAGCAGCTGCCTTTGTCCGGCCCGCCCGGCGACGCGGCCGCGGGTGCGGCGAAGGTACGCGCCGCGATGGCCGCCGCCCGTCCGGCACAGGCGGTCCCGCAGTCCGGCACGACGGCATTCGCCTCGGCATCTGGGCAGGTGGGCGCGTCCGTATCCCCTCAGGTGGGCTGGGGGAGCGCACCCGACCTCGGGGCGCCCGCCACCTTCATCCTGCTCCGGCACGGAGAGACGGCCCTCACTCCTGAGAAGCGCTTCTCGGGGAGCGGTGGCAGCGACCCCGAGCTCTCGGAGACGGGCCGGGACCAGGCCGCCTGTGCGGCGGAGGCGTTCGCCGCCAGCGGCGCGGTCCAGGAGATCGTGAGCTCCCCGCTGCGCCGGTGCCGTGAGACGGCCGAGGCCGTGGCGCTCCGGCTCGGCCTGGAGGTCCGGATCGAGGACGGCCTGCGCGAGACGGACTTCGGCGCGTGGGAGGGGCTCACCTTCGCCGAGGTGCGTGAACGCCACGGCTCGGACCTCACGACGTGGCTGGCGTCCCCCGACGCCGCCCCCACCGGCGGCGGCGAGAGCTTCGCCGAGGTGGCGGAGCGGGTCTCGGCCACGCGCGACCGGCTGATCGCCCGATACGCGGGCCGCACGGTGCTGCTGGTCACGCACGTCACGCCGATCAAGACGCTGGTCCGGCTCGCGCTGGGCGCCCCGCCGGAATCGCTGTTCCGCATGGAGCTGTCGCCCGCCTCCGTCTCGACGGTGGCGTACTACGCGGACGGGAACCCGTCGCTGAGGCTCCTCAACGACACGTCGCACCTGCGGTAGCCGCGCGGGATGACCTGGTCCACGGGACTCCTGGGCTTCGTCGCCGGCTTCCTGATCTCGGTGGCGACCGCACCCGTCGGAGTGTCCGGCGCGGTGTTCCTGCTGCCGGTTCAGGTCAGTGTCCTGGGCGTGCCGAGCCCCGCCGTGACCCCCACCAACCTGCTGTACAACGTGGTCTCGTGCCCCGGGGCCCTCCTGCGCTACCGCAGCAGCGGCAGGCTGCGCGGGCCGCTGACCCGGCTGCTCGTGGCCGGCGCCGTACCGGGTGTGGTGATCGGCGCGGTGATCCGGGTCCTCGCCGTGCCGGGCCCCACGGTCTTCCGTGCGTTCATCGCTGTTCTGCTGCTCCCGCTGGGGGTGTGGCTGTGTGCCCGTACGCTGCGTCCGGCCCGCCGCACGGCCGGGGCGGCGCCCCCGTCACCCCGGGCGACCAGGGCCCTCGCGCTGGCCGTCGGTATCGCGGGCGGTGTCTACGGGATCGGCGGGGGCTCCCTCATCGGGCCGATCCTCGTCGGGCGCGGGGTCCCCGTCGCCAAGGTCGCCCCCGCCGCGCTGGCCTGCACGTTCGTCACGTCCTTGGCGGGCGCGGGCACCTACGCGCTGCTGTCCGTCACGGCCACGGGCGACATCGCTCCCGATTGGGCGCTGGGCCTGGTCTGCGGTCTCGGCGGACTCTGCGGCGGCTACACAGGGGCACGGCTCCAGCCCCGTCTGCCCGAGACGGCGCTCCGGCTCCTGCTGGGCACCCTCGCCCTGGGGATCGGCCTCGTGTACGCGGTCCAGGTGGCCGGCTGAGCTCCGGCACTCAGCCGCGGCCCAGCGCCGACGCCTCGGCGGCCAGCTGCTCCACGCGCGCCCAGTCCTTCGCCGCGACCGCGTCGCCGGGCACCATCCAGCTGCCGCCGACGCAGCCGACGTTGGGCAGGGCCAGATACGACGGCGCCGATGCGAGCGTGATGCCGCCCGTCGGGCAGAACCTGGCCTGCGGGAGCGGAGAGGACAGCGCCTTCAGATAGGCGGTGCCCCCCGCGGCCTCGGCCGGGAAGAACTTCATCTCCGTGATTCCGCGCTGCACGAGCGCGACCACCTCGGAGGCCGTCGAGACGCCTGGCAGGAACGGGACGCCCGATGCCTTCATCGCGTCCAGCAGGGCGTCCGTCCAGCCGGGGCTGACCAGGAAGCGGGCTCCGGCCGCGACGGTCCCGGTCACATGCGCCGGGGAGATCACCGTGCCCGCACCGACCACGGCGTCGGGAACCTCCGCCGCGATCGCCCGTATCGCGTCGAGGGCCGCGGCCGTCCGCAGCGTGACCTCGATCGCGGGCAGCCCACCCGCGACGAGGGCGCGGGCCAGCGGCACCGCGTCGGCCGCGTCCTCGAGTACGACGACGGGGACGACGGGGGCGAGGTCCAGCACGGAGGTGGACACGGCGGCGGGCGCGAAGGAGGTCATGGCGTTCATCCTGCCGCGACAACCGCACACTGCGCAACGAGCGTTGCGTATGCTGCAACGACTGCTAGTGGATCTCGGTGACCACCACATCGAGCGCCCACGCCCGCCCGGCCCGCCCGGGGGCCTGCGCCTCGACCGCGTACCCGAGGTCGCGCAGCACCTCCACCAGCTCCGCCGGCCGCTTCGGACGGGCCCCGGCCAGCAGCAGATCTCGCACCATCCGGCCCTTGGTGGCCTTGTTGAAGTGGCTGACCACGGACCGCTTCTCCACCCCGTTCACCATCTGGGACTGCAGCACCCGCACACTCGCCGTGCGCTCCGCGACCTCGCCCGCGGGCTTCCATGCCCCGGCATAAGCGGACGAGCGCAGATCCAGGACCAGCCCGTCCCCGGCCGTCTCCGGCATGACCGACGCCATCGGGGCGCGCCAGTGAGCGTTCAGTGCGCCGAGGCCGGGCAGCTTCACCCCCATCGAGCAGCGGTACGAGGGAATCCGGTCGCCCACCCGCACCGCGCCCCACAGCCCGGAGAAGACCAGCAGTGACTTCCCGGCACGCCGCCTGGCCGCCGCGTCCAGCGTGGCCAGGCCCAGGGCGTCGTACAGCACGCCGGTGTAGATCTCCCCGGCGGGCCGGGTCCCGGCGGTGCGGAGCTCCGCGTTCTTCGCCACCTCGCCGCGCAGTCCCTCGCTCAGGCCGAGCACCTCACGGGCCTTGTCCTCGTCCCCCATGCACAGCTCGACCAGCTCGTCGAGGATCGCGGCCCGCGCGTCAGCGAGGCCCGGCAGGGACAGTGACTCCGGCTTCAGCGGTGCCCCGCGCCCCGAGGCGGCCTTACCTTCGGAGGGCGGCAACAGCACGAGCACGGGCGTTCTCCTTCTTGCGCGGAACAGGGCTCCGCGCATGTGGGAGCCCTCCCGGCAAGGGTACGGGGCCGGTCTCCCCCCAACCCGCCTGGAGGCCGGGGGGTGCCTCTATGTCTCTCGTCAAGGTTGTGCCGCCGTTTTTGTGGCTGTTTGCGGTGGTCATGCGGCGAGGGTGACGGTGGGGGTTCGTGACTCGTAGAAGGTTCCGTCGCGGAGCATGGCGAACAGGACGCTGATGCGTTGGCGGGCGAGGCGGAGAAGGGCTTGGGTGTGGGTCTTTCCGCGGGCGCGTTGCTTGTCGTAGTAGGTCCGGGAGGCGGGATCGGCGTTCATGCAGGCGAAGGCGGAGAGGAACATCGCACGTTTGAGCTGCCGGTTTCCGCCTCTGGGTGCGTGTTCGCCGTGGATTGAGGTTCCCGAGGACTTCGTTGTCGGGGCCAGGCCCGCGTAGGAGGCGAGGTGGGCGGCGGTGGGGAAGCTGGTGCCGTCGCCGACGGTGGTCAGCAGAACGGCTGCGGTCCTGACGCCGACGCCCGGCATCGACGTCAGGACCTGGGAAAGAGGGTGGGCCTCCAGCAGGGCGCTGATCTGGGCTTCCAGGGCCCGGCGCTGTTCGTGGACGGCGGCGAGCGAGCGGACCAGGGACGGGACCACGATGTCGAGGGTGCCGGTGCCGGGAACGATCACGGTCTGCTCGTCCAGGGCGTCGAAGACGTCGTCGATCAGCCGAGTGGCCATGCGCGGGGCTTTGGGGCGGATCAGCTCGACGAGGCGGCGCCGGCCGGCTTTCCGCAACGCGGCCGGAGAGCCGTAGCGCTCGAGGAGCCAGGTGACGGCCTGGTGGTCCAGGCGGGGGCCCAGGACGCGTTCCAGGCTGGGGTGGAACTGGGTGAGCAGGCCGCGTATCCGGTTGGAGGTGCGGGTGGCCTCGGCGGCGAGGTCTTGGTCGAAGCCGACCAGGACGGTGAGCTCGGCGGTGATCTCGTCGGTCAGTTCGAGCGAGCGCAGGGTATGGGGCAGGGTGCGGGCCGCGTCCGCGATCACCGCCGCGTCTCTCGCGTCGGTCTTTGCCTCGCCGGGATAGAGGTCGGCGATCCGGCGCATCGCGAGTCCGGGCAGGTAGGCGACCTTGCAGCCCGCGTCGCGGGCGACGGCCAGGGGCAGAGCGCCGATGGAGGCGGGCTGGTCCACGATCACCAAAACGGTGCCGAACTTCGCGGCCAGCTTGTCGAACACGGCCCGCAGTTTCGGCTCGCTGTTGGGCAGCTGCTTGTCGAAGACCTTCTTCCCGGCCGGAGTCAGCCCGTGTCCGTGATGGGTGCTCTTGCCGACGTCCAGGCCCAGAAAGACGCCCACCTCGATGGTGTCGAACATCGCTACTTTCCCTCTCCCCAGGGGTGTTCACGGTGCCGGCCTCGGCGTCGGTGTCGTGCGCGCGCATCCACGTTATGCAGACCTGCCGCCCGCGAACTGTCCGGCATTGCGCCGGACCGGGCGGTGGCCGGACCTCTCATCAGCGTCTCCGACGGCACCTCCCGGGCCCGGTGACACCACCCCCCAGGTCATGCCTTCGACAGGGGGCAACAGTCATGCCGGGCCCGGAGGCCAGCGGTCCCGTTGCAGGACCGCGAAAAAGATAACGGGGCCGGGAGGCCCGCCCCGGGCTGCGGCCAGGTCCCCGACGACCGGCTTGTCCGCATCTCGTACGATCACGTCCTCGGCTACGGACTGCGTACCGACTCCGTACCAGGGAAGGTCTCAGGCGTGACTGACCTCGCCATCGCCCCCACGGCCGGCCGCCCCGGGCAGATCATCGCCGCCGCGCGTGCCCTGCTGGAGGCGGAGGGGCCGGAGGCGCTCACCATGCGCCGGCTGGCCGACCGGGTGGGCGTCAAGGCACCGTCCCTCTACAAGCACTTCCCGGACAAGTCGTCCGTGGTGGCGGCGCTGGCCGCCGAGATGCTCCGGGAGACCGCCGGGGTCCTGGAAGCGGCCGAGCGGGCGGCCCCGGGCTCCTTCTCCGCACTCGCCACCGCGTACCGCAGCTACGCCCTGGCCCACCCGCACCTCTACCTCCTCACCATGGGCCGGGCCCTTCCCGCCGTGGAAGCGGCGGACGCCGCAGCCGCCCCGCTGTTCCGTGCCGCCGGGGGCGACGAGGACCGGGCCAGGGCGGCCTGGGCCTTCGCCCACGGGATGGTCGTCCTGGAGCTCAACGGCCGTTTCCCGCCGGGCGCCGACCTCTCGGCGGCATGGGAGGCCGGCATCGCGGCCTTCACCCCCGGCCCCGCCGGGTAGCATGGCCATCACGGCAGACGAGCCGGGCGGACGGCCGCGTGAGGATCCCCGGATCCTCCCGAGGAACGTCCGGGCTCCACAGGGCAGGGTGATGGCTAACGGCCACCCGGGGTGACCCGCGGGACAGTGCCACAGAAAACAGACCGCCGAGGACTTCGGTCCCCGGTAAGGGTGAAACGGTGGTGTAAGAGACCACCAGCGCCTGAGGCGACTCAGGCGGCTAGGTAAACCCCACCCGGAGCAAGGTCAAGAGGGAGCACCCCGGTGCTCCTGCGCGAACGTCCGAGGGCTGCCCGCCCGAGTTCGCGGGTAGACCGCACGAGACCGGCAGCAATGCCGGTCCTAGATGGATGGCCGTCTCCCCGGCCGCCGCGAGGCGACCGGGCGACAGAACCCGGCGTACAGCCCGACTCGTCTGCCGCCCCAGCGGTTTTGCCTTGGAGAGGGCCTCCGACCTGCGTCGGAGGCCCTCTCCGGTCTTTCGGGGGCGTGCCGCGGCAGGCAGCGAAAAGGCCCTCGGACAGCGCCCTCGGACCGCTGAAAGTCCGTGGAAAGTCCGTGAAAAGTCCCTGGAGACAAAGGATGCTGAGACTCCTGCGCTGGTCCGGGTAAAGGCTCGGTCTCGACCAGGGAGCACGAACGCCGAACTGTGGGCTCGCGGGTGACGAGAGGCATCGTGACCCACTCGACAGGGCGTCCAGCAGGTCGAGTGCGGCAGCATGGTGAACCAACAGGGTCCTGGTGCCGACGTGTTGAGACCTCGAACGCCTTCCTCGGGGGCGGGGCCCTGTGCGTTGCGGGCCCTCGATCACGCCACCACCGTCGCCCGGTCGATGTCCGGACTCGGGTTCCCTGCAGCGTGATGCCAGCCGGCGGGCAGTGCGACGAACTCTTCACGCACGGGCCGCCCCAGTCCCCGGAAAGCTCCCCGCGGCTAACGCTCCATCGATATTATTCCGCCTTGGACCACTCCGACGATCACCCTACTTAGGCGGACATCACATGGCCGTAAACAGTCGCACAAGTGAATGGGAACGCGAGATCGAGATTGAGTGCGCCGAGCCGGCGGCGCTTCAGCAGCTCGAGGAAGAGCTAGCCGATGACCCGGGGATCATCCTCAAAGAACCGAACGTGCACTCCCCGGGTCTGCGCTCTGAACTGATTCACACGATCATCATCGGAGTTTCCGGCGCGGGCTTCGCGTCGGCCACAAGTGCAGTGCTGATTAATTTCATCAAAAGTCGCCGGGTGAAGATCACGGTACGCCGGACCAAAGCGGGAAGCACTGTTACGTACGAGGGGCCCGTGCGAGATGGAAGGAAGGTTCTTGAGATTGTCAACCCATCTCAGGCTCCAGAGCTACAAGAATGATGCGGAATCACTCCGTCTGCGTTCCAATCATGGGAGTTTCGACCCCACTGCAGTCCTCATCGAGTTGGGCGGTAACTCCCTGGATCCAGAAGAAATCACCAGCGAGGAAGAGGCTCGCCGGATCAATTCCATTCTGCTGCACGAGCGGCATCACTGGCTCCAGCACGTAGGCACCACCGGCGGGATTTACAATTCTATTCTGCTGCAGTTCGAGATGGGCGTGATCAGCAGCACGCCTGGGCTTGAAACTCTCACAGAGGAAGACATTCCGCTCCTTCGGTCCGCGCACCCCGAGCGCCGAAGGATCGTAGAAATCTGGGAACTTTGCGAACAGGTCCGCAGGGCGTTCTTCGGCTGCAGGATTGGCGACTACCGGGAACTCGACACCGGGATCGCACTGCCCACTCGAACCCTCACCGACGCTTTGGCCAACCATATTCAGAAGTACGTTCCAGGGCCGTCGGGTCTCCCGCTTTCGTTCCCTCAATTCCCCAAAGAGGCGTTTCAGGGTGGAGATGGCTATGCGGTACCCCAACACCGCAGCTGGGTAGTTGGCATCAGGCACCTCATGGAATTCTCGGCGCGGGTCAGCGAAATCACGAAATTGGTCGTCGATGCCACCCTGCTGGGCGATAAGAGGCTCGACGTTTCGTCTCTCCTGGCCGGAATCTACACCGTCGCCTACGACATCTTTTTGAAGGCATGCGGCACTGCGGAGCGGAGCATGACGACACTCGTAACCGCAGCGACGGTATGCGACATCGCGCTGAACGGTTGTCATTTCCCCATTGGTCCTGCGTTATTGCAGTCTCCGGGACTTCTGTTCGCTCAACTTTCTAAAGAGATGCACGGCTTCGACTTCCGACGTGCCGTTGTGGTCAACGTGCCATCCACGGTGCGCGATCTTGTTGATGCCATCTATCAACATCTGGAAGACCGGACGGGTGTCGACTGGAAGGCGACTACCCTGGCGACCTCAGGTCTCTTCGGTCACTTGACCCCATTCGATATGGGAGCTCCATTTGAAGGGGTGCGGGCAGAGGGCCGGCCCCATACCTTCCCCAATGCCATCGAGTGGCTGGCCCCCCTCTGGGGGAAATCTGCGAGCATCAGAACCGATCATCCCGAACTGTTCATCCTTCCTGCTTGCATCTACACCGACGACCGGCATCGCTTTCACCACCTGTTCGACGAGATCGCGCCTCCCGCAGTCAAACGTCTGGGCACATTGCGTGGAACGCGGCCCATCGACCCCGGTTGGGTCCCGTGGATGCTGCAATTTTCGATCGAAGCCGATCTTCTGAGAGGGATGGTTTACCTGGATTCGAGCGCATTGGCTACAACTTTGGCTCGCCATGTGCAGTCGTTGTCGGGTAACTCTGCGACTCGTGAGGGATCCCTGTCAGCAGTTTTCCACAGTGTGTATTTCGCCTCCCGGAAATCCCCTCTGGGTGTTTCGCTGGTTCGCAGAATCGCCAAGACCCTGGAGGTCGACTCACCTCTCTGAAATCACCCTACTTGCGCAGGCTGGAATCGAACCAGATGTTCACCTGCGCACGCTGTTCGCCTCGGGGCGACGGGCGCCCCCGGAGGTCGGGGCAGGACACCACAAAGGAGACCATCCATGGAGCGCACCACCCACGTCAGCAGCGACGGCCGACGCCGCGTCGATGCCATGGGTCCGTCCGTGATCCCGGGATGGGATCTGGTCTACGGCCATCCCCAGGACAGCGCCCAGGTCATCCGCAGGGAGGAGGGCACCTACGCACTGGCGTGCACGCTGCACCGGCACGCCAAGGCGCTGTCCACGCAGAACGAGGAACGCCAGTGGCGCGAGAGCGGTGGATGGTGCCCCGGATGTGTGGGCGGACTCCCTGTGGACGCCGGCGGAACGACATGACCGAGCGGCTGTCGCAGCACTGCGGTAGCCATAGACCGCGAAGGAAGGGTGCCATGCGCGACTGGCTGTTCATCGTGAAGCCCACGGACACCACTATGGACGGTGATTTCTCCAGCAAGGAGCGGGTGCTGGAGCTGGCCGAGGCCGTTCCCCGGCAGGAGTGGTGGCTGGCAAGGCGCCGCCATATGTTCCCCGGAGATCGCATCTGGATCTACTTTGCCGCCCCGGTGAAGGAAGTGGCCGCCGTCGCGGAGGTCGTGGACAAGCCTTACGAGGTGACGGGGGACGCTGAGTACCCGTGGCGGTTCCCGGCAGTGCTCAATGTGGACGCGACTCGGGCTCTGTACCGCTCCCCGGTCCCGCTCTCGGCGCTGTCCAACCAGCACCCCCAAGGAGTGCCCCTGGCGCGGGACAGCGATCTGCAACTCCTCCTGAAGCAGGCCAAGTTGTAACCGCAGGTCGGTGCCACGCGGGGCGGCAGTCGCCGAGCTGCCGGGGGAGTGCGGGCCTTGACGCCGCGCGGGGGCGCTCCAGATGGCCTCCGCGGGCCGGCGGGTGCGCATGGCACCTCGCGTTCCTGGCGGCGGAGCCCGCCCAGTGTGCGCCGGACCGCGGCGAGCCGCCGTGCGTAGTCGACGAGTTCAGCCGTGGTGTCCGCGATGTCTGCCACCCGTTCCGGGGCAGGGTGGCGCACTGCTCTAGGGGGCGAGGTCTTCGACACCGCTCAAAGACCTTTTCCGGCCGTTCTTCCGCCTCCCCTGCCGGGCGGATTCGCCCGCACATCCGGCCTGGGCTCTCTGGCCGGGGGTCCCTCGCGCGCGCCTGTCAGAGGAGTCGGAAGCTTCCAGCCACAGCGTGAGCGAATGCTTCCTGCATGCGGAGCGGAGTTGATCACTTGTGATCCAAACCCGATAGGCTCCTTTGCGGCGCGGCGAGTTGACTCGAACTCACTCAGCCGCCGCCGCGCTGCCCGCTCGCGCGTGCGGCGCCCGCGCGACCCCTCTGTTCGATTGTGGTGCTCTCGAAGGATGCAGATGGAACTTGCCACTCCACCCCCGGCGGCACGTGCCCCGGTCTCCTGGTACGGCTGGTGGCTGATGCCGCTGGCCCTGGGGGCCGGAACCGTCGCCACCGCAGTGGCGGGACCTGATGAGGTCCAGTTACCCGCGACGTTCGCGGGTGCCGCGGTCACCGTCGCCGGCGCGGCCTGTGTGCGACTCCTCGTCCGGACCCGGTCCCGG
This sequence comes from Streptomyces mutomycini, assembly GCF_001700505.1. Classification (GTDB taxonomy): domain Bacteria; phylum Actinomycetota; class Actinomycetes; order Streptomycetales; family Streptomycetaceae; genus Streptomyces; species Streptomyces mutomycini. The sequence continues at coordinate 12,806 of NZ_MAPV01000119.1, forward strand.
CTCGGCCGCGCGGACCAGGACTTCCGCTCGGCGCAGGCCGAGCACTCCCAGCAGCTGTACGCGGACGTGCGGGGCCGGGAAGAGAGATTCGCGGCCGAGCGCTCAGCTCTGGAGGCCCAACTCGGCCAGATGACGGCCGACTTCGAGGCCCGGCTCGCTGAGAACACCCAGGCGTACGAGAACGCCGTTGGAGAACACACCCAGGCGTACGAGACGGCCATCGCCGAACGTAACCGGGTGATGGAGGAGCAGCTCGCCCTCCAGCAGGCCGTCGTCTCCAGGCTCGGTGGCAGCCATCTCCCCGAAGCGGTCGACCGGCTGCGCGACGGCGACTCCATCGACGACATCCTGGCCGAGGTCGGCCAGGAGACCGACGTGAGCCCGGAACTGCGCGCCGCGCTGCGCAGGGTCCTGAGGACCGCGCTGCTCGAGGTGGAGGAGGAGCTGAACCGTTCCACCTCGGCGGAGCAGGCCGTGGTCGGCATCGGCAGCCGGATCCACGTACTGACGGGCCGGCTGCGCGGCCGGCTCCACGAAATGCAGGGCGAACACGGGCGGCTGCCCGCGGTGGCCCAGGGACTCATGGAGCTGGACCAGGAGATCGGCCCCGCCGACTGTCTCGCCGCCAGCATCGGCGTACTGGGTGGTTCGGACCGGCCGGGACGCCAGTGGCAGGAGCCGCAGCGACTGCTCAGCGTGGTCCGGGGCGGCATCGGGCGCATCAAGGACTTCAACCGCATCCAGGTCCGGCACCTGCCCGAACTCGGTGTCGACGGCGGCCTGGTGGATCACCTCACGCTGATCTTCGCCCACCTCCTGGACAACGCGACGCGCTACTCACCGCCCACCGAGCCCGTGGTCGTCTCCGGCAAGGAGGTGCCCAACGGTGTCGGCATCGAGATCCAGGACGCGGGCAAGGGCCTGAGCGACGAGCGGAAGCGCGAGGCGGAGCAGTCCATCGCCGGTACGTCGAAGGGCCCCGGCCTCGGCGGCATCTCGGAGGACGCGAACCTCGGCCTGCGCGTGGTGGGTGCCCTGGCGCGCCGCTACGGCATCCGGGTCACCTTCGCGGACTCGCCGTGGCTCGGGACCTCCGTGGTCGTGGTGGTCCCCCACAAGTACTTCAGCCATCTGCCCGCCCCCGTCACCGAACCGGCCAGGCCCGTCACGGTGAGTCCGGCAGAGCCGGTCGCCGCGACGGCCGTGCCCGCCGTGCCCGTGGAGAACACCGAAGCCGTCGAAGCCGTCGAAGCCGTGGACACCACCCCCGGCGGTCTGCCGCGACGCAGGAGCAGGCGGGCCGACACGCCGGCCGCCCGCCCGGCAGTCGCCGAGCGCACCACGGAGTCGATGGCAGCCGTGCCGCCGGACGCGTCGTTCGCCGGCCTCGCCGCCTTCGCCACGGCCGGCCGCGAGAGCGCCCCGCCGGGGGCGGCAGCCGCGGACGCCGGCCGGGGCGCCCGTGAGACGACTGACGGCCGTGAGTCCAACCGCACTGAAGAGAGCGACTTGTCCACATGACGCAACAGGGAACCGACGTGAGCTGGGCGCTCCGGGATCTGACGGAGAGCATCCGGGAGATCCGCTTCGCCCTCGTGGCCTCCAGCGACGGCAAGGCCATCACCTCCTACGGAGCCGACGACCCCGACGACGTGGACCGCTTCGCCGCCGTGGTCGCGGGCCTGCAGGCGCTCGCACAGCCCGTCGCCGAGCAGTTCCCCGCGTACGCGGGACAGCTGCGCCTCGCGATGATCGAGGTCGACGGCGGTCACCTCTTCGTGGTGCGGGCCGGTGTGGAGACGTACCTCGGGGTTCTTGCGAGGGAAGGGCTCGACCAGGGCCTGCTCGGCCACCAGATGAGGGACCTGGCGCGGAGGATGGGTGAGCTCCTCGGCACCAGTCCGCGCCTGGAGGAGCAGTCTGGATGAGTGGTCCCCGCCGGCCCACGGACCCGCCCGGTCTCGAGCGCTACTACGTCCTCACCGGGGGGCGCAGCGGACCGGGTGGTTCGGCGTCGACCCTGGACGTGGCGACCCTCATCATCTCGTGTGCCGCAGCCGAGCCCGGCCTGCAGCACGAGCACGAGGAGATACTCCGGCGCTGCCGCGATCCGCTGTCGGTCGCCGAACTCGGTGCCCATCTCGGACTGCCCTTCAACATTCTCGCGGTGCTCCTGGCCGATCTGCTGGACGCAGGCCGTGTCGAGGCCCGCGATCCCATCCCGGCGTCAGGAGCCGGCCGCGGGCCCGACCTCGCGCTCCTTGAGGAGGTACTCAGTGGACTTCAAAGGCTTTGACCGTTCCGACCGGCAGACGGCCGGAGGCGGCACCCGCTCGGTGAAGGTGATGATCGCCGGCGGCTTCGGTACCGGGAAGACCACCCTGGTGCGCTCGGTCAGCGACATCAAGCCGCTCACCACCGAGGAGACGCTGACCCAGGCCAGCGTGGACGTCGACGACCTGATCGGGGTGGCGGACAAGCTGCAGACCACCGTCAGCCTCGACTTCGGCAAGATCGGCATCAACGACGAACTGGTGCTGTACCTGTTCGGGACACCGGGGCAGGAGCGGTTCTGGTTCCTGTGGAACGGCCTGTTCAAGGGGGCCCTCGGGGCCGTGGTCCTGGTGGACACCCGCCGGCTGGCCTCCAGCTTCCGGGCCATCGAGGAGATGGAGCGGCAGAACGTGCCCTTCGTCATCGCCCTGAACGTGTTCCCCGACTCCACGAACCACCCGGTCGAGGAGATACGCGACGCCCTGGACATCCCCGAGCACACCCCGGTGGTGACGTGTGACGCCCGCGACCGGAACTCCAGCCGTGACGTGCTGATCGCGTTGATCCGGCACCTCAAGGCACGCTCCGACGTCGCGCTGGAGCCCCGATGACCGACCACTCGGACAACGAGGCGGAGGCCGCCGGCGGCTGCCCCGTCATGCACGGCGGCGACGGCGGCCTCACCAGGCTGTACGGGCCACAGGCGGCGATCGACCCGCAGGGCATCTACGGGCGGCTGCGCAAGGAACACGGGGCCGTGGCACCGGTACTGCTCGAAGGGGACGTCCGTGCCTGGCTCGTCCTCGGCTACCGCGAGAGCCGGCGCGTGCTCGACAACCCCCTCCAGTTCAGCCGCGACTCGCGCATCTGGCGGGACTGGGCGGAGGGCGGCGTCGAGGAGACCTCACCGCTGATCCAGATGCTCGGCTGGCGTCCCGACTGCGTGTCCCAGGACGGGGAGCCGCACCGCAGGCTGCGCAGGGCCGTCACCGACAACCTGGACACCCTCGCGGGGCGCGGTATCCGGCGTCATGTCACGCACTTCGCGAACAAGCAGATCGACGCGTTCGCCGGGAAGGGCAGCGCCGATCTGGTCATCGAGTACGCCGAGTACCTGCCGATGCTGGTGCTGACGCGGCTGTTCGGCCTGCCCGCGGCGGAGGGGCGCAGTCTCGCGGTCTCCTGTGCACAGGTCCTCAAGGGCGGTCCGGACGCCCTGGAGCACAACGACCGCATCATGGAGATCCTCGGGGAGCTAGCCGAGCGCAAGCGCGTGGAGCCCGGCCCCGACTTCACCACCGGGCTGCTCGCCCACACCGCCGGTCTCGACGAGGACGAGATCGTCAGCCATCTGCGTCTCGTGCTGATCACCGCGCACACCACGACCAGCAATCTGCTGGCCCGGGTGCTCGAACTGGTCCTCACCGACGCCTCCCGCCTCGCGGGACTCGTCAGCGGCCAGCGATCCATCTCCGAGGTCGTCGAGGAAGTCATGTGGAACACCCCGCCGCTGGCGGTCCTTCCGGGGCGTTTCGCCACCGCGGACCTCGAGCTCGGCGGTACGCAGGTCAAGGAGGGCGACCTGCTGGTGCTCGGGCTCGCCGCGGGCAACCTGGACCCGGAGATCCGGCCCGACTCCGGTGTCTCCGTACACGGCAACCAGTCGCACCTCGCGTTCAGCGGCGGCCCGCACGAATGCCCCGGCCAGAACATCGGCCAGGCCATCATCGGGACCGCCGTCGACGTCCTGCTGCACCGGCTGCCCGGACTGCGTCTGTCCGTACCCGCCGACGAGCTCACCTCGACCGCGTCCACCTGGGAGGCGCGCCTGGACGCGCTCCCGGTCGAGTTCGCCGCGCAGTAGGCGTCCGTCCGGCCCTGCCCACCGTCCCCGCCCGGCCGAGCACCGCTCGGCCGGGCGGGGACGGTTCGTCATACGGCGAGCAGATCGTCCAGCGATCCCCTGCCCGCCAGCTCGGCCGTGGCGGCCGGCCCCTCCTTCGCCGCGGCGTACCTGCCGGAGGTCAGGGCCCACTCGTAGTTGCCGCTGATCCAGTGCTGGATGGCTTCCACGCCCATCCGCACCTGGTCACGCTGTTCGGTGCCGAGCCCGAGCTCCTCGCACATCACCGGTATGTGCGACTCGAGTTCGAGGTACTCCTCCAGGCACTCCGTGGTCATCCGGTACGCCTCGTCCGCGGCCTCCTCCCAGGTGCCGCCGCGCTCCCGGTGCAGGACGGCGATGAGGTTGTGACCGTCTCCCCGGCGCTTCTCGCGCTCGAAGGAGTGGATGTCGTTCATGAAGCCGATCGTGTCGGCGGCCAGGTCCCGCATCCGTGCCATCAGTTCGTGCGCCTGCACCTGTGCCGGCACCTCGAAGCCGCGGCTGCGCTCACCCGCGTCGATGCTGTGGTGGATGCCCACGGTGCGGCGGCGGAACTCCGCGTACTCCTCGATGCCGAGTGTTCCCGCCCGGCCCTCGGCCGCCAGGTCGACCTCCTCGGTGTGTGCCACGAGGAAGCGCCCCCAGGAGGCGGCGAACCGGGTCTTCCAGGTCAGGGACATGCCATCCGAGAGCTGGGCCCACACCTCGGCCCAGGCCAGGGTGATCGGGCAGACGACGCGCGGAGCCGTCCCGGCGGGGCGCAGCGGCGTGGCTATCAGCTCCCGTGCGACCTCCGCTATGCGGTCCGCGCGATCGGGGCTCCCGGAGTCGAACTGGTCGTCGAAGAGGAAGGCCAGGGAGAACCAGTTCATCAGGACGACCATGTCGTCGGCCGAGGCGTACGGGTACGTCCGCGCGGCCGCCTGGGGCAGGTCCCAGGACTGGTACTCCTCGAACCCGGCCTGGCTGCGGACCAGGCCCATCTCCCACACCCAGCGCAGGTGACGCTCTCGTGCGGAGTCGAGGTGGTCGCTGACCGGGGCCTTGAAGGGGAGGTCGAATGTGACGTCCTGCGGCATTGGCGTCCTCTCTGGAGAAGGTTCGCAGGCCCCCGCCCCTGCGACAGGACGATCGGGATTGAACGCCCATTGACTCGAAGTGCACGTTCTGGGCACGGATTTGATGGCCCATCATGTGCGCCCCGAGGCTGCCCAGAGCCTAAACGATCTATGCCACAAGATCGGCTCGAAGGACTATTTGCGGAACCGGAGCCTCACGCGGGTTCCGTTCATCGCCGTCCGAGCCGGTCCCGCGCCGCGTTCGCAAAGGTCAGGCGGCTGTCGCGCGGAATGGTGAAACGCCGGGAATCCTCCGTTTCGCCTGTGTGGCCGACGGGCGGACGACTGCCCAGGCCCCGTACAGCGGGAGTCGGTGCGACGCGGCTGGTGTGCTCGGCGGAGACGATCGGTCACCTCTCGTCGGCGCTGACGACGACCGCTCAGACCCCGCCCAGATCGGAGCTCAGCCAGCGCTGGGGGCGCATGTGGATGACCACCTGCTCGCCGTGTTCCCTCCAGGCGAAGTCGACGTAGGCGTCGACCCTCTCGGCGGGGAGGTAGCGCGACGAGATCTCCACCAGCTGGTCTCGGGTCGCGGGGAGCGTGGCGACCACGGGGCCCTCGACGGAGACGTAGCGGACAGTCGGCGTGACGCGGTCGACCATGATGCTGAAGCGGCCCGCACCGGCGATGGAGATGCCCTTGCGGGAGTCACGCCCCGTCATGATCCACAGGTCGCCGCCGGGCGCGTACTGGTACCAGATCGGCACGGTGAGCGGCGCACGCCCTTCCTCCGCCGCGTTCACGGAAAGCGCGGCGACGTGCGGTTCGGCCAGAAACTGCTCACGCTCTTCGCGGGTCAAAGCCATGGCTGACTCCTCGGGTCGGGGGGCGCTGTCGCCTCGGGCCGCATTATGCAACGCTCGCCCCGGTCCGGAGGGAGAGCCACACGCTTTCGTCCCGGACCGGTGGACGGCCGACGGCCGCGAGGACCGCTGGGCCGGCGTACGCCCCTGGTGTACCTGTGCGTTCACCGGCGAGGGGGCGACAGGATGGCTCAGGACACGTCCGTACGGCTGGGAACGGCGAGTCCGAGGACGCGGAGGGATCGCCCGGGTCTTCCTCGCCTCACGCGCTGCCGCACGGCCGGCCTGGCACAGGCGCACGGTGACGAGGACGCGCTGGACCGGATCACCCATGTGGTGCGCCTGCCCGGGCGGTCAGATGACCGGCGGGCGGCCCAGCCTGGTCATACGCCACACCGTGCGCCAGCGCATCGGGTCGCGTCCGCCGCACTCGGTGCGCACCCCCTCGGCGAAGCCGGCCGCCCAGGCGCGCAGACCGGAGACCGAGCGGGTGCGGGCGAGGGTGAGCAGGATCCAGATGCCGAGGTAGGCGGGGATCAGGGGGAGCGGCAGGTTGCGGCGGGCCAGCCAGACACGGTTTCGGGCCGTCATGCGGTAGTAGACGGCGTGCCGGGCCGGAGACGTCCTGGGGTGCTGGAGCAGCAGGCCGGGCTCGTAGCGGATCGTCCAGTCCGCGTCGAGTGCGCGCCAGGACAGGTCTGTCTCCTCGTGCGTGAAGAAGAACTCGGCTGGCCAGGGGCCGGTTTCGGCGAGCATCCTCATGGAGAGCGCGTGACCGCCGCCGAGGAACGCGGTGACCGGGCCGGGGCGCATCGGGTCCTTGGCGCGGAGACGCGGGACGTGCCGGCGCTGGGTCTCGCCGTGTTCGTCGGCGATGCGGAAGCCGACGATGCCCAGGCCCGCGTCGGCGGCGTACAGCTTGCGGACCGTGCGGAACACGTCCTTGTCCACCAGGAGTCCGTCGTCGTCCAGTTCGATCACCACGTCCACGTCGCCGAACCCGGCGAGTGCGTCCAGGGCCTTGTTGCGGCCGCCGGGACAGCCCAGGTTCACGTCGAGTTCGAGCACGGTCACGCCGCCGGTGAGGTCCGCCAGGCCGGGGAAGGCGCCGTAGTCGGGGAGCGGCGAGCCGTTGCCCACGACGATCACACGGGCGGGCCGTACGTCCTGCATGGCCACTGACGCCAGCAGAGCCTCGACCTGCTGCGGGCGGTCTCCCATGGTCACGATGGATACGCCGATGCGTGGTTCGGACAAGGCTCGGTTCTCCTGCGGGTTCCGGTGGCTGCGGGCACCGCGGTACCGCCGCGGTGCCCGCGATCGTAACGTCTGGTGTTCAGCTGTCCGTGGGGGCCAGGACACCCTGCGGCCGGTCGCCGTTCAACCGGGCGTAGATCAGCATGTCCCGGCGCCTTCCCCCGATCTCCCGCCACCCGCGCAGCAGGCCCTCGCGCAGGTAGCCGGCGCTCTCGGCGGTCCGTACCGAAGCGGTGTTCCACGGCTCGATGAGGACCTGGACGCGGGGGATGCGCAGCTCGTGCAGGGCCCAGGTGGTGACCGTGCGCAGTGCTGCTCCCGCGACCCCCTGGCCGCGGCCCGGGACAGTCATCCAGTAGTCGAGCGTCGCCCGCCCCTCGGCCGCCTCCGTGAGCCGGAGCCCGATGGAGCCGACGGGCCGCCGGTCCCGGGTGCGCGCGATGGTGAACGGATACCCGGTCCCGGAGGCCGCCCGGTCCCACTGGCGTCTCACATAGGCCTCGGCCGCCCCGTCGGAGTACGGCGAGGGGATCGTGGTGATCAGCGGGATGTATTCGTCCTTTGCCGCCTCGCGGACGAGGGGCAGGTCGCTCATCTCCCAGGGGCGCAGGACGAAATCGGCTCCGGCGGTCATGCTGGGGACGGTCAGCGGCTGTGCCATGACGCTCATGGTGCCCCGTCCGGGGCCCGCCGCCCGGGCCCGACTCACCCGCCCGACTCACCCGGCGGATGTCCGGCTGCCGGACCGGGCGAGGAACGCCCCGGCGAGAAGGGCTCCGGCCAGGACGAGGGCCGAGTTGACGAGGACCGCCGCAGAGACCCCTGACAGCACCGCGCCGGGTCCGGTGTCCGTGCCCGTCCGGGCCGTGACGATCGCGCTCATGACCGGGATGCCCATGGTGATGCCTACCTGCTGCGTCATCGTGGCCAGGCCGGTGGCCAGCCCCTGCTCCTCGTCGGGGAGGCCGGAGGTGGCGGTGACCATGAAGCCCACGATCATCAGCATGTTGCCGACGCCACCGACGAAGGTGGCGGCCAGCAGGAGCCAGATCCAGCCGCCGGAGGTGCCGAGCACGACGAGGGAGAGGGTGGCGGCGGCCTGGACGACGCCGCCCAGGACGATGGTGCGCCGGTTGCCGAACCTGCCGACCGCACGGCCGCCGAGCACGCCGCCGGTCACGGTGCCGATGCCCAGCACGCCGAAGGCCAGACCGGTGGCGAGCGGGGAGTAACCGAGGACCTCCTGGAGGTAGAGCGTCAGCAGGAAGACCAGGGAGGTCTCGGTTACGAAGGCGATCAGTCCGGTGGCGTTGCCCCAGATGACGCTGCGCCGCCTCAGGATGCGCACGGGGACCAGGGGCGCCGCCGCCCGCTTCTCGATGAACCAGAAACCCACGAGGAGCGCGGCACCGGCGAGCAGTGCGGTGAGCGTGGTGGGTGTGCTCCAGCCGGACTCGCCCGCCTGCGTCAGGCCGAAGACGAGCAGCAGCAGGCCACCGGTGACGGCGGCGGCGCCCGGCAGGTCGAGCTTGGGCCGTCCGGCCGGCCGCGAGTCGGTGATGGCGGACGGGGCCAGGGCGACGACGAGCGCGGCGACGGGAACGTTGACGAAGAAGGCCCAGCGCCAGGAGAGCAGATCGGTCAGCAGCCCTCCGAGGATCGCCCCCGCCGTGAAACCGGCGGACATCAGGGCGCCGTTGAGGCCTAGGGCGCGCTCGCGCAGGGGCCCTTCCCTGAACGCCGTGGTGAGCAGCGCGAGTCCGGCCGGGGTGACGGCCGCGGTGGCCAGGCCCTGCAGGACGCGTGCGGTGAGCAGGACCTCGGGAGAGGTGGCGAGCCCGCCGAGTACGGAGGACAGGCCGAGGACGACCATGCCTCCGATGAACAGCCGCTTGCGGCCCACGAGATCGGCGACGCGCCCGAACAGCAGGGTGAAGCCGGCGGCGGCGAGGGCGAAGGAGGTGGCGATCCACTGGAGGTGGGCGAGGGAGAATCCGAGGCCCTCGCCGACGGCGGGCAGGGCGACGTTGAGGATCGAGAAGTCGACGGCGATCATGAACTGCGCGCCGAGGAGGAGGACGAGGACGAGCTTCTGGCGGCCGGTCATGCGCGGGGCCGTCGGGGCCGGAGCCCGGTGGGGCGCGGCGCTGGGTGCCGTGCTGTTCGTGGACATGGGTGCCCTTTCCTGAAGACCCTGAGCCTTAACGGATCTGTGGTTCCGTTAAGGTGGGGTCACCGTAGCAGGGGATGGCCGACTAATGGAGCTGGAGACCCGTTATGAATGCAGGGGATGGCGAGCCCGGCACGGTCCGGCCCGGTGGGCGCACAGCCCGGGTCCGGGAGTCCGTGCTGCGTGCGGCCGGTGACGCGCTGGTCGAGCAGGGCTTCGACCGGCTCGACCTCGCCGATGTCGCCCGCCGTGCCGAGGTCGGCAAGACGACGGTCTACCGGCGCTGGTCCACCACCGCCGGGCTGGTCGCCGACCTGCTGACGGACATGGCGGAGCAGTCCGTGCCGCGCACGGACACGGGATCGCTGGAGGAGGACCTCCGGGCCAACGCGCGGCTGGTGGTGCGGACGCTGACCGACGCGCGCCAGGGCCCCCTCTTCGCCGCCGTCATCGCGGCGGCGACGTGCGACGCCCGGACGGCCGAGGCCCTGCACCGCTTCTACGCTGTGCGCGTCGAGGAGTGGGCCGGCTGCGTCGACGCGGCGGTCGGGCGGGGCGAGCTGCCCGCGGGCACCGATGCCCGAGAGGTGGTCCGGGCCGTGTCGGCGCCCCTGTACTACCGGCTGCTGGCCAGTGGCGACCCCCTTGACGAGGCTGTCGCCGACCGCGCGGCCGCCGCGGCGGCCGCGGCGGCGAGGGCGGGCGTGTACGTGAGCTGACGAGGCGGGCGGTGGGGAGCGCTTGACTTCTCGTGCACTCCAACTCGTAGGTTCTGCGCTCATGCAGACGAAAACGGACTGGCGGCCGAGAACTCCTGGCCGCGGCGGTATCGAAGTGAGCGCGCTCGGCTTCGGGTGCTGGGCGATCGGCGGGGAGTGGTCGACGCCCGACGGCAGTCCGCTCGGCTGGGGGAAGGTCGACGACGACGAGTCGGTGACCGCGATCCGCCGGGCGCTCGACCTCGGGGTGACGTTCTTCGACACCGCGGACGTGTACGGGGCCGGGCACAGTGAACGGGTGCTGGGCCGGGCGCTCGCGGGCAGGCGGGACGACGTCGTCGTCGCCACCAAGTGGGGCAACCTGTTCGACGAGCGGACCCGCGTCATGGACGGTGCCGACAGGTCCCCCGAGTACGCCCGTGAGGCGCTCATCGCCTCGCTGCGCAGGCTGGGGACCGACCGGGTCGACCTCTACCAGCTGCATCTCGGCGACACCCCGTTCGACGAGGCGGCGGAACTGCGCGACGCCTGCGAGGAGTTCGTGGCCGAGGGGCTGATCAGGGCCTATGGGTGGAGCACCGACGACCCGGAGCGTGCCGCGCTCTTCGCCGAGGGTGAGCACTGCGCGGCCGTCCAGCACGCCTGCAACGTGCTGGAGGACGCTCCCGGGATGCTGGCCCTCAGCGAGGAGCGGGACCTGATCAGCATCGTCCGGAGCCCGTTGGCCATGGGCCTCCTCGCGGGTGCCCGCGATCCGGGCAGACGGGCGGACCGGGGCGACATCCGGTCCGCCCCGCCCGCCTGGCTGCGCTGGTACGAGGAGGGCGGGGTGCCTGCCGGGCACTGGGCGGCGCGGGTCGAGGCCGTCCGCGAGGTGCTGACGGCAGACGGCCGCACCCTCGCCCAGGGGGCCCTCGGCTGGCTGTGGGCGCGCAGCCGGCGGGCGGTGCCGATCCCGGGCTTCAGGACCGTCGCCCAGGCGGAGGAGAACGCGGCGGCCCTCGCCCAGGGCCCACTGCGGCCGGAGCAGCTCAGGCAGATCGCGGGCCTGCTCGCGTGAGCAGGGTGCGGCGGCGCATGTGCGTGTGAGCGCCGGCGGGGCGGGGGAGCGGCTGGTCAGCCGATCCGGGTTCCTGTCCCGGTCACCCGGATCCGCGGGTCACCCGGCCTCAGTTCGACGGTGAGGGTGCCGGGCCTGCCCATGTCGGCGCCCTGGTGCAGCGTGAGGACGGCGTCGTGCGGGACGAGGCCGGCCTCACGCGCGTACGCACCGAACGCGGCCGCTGCCGCGCCCGTCGCAGGGTCCTCGACGACGCCGCCGACCGGGAACGGGTTGCGGACGTGGAAGACCGTGCCGGACTCCCGCCACACCAGCTGGACGGTCGTCAGGGCGAGCCGGTGCATGAGGGTTTCCAGGCGGGCGAAGTCGTACGAGAGGTCCGCCAGCCGCTCCCGGGTCGCGGCGGCCAGCACCAGGTGGCGGGCGCCCGCGTAGGCGATGCGGGGTGCCGGCGCGGGAGCCAGGCCGGCGGCCGGCCAGTCCAGGGCGGCCAGGGCCTCCGCGAGATCATCGGGGGTGATGTCCTCGGTGTGCGGCTCGACGCTGGTGAGGGTGGCGCGGAGCTCGTCGCCGTCGCGGACGACGGTGACCGGGACCTGACCCGCGGGGGTGGAGAACACCAGATCGCCCGGGCCGTCCCGCTCGGCGAGCGCGATGGCGGCGGCGACCGTGGCATGGCCGCAGAAGGGCACCTCTGCCTTCGGGCTGAAGTAACGGACGGTGTGGCCGCCGCGGCCGTCCGGTGCGGTGAGGAACGCCGATTCGCTGTAACCCAGCTCCGCGGCGACGGCGAGCATCGCCGCGTCGTCGAGCCCGGAGGCGTCCAGGACGACCCCGGCCGGGTTGCCTCCGCCGGGGTCGGCGGAGAAGGCGGTGTAGCGGAGGACCTCGGCGCGGGGGTGTGGGCTCATGCCGCAGATCAACCGCACGGCGGGGACGCGCATTCCCGCGCCCGGGCGGATCGCGGGGGTGGTCCGGGGTCCTGACTCCCCGGACCACCCCCTGGCCGCTCCCGCGGCCCCGTTATGTTCTCCACGG
>NZ_MAPV01000012.1 GCF_001700505.1 Streptomyces mutomycini
CAGGCCGGGTGGGGCGGGGCCCCAGCGGCCCCTCGCGGCCCCTCGCGGCCCCGGGGGGACGGGTCAGCCGTCGATACGGTTCCGCTCCCCCGCCGGGACGGCCACCGTGAGGGTGTTGCCGGGCGGCGGGAACGGGCAGATGAAGTGATCGGCGAACGCGCACGGCGGCAGCAGGGTGCGGTTGAAGTCGACCCGCACCCTGCCCTCCCCGTCGGGGGCCGGGGGCCGCAGGAAGCGGAAGCGGTAGCTGCTGTTCCCGCTGGTGGCGTCGGCGAAGACCGCCCAGAGCGAACCGTCGGGCTCGACCGCGACCTGGAGGGTGTGCTCGGCCCCGTCCACGGTGAAGGCGATCTCGCCCGAGAGTCCCAGCCCCCGCGCACGCCCGTCGGCGTTCTCGACGCGGACGGTCCGGTCGCTGCCGTACGGCCGAAAGGTCCCGTCCAGCGACCACGCCGGGTCGTACGGTGTGGCGTCGATGGTGCGGAACGCCTGGCGGGCCGGGGACCGCGGGTCGAAGTCCCGCACCGCCCAGAGGCCTTCACGGCTCAGCACGACCAGCCGTCGCTCGCCCTGCGCCACCCTGGACGCGTCGATGGGGCCCCGGTCGGCGCCGAGACGGACCTCGCCGGCGGCCGGCTTCGCGTCGACGGTCAGCCCGTCCCCGGGGGCGGCGCTGAGCACCACCTCGCCGCCCTCCTCGCGCCACAGCCCGGGTACGGCCGGAATTCGACCCTCCGGGTGGTCGGCGAGCCAGTGGGTGCCGGCGAGGGAGAGCGGTCCGTGGGGCGCCGCGACGGCGACGATGCGCCCCTCGTGCCAGCGCTGCCAGGCGTGGAACTCCTCGCTGTCCTGCTGTGCGTCCGTGCTCATGGCGTCAACCATTCCACACCGGCTCGGCCAGGCCGAGGTGCGACCTCAGCGTGGAGCCGGTGTATTCGGAGCGGAAGACTCCGCGTTCCTGGAGGAGCGGGACGACCCGGTCGACGAAGTCGTCGAGTCCGCCGGGGGTGAGGTGCGGTACGAGGATGAAGCCGTCGGCCGCGTCGGCGGCGACGGACTTCTCCAGTTCGGCGGCGACCGTCTCCGGTGAGCCGATGAAGGACTGCCGCGCCGTCGACTCGATGACCGTCTGACGGATGGACAGCCCCCCGGCCTCGGAGAGCTCCCGCCATCTCGCGGCCACGGCCGCCGGGTCCGCGACCCGGACCCTGCCCTGGACCAGGCTCGATCCGGGGTCCGGGTCGATGGCGGGAAGAGGCCCGTCGGGATCGTACGAGGAGAGGTCGCGGCCCCAGACCTGTTCGAGGGCGAGGATGGCGTTCTGCGGGGAGACCTGCTGCCGGCGGATCTCCGCGGCGTTCTCCCGGGCCTCGGCGTCCGTGTCGCCGATGACGACGGTGACCCCGGGCATGATCTTCAGGTCACCGGGCTGTCTGCCGTACTTGGCGAGGCGCGCCTTGACGTCCGCGTAGAAGGCCCGTCCGGCGTCCAGGGTGCCGTGCCGGGTGAAGATGACGTCGGCCGCGGAGGCGGCGAATTCCCGGCCCTCGTCGGAATCCCCGGCCTGTATGACGACGGGGTGCCCCTGGGGCGGGCGGGGGACGGTGAACTCGCCTGAGATCTCGAAGTGCTGCCCGGAGTGCTGGAACGGCCGCGAGATGCCGTCGGGGGTCCATGAGTCCCACAGCTTCCGGGCGGTGGAGACGAATTCGGCGGCTCGCGTGTACCGGTCGGCCCGGTCGAGAAAGCCGCCGCGGCGGAAGTTCTCGCCGGTGAAGGCGTCCGATGAGGTCACCACGTTCCAGGCGGCACGGCCCGCGCTGAGGTGGTCGAGGGTGGCGAGCCGGCGGGCGAGTTCGTACGGCTCGTTGAAGGTGGCGTTGACCGTGGCGGCGAGGCCGAGGCGCTCGGTCACGGCCGCCAGGGCGTTGAGGACGGTGAGGGACTCGGGCCGGCCCACCACGTCGAGGTCGTGGATGCGGCCGTCGTGCTCACGCAGCCGCAGCCCCTCCGCGAGGAAGAAGAAGTCGAACTTCCCGCGCTCCGCGGTCCTCGCCAGGTGTTCGAAGGAGGCGAAGTCGATCTGGCTCCGGGAGCGGGGGTCGGTCCACACGGTGGTGCTGTTGACGCCCGGGAAGTGGGCGGCGAGGTGCATCTGCTTCATGACGTCCCCTCCGAGGAGCTCACGCGTGTGTACCGGCCGGCCGGCCGGGCCAGGCCCAGGTGCTCGCGGAGTGTGCCGCCCGGGTAGAAGGTGCGGAACAGGCTGCGGTGCTGGAGCAGCGCCACGGTTCCGTTGACGATCCTCTCCAGGTCGCGCCGCGGTGCGATGGGGGTGAGGTGGAAACCGTCCGCGGCGCCTCCCCCGTGCCACCGGGTGATGAGTTCGGCGAGGTCCACGGGTCCGCCCCGGAAGTAGGTCCCGCGCCCCGCGAGCTGTGGGCCGCTCCTCAGCCCGGGTTCGGGCGCCGCCTCGGCGTCCCCGAGGTCGACAGTGAGGGCGACCAGCACTCGCAGACCGGCGGGGTCCCGACCGTGGGCCGCGGCGCTGCGGAGCAGTTCGTCGCGGAGCGAGGCGGCCTGTTCGGGCGTGGTGGCGCGGATGTGGACGACGTCGGCGTGCTGGGCGGCGGCCTCGCGGGCCGGGCCGGTCGTGCCGTCGATGACGGTGACGGGCCGGCCCTGTGGCGGCCGCGGCACGATGGCCGGGCCGCGGACGGAGAAGGTGCTGCCCTTGAAGTCGACGTAGTGCAGTTTGTCGCGGTCGATGAACCGGCCGGTGGCGACGTCCCGGATCTCCGCGTCGTCCTCCCAGCTGTCCCAGAGCCGTGCTCCGGCGTCTGCGGCCTCCCCCGCCTCCTGCCAGAGCGCGGCGGCGGGTGCGGCCGGGCGGCGTCCGAACAGCCGTGCCTCCGCCTCGGTCGCCGACACGTCGACGTGCCAGCCGGCCCGGCCCTTGCTGACCCAGTCGAGGGTGGCCACGGCGGACGAGACGTGGAAGGGCTCCGTGTGGGTGGTGGTGACGGTGGGCACGAGGCCGATCCGTGCGGTGGCCGGGGCGGCGCGGGCCATGACGGCGAGTGCGTCTGGGCCCGGGCGGGCGAACGAGTCGCTCAGGGTGACGAAGTCGAGTGTGCCCTCCTCTGCGAGGCGTGCCAGCGCGACGTGGGAGCCGGCGTCGTAACGCGGCGGGCCGCCGATCTCGGCGGCGAGGTGGAGTGGCCTGATGGCGGACATGTGACTGCTCCTGGGTGGCGGGGACACGGCTCAGAGGACCTTGGAGAGGAAGGCCCTGGTGCGTTCATGGGCCGGGCGGTCCAGTACGTCGGCGGGCGGCCCCTGCTCGATGATCCTTCCCTCGTCCATGAAGACGACGGTGTCGGCGACCTCACGGGCGAAGCCGATCTCGTGCGTGACGACGATCATGGTGGTGCCGCCGCGGGCGAGGTCCCTGATGACGTCGAGGACCTCGCCGACGAGTTCGGGGTCCAGGGCCGAGGTCGGCTCGTCGAAGAGCAGCAGTTTCGGCTCCAGGGCGAGGGCGCGGGCGATCGCGACGCGCTGCTGCTGGCCCCCGGAGAGGTGCCTGGGGTAGGCCCCGGCCTTGTCGGCCAGCCCGACACGGGCCAGAAGCCTCTCCGCCGCGGCGACGGCTTCCCGGCGGGGGCGGCCGAGGGCCGCGACCGGGGCCTCGATGATGTTGTCGAGGACGGTGAGGTGCGGGAAGAGGTTGAAGTTCTGGAAGACGAAACCGATCCGGGTCCGCCGGCGCAGGACCTCGCGCTCGCGCAGCTCGTACAGCGTGTCGCCGGATCTGCGGTAGCCCACCGGATCACCGTCGACGGCGATCCATCCCTGGTCCGCTTTCTCCAGGTGGTTGATGGTGCGCAGCAGGGTGGACTTGCCCGACCCGGAGGGGCCGAGCACGACGGCCACCTCTCCCGCGCGGACGGACAGGTCGATGCCGCGGAGCACCGCGAGCGGGCCGAAGCTCTTGTGCACGGACCGGATCTCGACCATGACGTCGGAATCGGTGACCTGCTCTGCGGGTGCGCTCATCGCACTGTCCTCCCGGCGTGGTTGCGGCATGGTGGGGGTTCCTTCTGCGACAGGGGTACGGAAGCGGGCCGTGCTCACGCGGTGAGGGGGTCCCGACAGGAGAGGTCCCGCAGGAGGGCTAGCGCCGTCCGGGCGGTGGCGTCGTTCTGCCTGAAGGCCGGGCCGCCGGTGCGCGGCCGGGTGAAGGCGCCACTGGAGCGCGCGGTGGTGAACGGGCCGAGGGCGAAGCGGCGCGGGTGGGGGCGGCCGTCGCGGTCCAGGATCCGGCCGTCCTCGGGGGCGACGGAGAGCAGCCCCGACTCGGTGCCTGCCGCGCCGTCCTCGTACAGGCCGCTGAGCAGCGGACTGCGGGTCCCGCGCAGCGAGGGGCCGGGCAGCCGGGCCTCGACCAGGGCGCGGGCTGCGGTGCGGGCACCGGGGACGGTGGCGCTGCGGGCCCGGAAGACACCCTGTTCCTCGTCGGCCTCGACGGTCATGCCGGCGCCGAGGAAGCGGACGACGCCGGCCTGCGAGAGCGCGAGGAGCTGGCGCAGTCTGGGCCCCGGCGGTCCGGAGGCGAGATAGCTGAAGAAGCCGTGCCATTCCTCTCCGGTGTCGCCGAGGCCGGTCAACTGCCCGTAGACGGAGAGCAGTCCGAGGAACACGGCGAGGTCGGGGCTGTGCCGGGGATCGTGCCGGCGTTCCAGGTCGGCGGTGATGTAGGCGCGAAGGCCGTCCTGGAGTGCGTCGTACGAGGCGTGGCGCACCCCGTCGAGCGGGTGGTCGAGGGCATCGAGGTCGAGCCGGTCGGCGGGGTCGGGGACGGCCGAGGCGACGAGGGCCGCGAGCTCGGGGCTGCCGGGCCCGGCTACGGCGTACTTCTCCTCGAAGTCGCCCCGGTCCATGGCGGTGCGTTCGGGGTGGGCGGTGAAGAGCCGGTGGTAGTGGGCGTGGCCCAGCTCCCTGGTGACCAGCGGCCACAGATCGCGCCGGAAGTCCACGGGGCCGGGGCGGTCGAGGACCTCGGCCACCTGGGCGGCACCGAAGTGGTGGGGCAGGGGCGGCCGTTCACCCTGCCAGGTGTAGCCGATCTTGGAGTGGTACGGGACGCCCCGCCGCGACCCGACGTACAGGACGGGCTCCCTGCCGGAGGGGATGTAGGTCCCGTTGCGGTGGTGCCCGCCGCGTCCCTCGGTGAGCAGCGCCATCAGGTCGATGAAGGCGAGACCGAAGCCGCGCACGAGGACGGGCTCCCCCGCCGGCAGGGCGCTCAGGTCGGTGTCGGCGGTGAAGCCGGGCGGCAGGTGGACCAGTCCGTGGCGTGCGGCGAAGGCCGACAACTCCTTTTGTACCGGGTTCGGTTCGGCGTCGAGGTGGCCGATGGTGAGGATGACGAGTTCGGCGGTGAGTGGCTCGGCCCGCCCCTGGATCCGGACCTGCTGCCGGCCGCCGGCCGGCCCGGTGAGGCGCAGCGCGTGGCCGGTGTGTTCGTGGACGGTGATGCCGGGCGGGAGGGCGGCGACCGCCTGCTCGTACACCCAGCGCAGATAGGCGCTCTGCAGCCTCCGGCTGGGGAAGTCCTGGCCGCCGAGGCCGCGTATCTCGTCCAGGACCGCGGGGTCGGTTGCGATGACGGTCCGTCCTTCGCGGACATCCGCGGCCCAGGTGTGCAGGGCGGGGCCCGGGCGGACCGGGCCGTCCAGCTGGACCGTGTCGTCGGTGAACATGGTGACGTCCTCGGCCATGGAGTTCATCCGGAGCAGCGGGGACTGGTCCTCGCGCCAGATCCGGCCGCCGCCCGGCGGGTACGGGTCGACGAGGTGGATGTCCAGCGGCCGGTCGCCCCACAGCTCGGCGGCGTTGGCGGCTATCCGTTCGATGACTCCGGTGCCGCGCGGCCCGCCGCCGATCACGACGAGCGCCGGTGCGGCGGTCACCGTGTGCCTGCCGTGCCGCGTGCGTAGTGGCGTTCGACGTAGTACTGGCCGATGGACAGGAGGGAGGTGACCGCCACGTACCAGAGCGTGGCGACCAGCAGCAGCGGGATGACCTCGTAGGTGCGGTGGTAGACGAGCTGCACGGAGTACAGCAGGTCCTGTACGGCGATGATGCTGACGATCGAGGTGCCCTTGAGCGTCCCGATCAGCATGTTTCCCGCGGGCGGGACGATGGAGCGCATCGCCTGCGGCAGCACGATCCGCCGAAACCGGCGCCAGGGCCGGAGGCCGAGCGACTGGGCCGCCTCCAGTTGTCCGCGTTCGACGGAGAGGATGCCCCCGCGAACCACTTCGGCGGCGTACGCGGCCTCGTGGAGCGTGAGCCCGATGACGGCGACGGCGACCGGACCGAGGAGGTTGACGGTGCTGACGCCCAGGATCTGCGGGTAGAGGGCGCCGATGTTGAACCAGAAGAGCAGCTGGACCAGGATCGGCGTGGACCTGAACAGCCAGATGTAGCCCCAGCCGACCGCCTGGAGCACGCGGTTGCCGGAGAGTCTGAAGACCGCGAGCAGGGTGCCGAGGGCGAAGCCGAGCACCATGACGAGGGCGGTGAGCCAGAGGGTGAGGCCGAGGCCCCGCAGTACCGAGCCGGTTGTGAGGTAGTCACCGACGACGTCCCACTGGAAGGCGTCGTTCCGGACGACGGAGACCAGGCCCCCCGCGAGGAGGAGCAGGACGGCAACGGCCGCCGTCCACTGCCCTGTTCGGCGTACGGGGACGATGCGCGGGGCGGGGCCCCCGGCGTGCTTGTCCGGTGGGGCGGGACGTGACGGGGCATGGATTTCTGTCTGCGCGGACATGCGAAGGCTCCGTGGATGCAGAGATCGAACACGGGGCGTGCCTTCGACGCGGAGCACAACGTGGACCGGGCCCCTCAGCGCCGGTCCGCTTCAGAGAAAAGCGTCACGCGGTGCTGTTGTCAAGCGTGTCCACAGTGTGAGCCGCACGTCTCACCACGGTTGACGCCCAACCGGATGCCTGTTCCACTTGGGCCATGTATTCGCAGCTGTGGCTGGTCACCCGCTCCCACATCGACTTCGGTCGTGTGTGGTCCTGTTCCTGTTGAGCTGACCCCCCTGCGTCTCCTTTCTTCCCGCTCGCGCCCTCACAGGCGCTCGAGCGGATTTCCCCGCGTTCCTTCGCGTACACAACGCCGCTCCGCCCTCCCCTCGTATCGCTGATCTCCTGCCGCGACGCTCCGTGCTGCCCAGGCACCGGAGCGCGGTCGACGAACCCGGAGAAACCCCGCCATGCCCCGAACCCGGCAGACCGCCGCCTTCGCACTCATCACCGTGGCCGCCCTCTCGCTCACCGCCTGCGGATCGGGTGACCCCGCAGCCTCGCCGGCCGGTGCGGGACCGGCGACCGGAGGGAAGATCCCCGCCACCGACGTGGTCTCGTCGGTGAAGAAGGACGAGGCGGCGGCGAAGCTGCTGCCCGCCGAAGTGCGCGCCTCGGGCACCCTTTCCCTGGCGTCCAGCGTCGGCGCGCCCCCCGGGGCGTTCTACCGGGAGGACGGGAGGACACTCGCCGGCGCGGACATCGACTTCGCGGACGCGGTGGCGAAGAAACTCGGGCTGAAGCTGAAGCGGGAGGTCGCCTCCTTCGAGGCGATCCTGCCGGCCCTCGGCAGCGGCAAGTACGACCTGGGCACCGGCAACTTCGGGGTGACGGACGAACGCCGCAGGACGATCGACTTCGTCACGTACATCAACGACGGGCAGGGCTTCGCCGTCCGTGACGACAGCGGCCTGAAGAAGGTCACCGACCTCACGCAGCTCTGCGGCCTCACCGTCGGCACCGGTGCCGGGACCACCTTCGAGGCGACCCTGGAGGAGAACAGGCACCGCTGCGCCGACACGGGCAGGAAGGCGTACGAGGTCAGGACGTACGCCGACCAGGCCGCCGTCTGGATCTCGCTCCAGCAGGGCCGCAGCGACGTCCTGATGAGCACGATCAACGGACTGCGGTACGCCGTGGCCCAGCAGGAAGGACTGCGCTTCCTCAGCGAGTTCAAGCGGCTCGACGTCGGCTTCGCCTTCAGGAAGGGCACCCCGCTGGCCCCCGCCTTCCGGGCCGCGGTCAACGCCCTCAAGGAGGACGGGACCTACGACCGCATCCTGAAGAAGTGGGGCACCGGGGAGTCGGCCATCGAGTCGTCGCAGATCTCTCCTCCGGAGATCAGGTGAGACCCGGGGCGACGACGGCCTGACGGGTGATCAGCAGTCGCACCCGCAGTCGCAGCCCTCGCAGCAGCTGCAGCAGTCGCCGCAGCAGCCGCAGCCCTCCCCGCAGCCCTCGCACCAGTCGCAGCAGTCGGCCTTGTGGCAGAGCCCCTCGCGCTCCTGGCCGCTCCACGGGTCGTTGAAGCTGCCGGCACAGCACATCTGGCAGGTGCAGGCGAGACCGGCCCAGACCAGGCAGCCGGCTATGAGGCCACGCCGGTTGCGGGGCGGCTCGGGCGGGAGCGGTGGGCCGGACGGACCGCCGGGAGACGGGGCGTACGGGTTGCCGGGCGCCGGCCCGAAAGCCCCCGAGGGCTGCCCTCCCGGCTGGTGCGAGCACGAGGCGGGTCCGAAGGCCCGGTCCACGGAACGCCGCAGCTCGTGCACCAGGAGAACATGCGCCAGCGTACCGTCGGTGAACTCCGCGTCCCGCATCGCGAGACGCACACCGTGCAGGGCGTCGTCGCACAGGCGGCGGGCCTCGGTGAGCGGTGTGCCGGTCGCCGTGAGGGGGTTCCACGCACCCGACGCGGCGTCAGCTTCCCGGTCCTCCACGGCATCCAGCAGATGCGCGAGCCGCCCGAAGAGCCGCCCCGCCTCGGCCAGCGGCCCTGCGTTCTGCGGCTTGCCGGCGAGTACGGCGGTGTGCGCGAAGGCCGCGGCCGTCGCGGTCTCGGTGGGTTCGGTGACCGTCAGCAGCGGGGTGCCGGGCCCCGCGAGGGACTCGATACCGGTCTGCCGGTCGACGGCGTCGACCAGGACCGCCGTGTCGAAGCCCAGCTCGGCCCCGGTGCGCGCCCCCGCCCTGTCCCAGCCCGCCGCGACCCGGCGGGCGGCGGCCGCGACAGGGCGGCGCCCCAACAGCCCGTCCCGGTCGGCCACGTGGTCGCGCACCTTGGCCGACGCCAGCACGAGTGAGACGGCGGCTGCCAGCCTGGCCCCCTCGCCCCGGGCGACCGGCGCGGTCCGCATCGACCGCAGCGGACAGGGGCCGGCGGTACGCCGCCGTACGTCGGTGCGATCCGCCTGAGCGTCCGTCAGGACCGAGACGATGAGGCCGTCGTAGTTCGTGACGACCCGGGCGAACTGTCCGTGGTCCGCGCGGAGAGCGAGACAGAGCCCGCAGAGATGAGCCATCCACTCCGTCTTGAGCCCTTCGGACAGCCGATGGGTGCATGGCCTGACGATTCCGAACACGACGATCCCCCGGGAGCCGTTTCACCTGACGAGTGGCGCTCGCGTAGCTGCGCGGCGTGCATCGTATCGAGCGATCCGTTCACCCGGACGACCCCCATGTCACCCGTACGGACGGGAGCATCATATTTTCCTTCCGCAAGCCCCCCTATGCAGTAGGAACCCTGACGAATCGCCACATGTTCTGCACCAGTAGCGTTACGAATCGCCCGTGCGGCGACTATCCCCTTGGCGCTGTATCCGCATCATGGACGACCATGGGGATAGGAAAGAGATACGGAAGACCAACGAACCGCGGTGAGAGGAGGCGTCCATGGGATCGGTGCGCAAGGCAAGCGCCTGGCTGGGCCTCGTGGAGGACAACGACGAGCGGTACTACGACGACGAGTACTCCGAGGATGCGGAGACCGGCACGAATCAGCCATGGGTGACCGACCCCCGGGTACGGGTCGCCTCCGACGAGGCCGAGGACAAGGGCCGCCGGATCGCCACCGTCACCCCGGACAGCTTCCGGGACGCGCGCGCGATCGGTGAGCTCTTCCGGGACGGTGTGCCGGTGATCGTCAACCTCACCGCGATGGACCCCGGCGACGCCAAGCGCGTCGTGGATTTCGCCGCGGGGCTGATCTTCGGGCTGCACGGCTCGATCGAACGTGTGGCGACCAGGGTCTTCCTGCTGTCCCCGGCCCACACCCAGGTGGTCAACGGCGAAGCCGCCGGCCGGCCGGCCGACGGCTTCTTCAACCAGAGCTGAGCAGGGCGCTCGCCGGAGCGTCCTACCGGAAAGCGTCCAGGCCGGTGAGCGCCTTGCCCAGCACCAGCTGATGCATCTCCACGGTGCCCTCGTAGGTGAGCACCGACTCCAGATTCGTCGCGTGACGCATCACCGGGTACTCCAGCGAGATCCCGTTGGCCCCGAGAATCGTCCGCGAGGTGCGGCAGATCTCGATCGCCTCCCGCACGTTGTTGAGCTTTCCGAAGCTGACCTGCTCCGGGCGGATCCTGCCCGCGTCCATCCGGCGGCCCAGATGGTGGGCGAGCAGGATGCCCTTGTGGAGCTCCAGGGCCATGTCCGCCAGCTTGGCCTGGGTGAGCTGGAATCCGCCGATGGGCCTGCCGAACTGCTCCCGGGACCTGGCGTAGTCCAGAGCCGACTCGAAGCTCGCCCGCGCCGCGCCCATGGCTCCCCAGACGATTCCGTAGCGGGCGTGGCTGAGGCAGCTGAGCGGGCCGCGGAGCCCAGTGGCGCCGGGCAGGACCGAGTCGGCGGGGAGCCGCACGCCGTCGAGGACCAGCTCGCTGGTGACCGAGGCGCGCAGCGACCACTTGTGCCTGATCTCGGGCGCGGAGAAGCCGGGGCTGTCGGTCGGCACGACGAAGCCGCGGATTCCCGAGCCGCCGCCCGCCTGATCGGTCTGGGCCCAGACGACGGCGACCCCGGCGACCGACCCGTTGGTGATCCACATCTTGCGGCCGGTGAGGACCCAGTCCTCACCGTCCCGCTCGGCGTACGTCCGCATCCCTGCGGGGTCCGAACCATGGTCCGGTTCGGTGAGGCCGAAGCAGCCGATGGTCTCGCCGGCCGCCATGCCGGGCAGCCACCGCTGCTTCTGTTCCTCGGAGCCGAAGCGGTGGATTGCGTACATGGCGAGGGAGCCCTGGACGGAGACCAGGGAGCGGATGCCGGAGTCGGCGGCCTCCAGCTCCAGACAGGCAAGGCCGTACTGGACGGCACTGGCCCCCGCGCAGCCGTACCCCTTCAGGGACATGCCCAGCGCTCCGAGCGAGCCCAGCTCCCGGGCCAGCTCGCGGATGCCGGGGAGCTCGCCGTTCTCGTACCACTCGGCGATGTGCGGCAGGACCCGGTCGGCGGCCCAGGTGCGCACGGTGTCGCGGATCGCGAGGTCCTCGGGGTCGAGGAGGTCGTCGATGCCGAGGGGGTCACCCGGATCGAACACCGGGGGCTTCGACGGCTTCGCGGACTCGGTGGTGGACATGAGGTGCCTCCGGCGGCTCGCGGGGGGTGCGGAAACGCGCCACGGTACTAAAACTAGCAGTGGTAGTTACGGCGCCGTGCCGACGTTACGGCTCAGCGTGCCGCCCGTCCAGAGCCCGTTGCCTCGGCGGGTTCACGCCGGGCGGGAAGGGCGGCGCCGCGCTCCCGGGCCTCCTGCGCCGGGGCCGGCCGGGCCTCCCTGCGAAGCCCGGAACCCGCGATTCCGGACCCCGTGGCCTGCTCCGGCACGACGGCCGCAGACTCCCGGCCGGCGTCCTTCACCTCGGGGCAGCAGTCCATGACGCGCGGCAGGCGCAGCGCCGCCAGTGCCCCGAGCAGCAGCAGCCCCGCACTGACCAGCAGCGTGAGGTGCAGACCGTCGACGAAGGCGTGCCGGGCCGTGTCCCGCAGCAGATCCCCCATGGGGCCGCCCAGCCGGCCGGCCACCTGGTAGGCCTCGCCCAGCGAATGCGACGCGGCCGAGCCGGCGGCGGCGGGCACGCCCTCCTCGTGGAGCCGGGAGAGCCCGGGGGCGTAGGCCGCGTTCATGACACTGCCGAGCAGCGCGATCCCCAGGCCCGCACCCAGCTGGTACGAGGTCTCGCCGATCGCGGCCGCGCCGCCGGCCCGCTCGGCGGGCACCTCGCTCAGCATCGATTCGTACGCCCCGAAGAGGGTGGACTGGAGCCCGAAGCCCAGCAGCACGAAGCCGGCGGTCAGCAGCACGGGCCGGTCGTGCTGGCCCATCAGGGTCAGCAGGAGCACCGAGGCCGCCGTGAGCACGAAGCCCCACCCGACCATCCGGCGCGGACCGACACGGCTCAGGGTGTACGAACCCGTGGCGCCGGCCGCCATGGCGGCGAAGGTCAGCGGAAGCAGCCGCAGGCCCGTCTCCAGCGGACTCAGGTCGAGCACCAGCTGGAGGTACTGGACCGCGATCAGCTCCAGGCCGACCAGGGCCAGCATGGCGAGCACGATGCAGCCGACCGCGGTGCTGAAGGCGGGCCGGGAGAACATCGCGATGTCGATCAGCGGGTACTTGCGCCGCTTCTGCCTGCGCACGAAGAGGGCGAGCAGCGCGGCTCCGGCGAGCAGCGGGACGAGGGTCGCGAGGTGCAGCAGCCCCTCGCCGCCGCCGGCCCGCTTGATCCCGAGGACGACTCCGAGCACCCCCGCCGCGGCCATCAGCGCGCCGAACACGTCCCAGGGCCCGTCGCTCTCGCCGCGGGACTCCGGCAGCAGCCACCGCCCGGCCGGGAGGATCAGCGCCATGAGCGGGATGTTGATCAGGAAGACCGAGCCCCACCAGTAGTGCTCGACGAGGAAGCCGCCGACGACCGGCCCGGCCGCGGCGCCGACCGCGGCGACCGCGGTCCACACGCCGATGGCCAGGGCGCGCTCACGGCGGTCGGGGAAGACCTGCCGGAGTATCGACAGCGTGGCCGGCATGATCATCGCGCCGCCCACACCGAGCAGGGCACGCGCCACGATCAGCACACCGGCCGAATCGGCCGTCGCGGCGAGCGCGGAAGCGGCGCCGAAGAGCGCGTAGCCGCAGAGGAGGACGCGCCGTCTGCCGATCCGGTCACCGAGCGTGCCGAAGAGGATCAGCAGTGAGGCGCAGACCAGCGGGTAGGCGTCCACGATCCACAGCAGGCCGACGGCGCTGGGCCTGAGGTCCTCGGTGACGGCGGGGACGGCGACGTGGAGCACGGTCGCGTCGAGTGCCACGAGCAGCAGGCTGAGACAGAGGACGACCAGGACGACCCAGCGGTTGGCACCGTCGGCCGCCGCGCGCAGCCTGCCCACGGCCGTGGACGTCCCGGTCATGTACGTACCTCCCACACTGAGTCCCTCGCGCTCGGCGGACCTCCGGGGATCCGGCTCACGGTGCCCCCGGGCCCGGCATCGACGGGCGAGTGAGCCGTCAGCGTACGCGAGTTCCAGGTGGTCACGAGTGGCGCAGATCATACGTTCACGGGGCACCGGGTGTGGCGTACACCACTTCGCGGTCCGCGTGCGGTCCGTACGCGGGGTGACGTCCGGACCACTTCGCGGGAGCCGCGGCGGTCCGGGCGTCAGGGGGCCGACGGCTCCCCCGAAAGACGCCACCGCTGCGCGGCGCAGCCGCATTGCGCCATTCCGTCGAGGCTCAAACATTTCTACGAATAGCGGCCGGACCGAATATCCGATGGGTCCAACCCATTCCCCGGCACACGGGGAATGGATGCGCGTCTGAGACAAAGTCCACATCACATCGTCATCACAAAAGGGCGGGATCGGCCGGATCACACACTCACTCGCTGTAACGTCCATTGCGTGCGTACCGACATCTTTGCCCGTCTGGACCGGGAGCCGGAACCGCCGAAGATAGAGACCCCGCGGATGAGCCGTCACCGCATCGCTCTCTTCGGCGGGACTTTGGCGTTCTATCTCGCCATCGTCCTCGCCGTGCTGGTCTCGTCCTGGCTGGTGACCCTCGACTGGAAGGTCATGCTGTTCCGGCCCTACCAGCAGTGGCCGGAACTCCACGCCTTCCTCGACTACTACGTCGTGCTCGGCCAGCGTGGCCCCACCGCCGTGATGGTCGCCGCCTGGCTCGGCTGGCGCTCCTGGCGCCAGCACACGCTGCGCCCGCTGCTCACGCTGGGTGCCTCCCTGCTGCTGCTCAACCTCTCGGTGGGCGCCGTCAAGCTCGGCCTGGGGCGGCTCGGCCCGCACTACGCCACCGAGATCGGGTCGGCGGAGCTCTTCGCCGGGGGCGATATATTTCCTTCGGGACACACCGCCAACGCCGTGGTGACCTGGGGAATCCTCGCCTACCTGGCCACCACCCCGCGCGCCAGGCGCTATCTGTCGGCCCTGTCCGCGTTCGTCTCCCTGGGCGTGGGGCTCACCACCGTCTACATCGGCACCCACTGGCTCAGCGACGTCCTGCTGGGCTGGGCGGCCGGTCTGCTGATCCTGCTGGCACTGCCCTGGTTCGAGCCGCTGATCACGCGTACCGAGGTCTTCGTCCTCTCGGTACGCGAGCAGTGGCGGGCCCGGCGCCGGCTCCGGGAGGCCGTTCCCGCGGCTCCCGCAGCACCGGAGCCGGCCCTGCTGCCCCAGGTGCTGGGGGCGGGTCCCGAGGACACCCGGGGGGCCGCGGACAGAGGACCGGCACCCGGGACGACGGGACCCGCGGGTCATCCGGGTGCGGCCGCCAGGGCGCGGGCGCACCCCACGCGTGCGGATCGCACGCCGCTGACGCCGGGCGGCTCGCGCCGGCCGCCGCACGCCGACCGCTCACCGCGCAACAGCGCGGGTCCGTCCCGCCCGGTGGCGGGCGGTCCGGTCGCCCCCTGACCGAGCCCGCCCCTGACCTGCGGGGACGGATCGCACCACCGCTCCCACGCACAGCGAAGGCCCCGACTCCCGTCGGGGCCTTCGCTCGTGGGGACCGGGTTCAGCCGACCCAGCAGCGGGTCACGGTCGAGGCGTCCACCTCGAAGTTGATACGGCCGCCACGGAACTCCATGGTGATGACGGTGCCGGGCGGGAGAGCCCGGACCGTGCTCCAGCCACGGGCTCTGGCCTGGCGTTCGGCGGCATCGGCGTCGAGGCCGACGTACGACTCGGTGACGTCGTCCGGCTGGGCGGAAGGGGTCGGTACAGGTGCCATACCCCTCACCGTAGGCCGCCCGGCGCCCCGGCGGAAGCCGTGGTGCCCACGGGTCCCGCGCATCTCCGTGTACCCCGGCGGTCACGCTTGTGTCACAGGATCCCCACGGGCGTTTACAGCGGACACTTCACCCGATCGGCAGCCGGGCGGCACGCGAACCGAATTGTGTGACGTTCGCCTAAAGTCATCCGCAGGGCCGCCGGACGAAATTGTGTGAGGGCGCGACTGCGTGCGATCCGCTTTTCCGTGCATCCCGCGAAGGGGAATCCACGGGCACGCCACCTGGAATTCATCTGCCCTTATGCGGGCCTTGCTTTCAGCCGTCCGCCGCCCGCAGGCCCCGGCCCGGGAGGCCCCGGACCGCCACGCCATCCGGAATGCAACGGTCCGGGATACGGTGCCCGGACAGCGGCCCGGGCACCCCGCCTCAGGCCTGCTTCCGGCGGATCACCCCCGCGGCCTTGTCACGCAGCGCATACGCCCCGTCCAGCACCCCGCCCCGGGAACGGTGTAAAGCGGTACGCAGCACGCCCCGTGAACCCCCTCCTTGGCCCCTCGCGGCCAGCTCGGTGAAGAGCCTCTCGTGCCGCTCCGCGATCGGCGCCGGATCGAACCGCGCGGCGGAGATCAAGGCGGCCCGGCCCATCCGGTGCCGCAGGGCGTCGTCGTCGATCAGACCGAGCAGGGCCTTGGCGAAGGCACCGGTGTCCCCCAGCGGCACCAGCCGCCCGTCCGTCCCGTCGTCGATGATCTCGGCGGGCCCGTGCGGGCAGTCGGTCGCCACGACCGGCACCCCGCAGCGCATCGCCTCCACGATGGTCATGCCGAACGACTCCCGCTCGGAGGTGACGGCGGCGATGGAGCTCTTGGGCCACTCCGCCTCCATCGGGTCGACGGACCCCATGAGGAACACCCGTTCCCGGAGTCCGAGCTCGTCGACGAGCGCGCCCAGGGACTGCCGCTCGTTCCCGGACGCGTCCCCGGCGCCGTAGATCCTCAGCCGCCATTCCGGGCGCACCGCCGCGATCTCGGCGAAGGCCCGGATCAGTACGTCGTAGCGCTTGACCCGGTGCAGCCGGCCCGCCGCCACGATCCACCTGGCGTCGCCGTCGGCGGGCGGACCGGCCGGCTCGGGCACGCTGTTCGGGATGGCCTCGATCCGTACGCCGGGCAGCCGCAGCCTGGTGCGGTAGTCCCGGGCGTCGGCCTCGGTGACGGTGGTGACCGCGTCGAGCAGCCCGTACCGGTGGCTTATCTCACGGCGCAGCCGGTAGCCGTGGCTCTCGAGGGTGAGGTGCTCCTGGCCGACACGCACCGGTCCGCGCCGCGCCTGCCGGCTGATGTGGACGTTGAGGCCGGGCCGCGTACCGACGACGACATCGGCGTCCAGCGCGCCCAGGCACGACTCGATACGGCTGTCGGTGAGCCTGCTGTACTGGTGGTGCCTGGTGTCGCCGCGCGGGAACACGGACGCGGGCCTGGCGTGGTCGGCCGCCGCACCCTCGTATCCCGGACTCGACTTGCGCAGATCGACGAGGTGGCTCATCCGTACACCGGCGGGTGCGCCCAGCTTCGGTTCGTCACGGTGCCGGAAGACGGAGACGATCTCGACGTCGTGCTGCTCGGCCAGGGTCCCGGCGAGCGTGAAGGTGGTACGGATCGTTCCCCCGATGCCGTACGCGTTGTGGAGCAGAAATGAAATGTGCATTACGTAGTCGTTTCCCCTGTTCGACTGGTCTGCAACGGACCTTACGTTGCGTCAGGAGACGGCACAGCATTCGCACACGAGTCGTACAAACCCGTGACGTTTCGAACGAACTCCCGTGCATTGGAGGCCCTTACGCGGAATGCTCGGCTCCGATTCAGCGGTGCGTTCCTCAGGTCCATCGGCGCGCCGGCTCCGGCGCTTAATCTCCCGTTCGCGCGTGACCCCGGCCCCGGGTCTTCCGTTGTCTCTTCATGAGCCGGGAACCGCCCGGCCCACGCACCGAGTTCGAGGAGCCACCCGTGCCGCGCATGCTCGACGTCAGCGAGGACGTACGCGCCGAGATCGGCGATGCCGAAGCCGACCGGCTGCTCGTCGGCGACAGTGCCCCAGGCAGTTACGACTGCACCTCATGCCGCACGCCCGGCGACTCCGACCACGAGCGCACCAGCACGGTGCTGTTCGTGGGCGACGAGACCGCCGTGCTCGCCTTCGCCCATGCGACCTGCATCCCCTCGCAGGTCGTACAGATCGCGGAGGACCAGCTCCAGGGCGCCGTGCGGTCCATCACCGGCAGCGAGCAGAAGAATCCGGAGGGCCTCATGCCCGAACAGGCCGTCCTCGGCATCACCAGCGGTCTCGTCCTGATCGAGGACGACCTCCGACCGGCCCTGGTCGTCGAGCCGACGGGGCCGATCGCCCGGCCCGGCACCGACGGCAGCGGCGGCGACCAGTTCCTCCAGCTCCTGCTGGAGCAGGGCTTCCTGCCCACGCCGCACCTGAACCGGCTGCCGGGCGTCCTCCCCGGCTGGTCGGTCCTCCTGGCCATGGGCCAGCTGCACGCCGTGCTGCAGCCGGGCGCCGGCGGCGGCAGCCCGGTCGCCTGGTGGCAGGCCCACCAGCCGCTCCAGGTCACCGAGGGCTGGCGGACGGCCGCCAACAAGTCGCAGAGCGTGCTGGTCTTCGCCGCGCCCGCCGGTTCCATCGGCCAGCAGCCGCGCGAGGACCTGCTCCGCGACGCGCTGGACAAGGCCGCGGTCAACGGCCTCCTGGTCGCCGCGACGATGCCGCTCGCCGGGACCTGACCGTGCCGGTCCTGCCCTCCTCCGCCCGCCGGACATCGTTTTCTCCGCCCGGCCCGCATCCGACGGGCGGTGAGGTCGTTGGCACCTACGTGCACTCATACGACCCTCCTCGCCAGCAGCAGACCCCGATCCCGGCCATGCGCCCGTCGCAGGACCCATCGGGCGGCAAGTCCCAGACCCCGATCTACGACGCCCTGTACTCCGAGTACCGGCGATCGTTCCGGGCTCTACCGGGGGACCGCACCGGTGAGGAGAATCTCGGCTTCAGAACGTTCGGCATCGGGATGTTCGGCAGTCGTGCACCGCTGAACAGCCGTACGGCGGCGAACGCCCGGGGAAGCCACGCCACGGGCGGCGGCAACCCCGGTTCCTGGCAGCGGGTGGGCCGGCATGCCGGCCCCGCCCGGCCCGCGGCGCTTCCCCCCGGGTCCACGGACGCCTGAGCGGTACGAACCGGAGGGGACGGCGAAGCCCCGGACCACNNGTGGTCCGGGGCTTCGCCGTCTTACTGCTACTTCTTGCGGCCGCGCTTCTCGCGCACCCGCACCGAGATGTGCAGCGGCGTGCCCTCGAAACCGAACTCCTCGCGCAGACGGCGCTCGACGAAGCGGCGGTAGCCGTGCTCCAGGAAGCCGGACGAGAAGAGGACGAACCGCGGCGGCTTGACGCCCGCCTGGGTGCCGAAGAGGATGCGGGGCTGCTTTCCGCCACGGACCGGGTGCGGGTGGGAAGCGACGATCTCACCGAGGAAGGCGTTCAGCCTGCCGGTCGGGATGCGGGTCTCCCAGCCCTCGATCGCGGTCTCGATCGCCGGTACCAGCTTCTCCATGTGCCGGCCGGTGACCGCCGAGACGTTGACGCGCGGGGCCCAGGCGACCTGCGCGAGCTCCGTGTCGATCTCACGCTCTAGGTAGTAGCGGCGCTCCTCGTCGAGGGTGTCCCACTTGTTGAAGGCGATCACGATGGCACGGCCCGCTTCCACGGCCATGGTGACGATCCGCTGGTCCTGGACGCTGATGGACTCGCTCGAGTCGATCAGGATGACGGCGACCTCGGCCTTCTCCACGGCCGCCGCGGTGCGCAGCGAGGCGTAGTAGTCCGCGCCCTCCTGGAGGTGGACCTTGCGGCGGATACCGGCCGTGTCGATGAACTTCCAGGTGATGCCGCCGAGCTTGATCAGCTCGTCGACCGGGTCGCGGGTGGTGCCGGCCAGGGCGTTGACGACGACGCGGTCCTCACCGGCGACCTTGTTCAGCAGGGAGGACTTGCCGACGTTGGGGCGGCCGATGAGCGCGATGCGGCGCGGGCCGCCCAGCGCGGTACCGAAGGTCTGGGCCGGGGCCTCGGGCAGGGCCTCCAGGACGGCGTCCAGCATGTCGCCGGTGCCGCGGCCGTGCAGGGAGGAGACCGGGTGCGGCTCACCGAGGCCGAGCGACCAGAGCGCGGTGGCGTCGGCCTCTCCGCTCTGTCCGTCGACCTTGTTGGCGCACAGGACCACGGGCTTGCCCGCCCGGCGCAGCAGCTTGACGACGGCCGCGTCGGTGTCGGTGGCGCCGACGGTGGCGTCGACGACGAAGACGACCGCGTCGGCGGTCTCGATGGCGTACTCGGCCTGGGCGGCGACGGAGGCGTCGAGGCCCAGCACGTCCTGCTCCCAGCCGCCGGTGTCGACGACCTTGAAGCGGCGGCCGGCCCACTCGGCCTCGTAGCTGACGCGGTCGCGGGTGACGCCGGGCTTGTCCTGGACGACGGCCTCACGGCGACCGATGATCCGGTTCACCAGGGTCGACTTGCCGACGTTCGGGCGGCCGACGACGGCGAGCACGGGAAGCGGTCCGTGACCGGCCTCACCGATCGCGCCCTCGACCTCCTCGGGGTCGAACCCCTCCTGCGCGGCGAGCTCCATGAACTCCGCGTACTCGGCATCGCCAAGTGCTCCGTGCTCGTGGTCCGAGCCGTCGGAGTGAATCTGGTCGTTCATGAAGTCCGTTCCTCTTTGCATCATCATCGATGGGCCACGATCGCGCGGCCCACTACTCAAGTGTCACAGGCGTCCGGTGAGACGCCTGGCGTTCCTCAGGTGGGCGGTCAGCTCGCCCTGGATGCGCAGCGTCGCCTCGTCCAGCGCCTTCCTGGTCCGCCGCCCGCTGCCGTCGCCGGCCTGGAAGGCGTCGCCGAAGACGACGTCGACCCGGCTGCGCAGCGGAGGCAGGGCCGATACCAGCCGTCCGCGGCGCCCGGTGCTTCCCAGGACCGCGACGGGGACGATCGGCGCCCCGCCGCGCACCGCGAAGTACGCGAGCCCCGCACGGAGGGAGGCGAAGTCCCCCTCGCCCCTGGTGCCCTCGGGGAAGATCCCGAGGACCCCGCCGTCGTCCAGCACGCCGAGTGCCTGCGTGATGGCGTTGCGGTCGACGGTCGTACGGTCCACCTTCAGCTGCCCGATTCCGCGCAGGAACGGGTCGAGGGGGCCGACGAACGCCTCCTTCTTGATCAGGAAGTGGACGGGCCGGGGCGCGGTGCCCATCAGCATCGGTCCGTCGATGTTGTGCGCGTGGTTCACCGCGAGTATGACGGGTCCCGTGGTGGGGACGCGCCACGCGCCGAGCACACGGGGCCTGAACAGCCCGTACATGAGCCCGATGCCGATCCCGCGCCCGACGGCCGCTCCGCGCAGCGTAGGCGCGGCGGTGGCTTCGGTCACTTCGCGGCCTGCTTCTCCCCGACGAGGGTGACGACGCACTCGATGACCTGCGCGAGGGTCAGTTCGGTGGTGTCCACCTCGACGGCGTCCCCGGCCTTGGCCAGCGGCGAGGTCTTGCGGCCGGAGTCGGCGGCGTCCCGCTTGACCAGCGCCTCCCTGGTGGCCGCGAGGTCGGAGCCCTTGACCTCACCGCTGCGGCGGGCGGCGCGCGCCTCCGGGGAGGCCGTCAGGAAGATCTTGATGTCGGCATCGGGAAGCACGGTGGTGCCGATGTCACGGCCCTCGACGACGATGCCCCGCTCGGCCTCCTTGGCGATGGAGCGCTGCAGTTCGGTGATCAGGGTGCGCACCTCGGGGACCGCGCTGACGGCACTGACCTTGGAGGTGACCTCCTGGGTACGGATCGGGCCCGAGGCGTCCTCGCCGTCGACGGTGATCGTCGGGGCGGACGGGTCCGTGCCGGACACGATGACCGGCTTGGCGGCGGCGGTCGCGATCTCGGCCGGGTTCTGCACGTCGATGCCGTTGTTCAGCATCCACCACGTGATCGCCCGGTACTGGGCGCCGGTGTCCAGGTAGCTCAGGCCGAGCTGTGCGGCGACGGCCTTGGAGGTGCTCGACTTGCCTGTGCCGGAGGGACCGTCGATGGCGACGATCACTGCGGCCGGGGCGGTCCGGGCGGCGGCGCTTACGGTTTCCACGGTGGTGGACACCTTCCTGGTACACGGGTACGGGCGGAGCGGGGCCAGGGAACGGCCTCCCCCAAGGTTACCGAGTGCGCGAAGCGCCTTTGCACCCCTGTCGCCGGGCCCTTCCCGGGAGCCCGTTACGGGCGGATCGACCAGCCGCGGTCGCTGAGGGCCGCGCTCAGTGCGGATGCGGCGCTCGGCTCGACCATCAGCTGGACCAGACCGGCCTGCTGACCGGTGGCGTGCTCGATGCGTACGTCCTCGATGTTGACGCCGGCCCGTCCCGCGTCGGCGAAGATCGCCGCCAGCTCGCCCGGCCGGTCGCTGATGAGCACGGCGACGATCTCGTACGACGCCGGGGCGGCCCCGTGCTTGCCGGGCACCCTGACCCGGCCGGCGTTGCCGCGGCGCAGGACGTCCTCGATGCCTTCGGTGCCCGTACGGCGCTTGTCCTCGTCGGCGGACTGCAGGCCGCGCAGCGCGCGGACCGTCTCGTCCAGGTCGGCGGCGACGCCCGCCAGCACGTCGGCGACCGGACCGGGGTTGGC
Source organism: Streptomyces mutomycini (assembly GCF_001700505.1). GTDB lineage: Bacteria > Actinomycetota > Actinomycetes > Streptomycetales > Streptomycetaceae > Streptomyces > Streptomyces mutomycini. The sequence goes on from NZ_MAPV01000012.1 coordinate 21,849, forward strand.
GGAGAGGATCTCCACCCACATCCGGGGGTCGGAGGCCGCGATGCGGGTGACGTCCCTGATCCCCTGGCCGCACAGGCGTACCGCGGTCTCGTCGGCCTCCTCCAGCCTGGCGGCGACCATCGAGGAGATCAGCTGGGGGGTGTGGGAGACCAGGGCGACGGCCCGGTCGTGGGCGTCGGCGTCCATGACGACCGGGACTGCCCTGCAGAGCGCGACCAGCTCCAGGGCCAGGTTGAGGACCTCGGTGTCGGTGTCCCTGGTCGGGGTCAGTACCCAGGGGCGGCCCTCGAAGAGGTCTGCGGTGGCCGCGAGGGGCCCTGAGCGCTCCTTGCCGGCCATGGGGTGTGTGCCGATGTACGGCGCGAGGTCGACGCCGAGCGCCTCCAGCTCGCGGCGCGGGCCGCCCTTGACGCTGGCGACGTCGAGGTAGGCGCGGGCCACGCCGTCGCGCATGGCCGTGGCGAGCACGGACGCGGTGTGTGCGGGCGGGACGGCGACGACCGCCAGGTCGACGGGCCCCTCGGGGGCCTCGTCCGTACCGGCGCCCAGTGCGGCGGCGGTGTGGGCCGAGGACGGGTCACGGTCGACGAGGTGCACCTGGACGCCGCGCCCCGCGAGGGCGAGGGCGGCGGAGGTGCCGACCAGGCCCGTTCCGATGACGAGGGCTGTTCTCACTGGGCGATGTCCTTGCGGAGGGCGCCGGTGGCGCCGAGGTAGACGTGGCTGATCTCCGCCTTGGAGAGATACGTCTCCACGTGGGCCATTATGCGGACCACCCGGGGCATGGCCCCGTCGATGTCGAGTTCCTGGGCGCAGATCAGCGGTACGTCGACGATGCCGAGACCCCGGGCGGCGGCCGCCGGGAAGTCGCTGTGCAGGTCGGGGGTGGCCGTGAACCACACGCTGATCAGGTCGTCCGCGACGATCTGATTGCGCTCCAGGAGGGCCGTGAGCAGTTCGCTCACCCGCTCGTCCATGTGACCGGCTTCGTCCCGGTCCAGCTGGACGGCTCCCCGGACTGCTCGTACCGCCACGTCGTACCCCTCGTCGCCTCGTGCTGCGTGCCCTTTCAGCCTAGAGGTGCGGCGGCGCCGCCGGTCACCGTGCTCTGTCCGTGAGACGCGGCGGCCGCGTGCACGGCGAGGAGAGTGCGCCAGATCCGCCCGGCGAGCTGCTCCGGGGTGGCGTCGGTCCGGTCGTGGACCCAGTCGGCGAGCATCCCGGTGAAGAGCCCGGCCACGGCACTCGCGGTCAGGTCGTGGCCGCTTCCGGCGGGCCTGCGCCGGCGCAGCTCGTCCAGGCTGTACTGCCGGAGCTCCTGGTGCAGCAGTTCCCCGAGGGGGCCGCCGCCGGGCCCGAGCAGGCTCCGGTAGACCTCGGCCCGGCTGCGGATCTCCCGGAGCAGGGCGGCGAGCTCCTCCGGCGGCGCATCCGGGCCGGGCGGTGTGCGGCCCCAGGCGTGCAGGGCCTCGACGGCCTCCCGTACGACGTCGGCGCAGGCGTCGACGGCCAGGGCGCGCAGATCGTCGTAGTGCAGATAGAAGGTGGCGCGTCCGACACCGGCGCGGCGCGCCACGTCCGCCACGCCGATCCGGTCCAGCGGCCGCTCCGCGCAGGCCTCCAGCAGCGCCTCGCGGAGCCTGCCGCGGGTGCGCGCGGTGCGGGGGTCACTGCTGCCGTCCGTCACCGGGGGCGTCATGCGGCTCAGCCCGCCGCGAGGACGAGGGCGAGGGCGACGGCGGCGGGCGCCGCCTGAACATAAAGGATCTTGCGGCTGACGGTGGCCGCCCCGTACACCCCGGCGACGATCAGACAGCTCAGGAAGAAGATCTGCGCCTGGTGGGCGACGGGGTCGCCCACGATCAGACTCCAGACCAGCCCGGCGGCCATGAACCCGTTGTAGAGCCCCTGATTGGCGGCGAGGGTGGCGCTGGCCCTGGAGAACTCCTCCGTGGTGCCGAAGGCCTTACGGCCGCGCGGGGTGTCCCAGAGGAACATCTCCAGGACGAGGAAGTAGGCGTGGATCAGCGCGACGAGGGCGACCAGTACCTGGGCGGCGGTCTGCATGGCGTGCGGCCTCCTGTGAATCGACTTCCTGGACAATCGTCCAGGAACACTTCCTGGACAACCGTACAGGAAGCCTCGATGCCTCCACCCGCCCGGGCGCACCCGCCGCCCGGTTGCTTCGTCCGCGCGGCACGCGGCGCCACGATGCCTCTCATCGGCCACCACGCGAGGAGAGCCATGAACACAAGACGAAGGACGGTTCTCACGGCGGGAGCCGCCGCACTGGCGACCGGCTGCGGCTCGTCCGGCGACGGGGACAGCGACGGGAGCACCACCCCGAAGACCCCTAAGCCTTCGGAGACCTCTGCCGGGGAGCTGACCCGGACCTCCGGCGTCCCGGCCGGCGGCGGGACGGTCTTCAAGGACCGAAAGGTCGTGGTCACCCAGCCGACCGCCGGCGAGTTCAAGGCCTTCTCCGCGGTGTGCACCCATGCGGGCTGCATCGTCGCCGCGGTCACCGACGGCACGATCGACTGCGCGTGCCACGGCAGCCGGTTCAGCATCGAGGACGGCGCGGTGGAGAACGGCCCGGCGACGCGTCCGCTGCCCGCCGAGCGCATCACCGTCGAGGGCGACAGCATCCGGCTCGGGTAGAGCGCGTACCCTCGCGCGCATGATCACTCCTGACGGCGCGCGGCTCGTGCGGGATCACACCGTCTACTCCTGTGTGATGGGATCCCGCGCCTTCGGTCTGGCCACGGACGGCAGCGACACGGACCGGCGCGGGGTCTTCCTGGCACCCACCCAGCTGTTCTGGGGCTTCACGAAACCGCCGGCCCACGTGGAGGGACCGGCGGACGAGCAGTTCTCCTGGGAGCTGGAACGCTTCTGCGAGCTGGCTCTGCGGGCGAACCCCAATGTGCTGGAGTGCCTGCACTCACCCCTCGTGGAGCGGATCGACGCCACGGGCCGGGAACTCATCGCCCTGCGCGGCGCCTTCCTCTCCCGCCGGACCCACGGGACGTTCGTGCGCTACGCCCTGGGGCAGCGGCGGAAGCTGGAGGCCGACGTCCGCGTGCACGGCGCTCCGCGCTGGAAGCACGCCATGCACCTGCTGCGGCTTCTGACGTCCGGCCGGGACCTGCAGAGGACGGGCGAGCTGCGGATCGAGGTCGGGGACGCGCGCGAGGATCTGCTGGCGGTGAAGCGGGGTGAGGTCCCGTGGACCGAGGTGGAACGCCGCATGACGCGCCTGGCCGAGGAGAACGACGAGGCCGCCACGCGCTCCCCCTTGCCGCCGGAGCCCGACCGGGAGCGCGTGGAGGCGTTCCTGATGCGGGCCCGGCGGGCGTCTGCGGCGGGCGGGGCGGGGTGACCCCGCGCGGCCGGTCGGCCCGGGCTCCCCGTCAGCGCGGTCCCCGGGCCAGGACGGCGAACCGGCCGCGGATCTCCTCGCCTTCGGGCAGGCTCCACCCGGCGGTGACGTGCCCCAGGACGTCGGCATCGGTATCGCCGTCCCCGGAGCCCTCCGGCAGCAGGACGCGCCTCACCCTGAGCGTCACCGGGGCCTCCTCGTCCGCCGTCGCGCCCAGCACGATGTCGGTGCCGTGCTTCCCGTCCCGGGTGGTGGCGGACGCGGCAACTGCCGCGAGGCCGGCCGGGGCCTCGCCGACGGCGACGGACGGATCAGGGGTGTCGCTCAGGCTCTGGGCCTGCGGCACGGCCCGCCCCCGCAGCAGTGCGAGCAACTGGGCCACCAGGACCGGGTCCTGCGCGCCGTCGTACACCCAGCGCCGCCCGAGCACCCCGTGTTCGGACGTTCCGACGAGCGCGTCACCGGCTCCGTCGAGCGGTGCCCCGCGGTAGGTGACCGGTACGTGGTAGGCGACGGGGCGGTCGCCCGAGGTGTCGGTGACCACCATGAACTCCATCCCCACCTCGCCCTCGGGATCGTCGAGCCGGAACCCTCCCGCACGGGCCAGCTCCGGCGCGCCCGCCCCGGTGTACCAGGGCCGGGTGGGGAGCCAGGCGGCGAGGAGCTGCAACTTGCCCGGTTCCATGGTCGTTCTGTGGATGACAGCCATGACGGGTGAACTCCTACGCGCCCCAGCCTGTTCCCAGTCGGCCATCGGACCGGGCCCGGACGACGAGGTCGTGCAGCGCGTCGAACCCTGAGGGCCTCTCGGGCAGCCGGGACCTCGCCTGCGCGTCGTCGAGGACGCCGTGCAGCGCCTCCACGTCCCGCGCCGCCACCGCACGCTCCACGGTGTCCGCCGCTGCGTGTTCCGCCTCGGCCTTCGCCTCGATCAGCGCGGGCAGGAACGACGGACCGGTCAACTCCCCGATTAGCGTCGGCAGATGAGCCGTGAGCGGTCCGCCGCGCATCAGGTGGATGCCGGTGAGCAGGGCACGGAACGTGTAGAGCAGCGGTTTCAGCTCGCCGGTCTTCTCGAACAGCCGCCACTGGGTTCCGGCGAACCCGCGGTAGTGGTGGGCGTGGTTGCGGGTCAGCACGGACGGTGCGAGCGCCACCAGTTCGGCGTGGAGGCCGCTCGTGTGCACCACCAGCGGGGACAACAGCTGCTCCAGCACGTAGCCGTTGGGTTTCAGCATGAGCCGGACGAACTTACGGAGATCGTGGGTGACGAGGTCCATCTCGACCCCGTCGTGGTCCCACATCCGTGACCGTGTCTCCTCCGGCTCACGGAGGCCGATGAGATCCTCCGCGGGCAGGACGTGGACCCCCCGCAGGTCCACGTCCGAATCCCGCGAGGGAAAGCCGTACAGGTGTGCGCCCGAAACCGTGGCGAACAGGAGTGGGCAGGGCTCCTCGGCGAGTATCGGGGTCAGGTCGGTGACCGGCAGCCCGGCCCCGCGCAGGAGCATCGTGTCGCTGTGCATGGATCAAGCGTCCCAGAGCGCGGCCAGCGACAGCAGGTCGCTGCGGTACTCGATGCGCTCCGACCACTCCTTGGGCCACGCACCCGTCCCCAGGTGAGCTCCCGCCAGTGCGCCCGTGAGGCAGGCCAGCGAGTCGGAGTCGCCCCGGGTGCAGGCGGCCCGGCGCAGGGCGGTGACCGGTTCCTCGGGGAAGAGCAGGAAGCAGTGCAGGGCAGTGGCGAGTGCTTCCTCGGCGACCCAGCCGTCGCCGGTCCGCTCGCACGGGTCGGTCTCCGGGGAGGGGTCGCGCAGGGCGTCCTGGACGGCCGCGAGCACGGTCAGGCACTCGTCCCAGCCCCGGTTGATGTACGCCTCGGGCGAGGCGTCATGGGTGTGCCGCCACAGGTCACCGAGCCACCGGCTGAGGTAGCGGCCACGGTTCTCGTACGCGTACGAGCGCAACTGGCCCACCAGGCCGAGCGGTTCGGCCCCCTGGGCGAGGAGGAACACCGCGCGGGCCATCAGGTCGGAGGCGGCCAGTGCCGTGGGGTGGCCGTGGGTGAGTGCGGCCTGGAGCTGGGCGGCGCCGGAACGCTGTTCCTCGCTGAGACCGGGCACGAGGCCGATGGGCGCGACGCGCATGTTGGCGCCGCAGCCCTTGGAGCCGGTCCGGCTGGCCTCCTGCCAGGGCCGGTCGCCCTCCAGCAGTTCACACGCCTCGATGCAGGTACGGCCGGGAGCGCGGTTGTTCTCGGGTGAGCGGTTCCACCGGACGAACTCCTCCCGGACCGGGCCCACCATCCGCTCCGGTGTGAGCAGCCCCTGGTCCATTGCGGTGCGGATGCCGCGGCCGAGCGCGAGCGTCATCTGGGTGTCGTCGGTGACGAACGCGGGCTCCGGCAGGCTCATCTCACGCCAGGGCCCGCACTTCGCGAGGATCGAGGGGACGTCGTTGAACTCGGTGGGGAAGCCCAGCGCGTCACCGAGCGCGAGCCCGGTCAGCGTGCCGGAGGCCGCCTGTTTGGTGAGAGTCCTTGTCGGGATCATGATGTCCGTCCTTCCGGGCGTCCTTCCGGGCGCAGTAGTGGAGGGTGCAGGGCGGTTGCGGCACCCGCCCGGTAGAGGGCGGCCGGTTTTCCCCGTCCGCCGGTGCGGCGCGGCGGTCCGTCCACGGCCTGGACGAAGCCGGGCGTGGTGAGGACCTTGCGCCGGAAGTTGGGCCGGTCCAGCTCAACGCCCCAGACGGTCTCGTAGACCTGCTGGAGCTCCCCGAGGGTGAACTCGGCGGGGCAGAACGCGGTGGCCAGGCAGGAGTATTCGAGCCTGGCGCCGATCCGGTCGCGCGCGTCGGCCAGGATGCGGTCGTGGTCGAAGGCGAGCGGCCCGGTGCCGTCCGCGTCCCACCACTGCGCGTGGGCCGCGTCCCCGCCGCCCCGGGGTTCGGGGAGGTCCGGCACGAGCGCGGCGTACGCGACGGAGACGACCCGCATCCTGGGGTCGCGGTCCGGGTCGGTGTAGGTGCGCAGCTGTTCGAGGTGGAAGGAGCACACGGACTCCTTCGTGAGGCCGGTCTCCTCGGCGAGCTCGCGGCGGGCCGCCTCCTCGGCGGACTCCCGGGGCAGGACGAAGCCGCCGGGCAGCGCCCAGCTCCCTTCGTAGGGCGCCTGGCCGCGTTCCACGAGCAGTACATGGAGCCGTGCCTCGCGGACCGTGAAGACGGCGAGGTCGACGGTGACGGCGAAGGGGAAGAAGGCGTGGGGGTCGTATCCCTCGGGGGCGGTGCTCACCGTCGCTCCGGCAGGGGTGCGGTGAAGTGCGGGCCGGTGGCGAGGAGCGCGTCCACGGCCGCGACGGCCGTGTCGAGACGCTCGCGACGGGAGCCGGTGACCTCGATGAACGTCCTTCCCGTACGGGTGAGTTCAGCACGGAAGCGGTCCGTCATCCAGGGGCGCAGCTCCTCGCCGTCACGCAGTCCGTCGTCCTCGAAGGCGACTTGCTCGTGGTCGGTGAGCAGCCAGAGATGATGGGTGACCCGGTCGGCGGTCTTCTCGACGAGCGGGTTGCGCCCGCCGATGTAGCGCTCGTGCCAGACGGTGGTGGCGAAGGAGTCGGTGTCGCAGAAGAGCACCGGGGATCCGGCCCGCGCCGCCGCCTCCTCCCTGGCGTTCTGGGTCTCCGCGATGAGGGGGAAGTCGTCGGTGGTGAAGGTGACGTCCTCCCACTGGGCGCCGGGCCACCGGCTGCGCAGGGCGGCGAGCTTCGCCTCGCTGAACTCCCGCCCGTACTCGGCGACGTACCGTGTCCGCGCCCATACGCCGCCGCGCCGGCGGTAGTGGTCGGCCAGGGCGAGGGCCAGTGTCGTGGTGCCGGTGGACTCGGCTCCCAGGACGACGATCCGCCGGGCGAGCGCGGCCCGGACGGGCGGCTCCAGGAAGTCCCAGCAGCGGGCGGGGTCGGCGCGGACCTCGGTGCCGGAGACGGGGTAGAGGGTGCGAGCGGGGTCCACGAGGACGGATTCCGCGCCGAAGCGGCGGGCCAGTTCCTCTCCGTACGACTCCGAGGTGAAGACGGCGTCGACCCGTTCGGGCACGGCGGCGGTGAAGACCGCCATGTGCGCGTCCCAGACCGCCGCGTCGTTCAGGTCCATGGGGATGTCGTCGACGGTGCCGACCACTTCGACGTCGGGGTGGACCTCCCGCATCCAGGCGACCCGGTCGGCGAGCGGGACGGATTCGACGGAGGCGGCGCAGACCAGGACGGTGAGCTTCTCGCAGCGGTCCCGCGCGGTGCGGACGAGGTGGTGGTGTCCTGCGTGCGGCGGATAGAACTTGCCGAGGACCAGTCCGTGACCGTGGCGTCTCATGCCGGCACCACCGCGTCCTCGCGCCGGACCGGGGTGAGGTCCCGGCTCCAGCTGCGCAGCCCGACGATGCAGAGCATGAGGAATCCGGCGTACAGCAGGGAGGTCAGGTAGAGCTCCTTGTACGCGTACAGCGGGATGTACACGATGTCGGCGGCGATCCACAGCCACCAGGACTCGACGCGCTTGCGGCACTGGCCGTACGTCGCCATGAGCGACAGCGAGGTGGTCAGGGCGTCCCAGAACGGCACGGTCGAGTCCGTGGCGCGGGACAGCAGCAGCGTGAGACCGAGGGTCCCCGCCGCCCCCGCCGCGAGCAGCCAGGCCCATTCGGTGCGGGTGGTGCTCCGCACCGGCAGGACGGATGTCCCCGGTCCACCCCCGTGGGTCCAGGTCCACCAGCCGTACGCGGCGAGGGAGATGAAGACGATCTGCAGGCCGGCGTCGGCGTACAGACCGGACTGGGCGAACAGCAGGATGAAGAACAGGTTGTTGGCGATGCCGATCGGCCAGTTGGCGAGGTGCTGGCGGGCCACGAGCCAGACGCACAGCGCCCCGCTGCCGAAACCGAGCACCTCGGTCCAGCTGACCGGGGTGTCCAGGACCGTCACCAGTGGCTGCTGCAGGGGGGCGAGTATGTCCGCGAGCGTCACGCCGTGCCTTCTCTCTTCTTTATGGTCACTATGACTATAAAGAAGAAATCGCGGCAGCGAAAGGGCCCGCGGCCGGTTCCTGTTCGAAAACGAACCAGGAACCGGCCGCGGGCCGTTGGGGGTGCGGGGCGCGGGTTACAGACCGACCTCGCGCATCAGCATGCCGACCTCGGTGTTGGTCAGGCGGCGCAGCCAGCCCGACTTCTGGTCGCCCAGCGGGATCGGCCCGAAGGACGTCCGCACGAGGCGCTCGACCGGGAAGCCCGCCTCGGCCAGCATCCGGCGGACGATGTGCTTGCGGCCTTCGTGGAGCGTGACCTCGACCAGGTAGTTCTTGCCGGTGTTCTCGACGACCCTGAAGTGGTCGGCGCGGGCGTACCCGTCCTCCAGCTGGATGCCGTCCTTGAGCCGCTTGCCGAGGTCGCGCGGGAGCGGCCCCTGGATGGCTGCCAGATAGGTCTTCTTCACGCCGTACTTGGGGTGCGTCAGACGGTGGGCCAGCTCGCCGTGGTTGGTGAGGAGGATGATCCCCTCGGTCTCGGTGTCGAGCCGGCCGACGTGGAACAGCCGCGTCTCGCGGTTGGTCACGTAGTCGCCGAGGTTCTGCCGGCCGTCGGGGTCACCCATGGTGGAGACCACACCGGCGGGCTTGTTCAGCGCGAAGAAGAGGTGCGACTGGGTGGCGACGGTCAGGCCGTCGACCTTGATCTCGTCCTTCTGCGGGTCGACGCGCTTGCCCTGCTCGAGGACGATCTCGCCGTTGACCTCGACCCGGGCCTGCTCGATGAGCTCCTCGCACGCCCGGCGCGATCCCATACCGGCCCGGGCGAGGATCTTCTGCAGACGCTCGCCCTCCTGCTCCGCGCCCGGGTGGGTCTTGGGCAGCTTGATGTCGGGCTTGTCGGCGTACCGGTCGCGGTTGCGCTGCTCGATCTTGGCGTCGAGCTCGCGGGGGCGGGACGGCGCGCCCACACGGCGTCCACCCTTGCTCACGTTCTGTGCGGGCTTGGGGCCGCCCTTGGCGCCGCCGCGTGCCGCCGCGCCGCGGCCCTTGCGGGGGCCGCCGTCGCCGCCCGGCTTGTCGGCGCCGACGTCGTAGCGGCGCTCCTCGGGGCGCGGCCGGCGGGGGCGCTGCTCCTGCTTGTCGTCACGCTCGGAGCCGGAGACCCGGGGGTTCGGGTTGCTGTTCCTGCCTGTGCCGGTGTTGTTCCTGGCGCCGCTCCAGCCGCCGCCACCGCTCCGGCCGCCGCCGCTCTTGCCGCCGCTGCCGCTTCCGCTGTTCCTGCCACTGCTTCGCATCAAAAATCCGTCTTGTCGTCTGCGTGAGTATCCGGGGTGTCCGGTGCGTCCGGATCGAACGACGGCACACCCTCTAGCGTCTCAGCCTCGATCGCGTCCGCCTCCGGGAGGAAGGGCGCGAGCTCCGGGAGCTCGTCCAGGCCTCGCAGGCCCATGCGCTCCAGAAAGTAGTTCGTCGTCCTGTACAGGATCGCACCTGTTTCGGGTTCCGTGCCCGCCTCCCCTACCAGACCCCTCTGGAGCAGGGTCCGCATGACGCCGTCGCAGTTCACTCCGCGCACCGCCGAGACCCTCGACCGGCTGACCGGCTGCCGGTACGCGACCACCGCGAGGGTCTCCAGCGCCGCCTGGGTCAGCCGGGCGTGCTGGCCGTCCAGGACGAAGCCCTCGACCGCGTCCGCGTACTCCGGACGGGTGTAGAAACGCCAGCCCCCGGCAACGAGCCTCAGGTCGAATCCACGGCGCTGGACGGTGTACTCGTCGGCCAGCTCCCGCAGGGCGTCCGCGACGGCCCTGCGGGGCCGCTGGAGGACCTTGGCGAGGTGTTCCTCGGTGGCGGGCTCGTCGACGACCATGAGGACCGCCTCCAGTGCGGGCCTGAGGTCGAGCCCCGCGACCCGTGCGTCGCGCCCTTCGTCGTCCGTGGTCATGCCTGTACCCCCTCCTGTGGCTCGCGCACCTCTTGGTCGAACTCGTCCGTGACCACCGGTTCGGACCCCTCTCCCCCGGCCCAGCGCACCAGGAGGTCGCCGAGCGCCTCCTCCTGGTCGAGCGCGACCGCCTTCTCCCGGTAGAGCTCCAGGAGTGCCAGGAAGCGTGCCACCACCGTGAGGGTGTCCTGTGCGTCCTCGGTGAGCGCCCGGAAGCTGATCTCGCCCTCCGCCCGCAGCCGGGCCACCACGATCTCCGCCTGTTCGCGCACGCTGACGAGGGGCGTGTGGATGTGGTCCACGTAGACCTGCGGTTCCGGCCTGGGCCGCATCGCTCTGACCGCGAGCCGGGCGAACCCCTCGGGGCCGATGCTGATCACGACCTCGGGCAGCAGCTCGGCGTGCTGCGGTTCGAGCCCCACGGTGCGGGGGTAGCGGCGCGACTCGGACTCCAGCCGGTCGCTGAAGATCTCCGCGATCCGCTTGTACGCGCGGTACTGCAGCAGCCGCGCGAAGAGCAGGTCCCGCGCCTCCAGCAGGGCGAGGTCCGCCTCGTCCTCCACCTCTGCGGTGGGCAGCAGCCGGGCGGCCTTCAGGTCGAGCAGGGTGGCGGCCACGACGAGGAACTCGGTGGTCTGGTCGAGGTCCCAGTCCGGCCCCATGGCACGGATGTACGCCATGAACTCGTCGGTGACCTTCGACAGCGCGACCTCGGTCACATCGAGCTTGTGCCTGGAGATCAGCTGGAGCAGCAGATCGAAGGGGCCTTCGAAGTTCACCAGGCGCACGGTGAACCGCCGCTCGTCGGCGGCCGGCTCCGGGACGGTTTCGGTCCCGGCACCGTCGGCCGTCACACCCACGGCTCCCGCGACGGGCTCGCCGGGGCCCTCCGCCTCCGTGGGCGGGGCCGCGTCCGCTCCCGCTCCCGTGAGGCGCCCGGCGGGGCTCAGCGGGGCCGCCGGGGCCTCCGTGGCCGCCGAGGGCACGGGCGGAGCCGCAGGGGCCTCCGCGGACGCCCCGGGCCGCGTCCCGGGCCCACGGCCGAGGGCACGGCGGGTCGGGCGGGGCGTGTCGTCGGCAGTCGGCATGTGCTGGGAGTCCAGGGGTGCGGCGGGAGGCGGGCCGTGGGCCCCGGGGCGGAGCCGCCCGTACGGCGGCCCTCCCCCGGCAGGCTACCGGCGCCGCGCCGCTCAGCGGCCCCGCAGCCTCCGTACGAGGATGCTCGCGTCGCCGCGCGACTCCAGGTCGGCCAGCACCACGGCGACGGCCTCCCGGACGATGCGCCCGCGGTCGACCGCCAGTCCGTGCTCACCGCGCAGCACGAGACGCGCGTGCTCGAGGTCCATCAGTTCCTCGGCCGACACATAGACGGTGATCTTCTCGTCGTGGCGTTCCCGGCCGCTGGGCCTGCGGTTCGCTCCCCGTCCCCCTCCGCCCCCGCGGCCGCGCTGCGGCTGGACGGCGGGAGCCGCCTCCTGGGACGGCGCGGTGCGGGCGCGGGGCGGGGCGGCTGTGCCCCGGTCGTCCCCGTCGGTGCGGCTGCGCGAGCCGCCGCCGTCGGCGTCCGCCGCGGAGTGCTCCTCCCGGGCCGCCGCGGCGGTTGTGTCACCGCCGGAGGGTGCGCCGCCCCGGCCGCCGGTGTCCGCCGCAGGATCGCTTCCTCCGGCCGGCGCGGGGACCCGTGGCTCGCCGTTCGCCTTCCGCCGCCTCTCGGCGGAGGACGAGGCCTGCAGGCCCATGCCCCCGGTGGTACGGAACAGCTCGTCGGCCCCCGGCAGACTCACTCGGCGTGACACCGGGCGAGCACCTCCCTGGCGAGCTGGCGATAGGCGGCGGCACCGACCGAGTTCGACGCGTACGTGGTGATGGGCTCACCGGCGACCGTGGTCTCCGGGAAGCGCACCGTACGGCCGATGACCGTGTGGTAGACGTGCTCGTCGAACGCCTCGACGACACGTGCGAGGACCTCACGGCTGTGCACCGTGCGGGAGTCGTACATGGTGGCGAGGATGCCGTCCAGCTCCAGCTCGGGGTTGAGCCTCTCCTGGACCTTCTCGATGGTCTCGGTGAGCAGCGCCACACCGCGCAGCGCGAAGAACTCGCACTCCAGCGGGACTATCACCTTGTGGGCCGCCGTCAGGGCGTTCACGGTGAGCAGTCCGAGCGAGGGCTGACAGTCGATCACGATGTAGTCGTAGTCGGCCATCAGCGGCTTGAGGGCGCGCTGCAGCGTCGACTCCCGGGCCACCTCGCTCACCAGCTGCACCTCGGCGGCCGAGAGGTCGATGTTGCTGGGGAGCAGGTCCATGTTGGGCACGGCCGTCTTCAGCAGGACCTCGTCGGCCGCCATGCCCCGCTCCATGAGCAGGTTGTAGACGGTGAGGTCGAGCTCCATCGGGTTGACCCCGAGGCCGACGGACAGGGCTCCCTGCGGGTCGAAGTCGACGAGCAGGACGCGCCGGCCGTACTCCGCGAGTGCGGCGCCCAGGTTGATGGTCGACGTGGTCTTGCCGACGCCGCCCTTCTGGTTGCACATCGCGATGATCTTCGCGGGGCCGTGCTCGGTCAGCGGACCGGGAATCGGGAAGTACGGCAGCGGCCGGCCCGTCGGGCCGATCCGCTCGCGGCGCTGGCGGGCCGCGTCGGGCGCGAGCGTGGCCGCGTACTCCGGATCGGGCTCGTATTCGGCATCGGGGTCGTAGAAGTGCCCCTCGGGCACCTCGGCGAAGTCGGCGAAGTGGGCGGTGTCTCGGCCACTTTCGTTGCCGGCCATGGCGTTCACGTGTAGGCCGTCCATCATCTGGGGGGCTGTCGTCATGTGCTGGTGGGTGGCGAAGGTGCGGACAGCGACGGAGCCGACAGCTTCGAGCCCGATCGGGCTCAGACCCCGTGCAGGCATCCCTGGTTGACCACCCCCGGGAGTAATTGTCGACTCATTCACAAGTCGTCTTACCTCCTTGGATGTGACCAGGAAACTTATCGATAGGTCAGCGTGGCACCATGCCGACGATTGGCGACTCTATGGCGTGTCACCGGTTCGCAGCAACACAATCCGCCGGACCCGGCCCGATGTGTCGGCAATCGAACACCCCTCTGTCAAGAGCGTGGAGCGCCCGGGGCGCACCTTTCGCGGGGGTGCAAAAAGGGTAGAGGGTTATGTCTCCGGCGAGTTGGGCCGGGGCCGGACGCATGAGGTTGACGGAGGGGGTTGACAGCTCAGCCGAGAAGCGTGGTCAGTTCGACGTGGTCGAGACCGTGCGCCTCTGCCACCTCGCGGTAAACCACCTGTCCGTCATGGGTGTTGAGACCCCTGGCGAGCGCGGCGTCACGGCGCAGGGCGTCGGCCCAGCCCCGGTTGGCGAGCTCCAGGATGTAGGGCAGCGTGGCGTTCGTGAGGGCGTAGGTGGAGGTGTTCGGCACCGCGCCCGGCATGTTCGCGACGCAGTAGAAGACCGAGTTGTGCACCGTGAAGGTCGGCTCGGCGTGCGTCGTCGGATACGAGTCCTCGAAGCAGCCTCCCTGGTCGATCGCAATGTCGACAAGAACACTTCCGGGCTTCATCTTGGCGACGAGCTCGTTGGTGACCAGCTTCGGCGCCTTCGCGCCCGGGATCAGCACGGCGCCCACGACGAGGTCGGCCTCGACGACGGCCTTCTCCAGCTCGAGGGCGTTGGAGACGACCGTCCGCACCTTCGTACCGAAGACCTTGTCGGCCTCGCGCAGCTTGTTGATGTCCCTGTCGAGCAGCGTGACGTGGAAGCCGAGCCCTACGGCGATCTGCGTGGCGTTCCAGCCGGAGACACCGCCACCGATGACGACGGCCCTGGCCGAGCCCGTGCCGGGAACTCCGCCGGGGAGCACACCGCGCCCGCCGACCGAGCGCATCAGGTGGTAGGCGCCGACCTGGGGGGCGAGGCGGCCGGCGACCTCGGACATCGGGGCGAGCAGCGGAAGCGCGCGGGTCGCCGTCTCGACGGTCTCGTACGCGATGGCGGTCGTGCCCGACTCGAGCAGGGCGTCCGTGCACTCGCGGGAGGCGGCGAGGTGCAGATATGTGAAGAGCGTCTGGCCCTTACGGAGGCGGTGGTACTCCTCGGCGACCGGCTCCTTGACCTTGAGCAGCAGATCGGCGGCGGCCCAGACCTCGTCGGCGGTGGGCAGGATCCGCGCACCGGCGGCGACGTACTCGGCGTCCGGGATGGACGAGCCCTCACCGGCGTGCTGCTCGACGAGGACCTGGTGGCCGTGGCGGACGAGCTCATGCACTCCGGCAGGGGTGATCGCCACCCGGAACTCGTTGTTCTTGACTTCGCGGGGGATGCCGACCTTCACGTCGATCACGGTCCTTGGCTCGGAGAGTCGCTCGGGCATAACGGGTGATACCCGCATGTACTAAGCATAAGGGGAGACACCGCGGGGATGTGCGGCAGAGCCATCATTAATGAAGGACTTCTCGCTGTCCAGCCTTACAAAGCATTAAGTTTTCATCGAAGCGCTACGGATTTCGCAGGTCTGGCTCTTCCTGTTCAGCGTCCTGCGCCTCTTCACCCAGCAGCCTGTCGGCCGCCGCCCTGTGCAGCCGGGCCGCCGCCGGGTCCCCCAGCCGGTCCAGGGTGTCGGCCAGCCTGAGCTCCAGCGCGGCCTGGAGGCGCACGTCACCCGCCCTGCGGGCCAGGTCGACCGCCTCGCGGCAGGTGTGCAGCGACTCCTGCGGCCGGCCCGCGTACTCCTGCACCCGCGCCGCCTCGCTGAGCGCACGCGCCTGGCCCGGGACGTCCCCGAGCCTGCGGTGGCCCGCCGCCGCCGCCCGCCAGTTGCGCAGGGCCTCGCCGTAGCGCCCGGCGTACGTGTGGACCGCTCCCAGCCGGCCGTACAGCCGCGCCTCGTCGGCCCTCTCCCCCTGGCCGAGACGCTGTGCGAGCGCGCGGCCGTACCAGTCGGAGGCCCGGTCGAAGTCCCCCAGCTCGGCGTACGCGCCGCCCGCGGATTCCATCGCCCTGCCGGTCGCGTAGAGGTCGTTGGCCGCGCGTCCGGCGTCCAGCGCCGCCCGGTAGCGGGCCAGCGCCTCCCGCGTACGGCCGGTCCTGGCGTCCAGGTCGGCGAGGTTGAGCAGGGCGGCGGCCTTCTCACGGGGCAGATCGCGGCGCTCCGCCACGTCGAGCACCAGCCCGTGCAGCCCGTACAGCACGGGAGCGGCCTCCTCGGTGCCCCGGTGCACGGCGAGGGCGCGGACGAGCGCGGCCACCAGCCGGCGGGCGAGGGTGTCCAGGTCACCGTCGCGCACCGCGGCAGCGGCAGCGGCCAGCAGCGCCGGCTCACGGATGCGGAGCCACTCGGCGGCGGACTCGGGATGGGGGAAACGCAGCGAGCGCGGCAGCCCGGCGAGCCTGCGGCGGGCCGGGGAGTCCTCGGGATCGGTTACCGCGCGGCATGCCTGGAGCCGGCGCACGGTCCGCTCCAGCATCCTGGCCCGGGCCAGCTGGATCTCGGCGGGCCGCTCCCGCTCCTCCAGCAGCGCGCGCACCAGCGGGGCGAGGCAGCCGGGGACCTCGTACTGCGGCAGCTCGGCGCCGTTCGTCCTGAGCAGCCCGAACCGGACGAAGTCGTCCAGGGTCGTCCGGGCGGCCGAGACCGAGCATCCGGCGAGCGCGGAGGCGGTGTGGGCGTCGGCCAGACCTGCGGGGGCGAGCGCCAGCAGTCGCAGTATTCCGGCGGCCACCGGTGGGAGCGAGTCATGGACCAGTCGGACGGCGCGGGCCAACGGCCTGTCCCCGGATGGCAGTTCGGGGTCGGTCCGCTGCTCACGCAGCCGCTTGGTGACATCGGCGACCGAGGCACCTGGCCGGGCGGCGAGCCAGCCCGCGACCAGGGTCAGCGCGGCGGGCTGCCCCCCGCACTCCTCCGCGAGCGACTCGGCGGTCCGCGGATCGACGGTGATCCGGACCTGGCCGATGGTGCGGGCGAGCAGTTCCACGGCGGAGCCCGTGTCGAGACCGCCGATGGTGCACGGGCGGACGCCGGGGATCCCGGTGAGGGGGCCGGTGGCGGTGGCGACGACCAGGCAGTCCGGGTTGTCGGGCAGCAGCGGATCGACCTGTTCGGCGTCCACCGCGTCGTCGAGCACGATCAGGGCGCGGCGTACGGCGAACGCCTCGCGGACCATCTCGGACAGCTGGTCCTCGTCGGCGCCGGGCGGGGCAGTGACGGACAGCAGGTCCAGGAGGGCGCGCGCGGTGCGCTCGGCGGGGACTCGGGCGCCTCCGGGTTCCGTGAGCGAGACCCGGAAGACACCGTCGGGGTAGCCACCGGGTTCCCGGAGCCGTCGGGCGAGTTCGGCGGCGAGCGCGGTGCGTCCGGATCCGGGCCGTCCGGCGATCAGGAGGACCCGGGCGCGGGCGGCCTTGCGGCCGGCCAGGGTGTCCAGGCCCGCGCGCCCGATGTCCTCCTGAAGGGCTTTCAACTCTCTTTGCCGACCGCAGAACTGAGGTGACGTCACATTTGGCGGCCCCTGGGCTCCCGCGGTCCCCGCAACTCCGCCCGGGCCGTTGGTGTCCACCGCCTGATGGGTCACGGGCCACGCTCCACTTCGCTGCACGCGGTTGCCCGCCGGAAGTCCGGTCGGGGCCTTCCGAGCGTAGTTCAGTGGTGCGGACGATCATGGCCGAGCGTGGCGGACGCGTCCCTCGATCGGATCTGCGTTTCGTACGATCGGCGTACAAGCGGACCGGTGCCGGCCGTCCCGTCACGGCCGGACCGACGAGACGGACCGGCCGGACGGATCGGGCCGAACGGATCAGGCCGGACGGATCAGGCCGGACGGATCAGGCCTCGAACGGCCGCGCCGGCCACGGCGCCTCGGCCGGGCGAAGCGAGTCCACCCCGTCGCCCGCGAGCACCGCGGTGAGCGACAGGACGCCCACGACCAGGCAGTTGTTGTGCAGATCGCCGGCGAGCACACCCCGTACGAGCTCTTCGAGCGGGACCCGCGCCTGCTCCATGTCCGCCTCCTCCTCGGCGACCGCGAAGCGCTCGCCCTCCGCCTCGGAGAGGTCCCGGGCGAGGAAGACGCGCACGGCTTCGTCGCAGCCGCCGGGCGTGGTGTAGACGTCGGTCAGCACCCGCCAGTCCTCAGCCTTGACGTGGGCCTCCTCGTAGAGCTCACGCTGGGCGGCGTGCAGCGGGTTCTCGCCGGGGATGTCGAGCAGCCCGGCCGGGATCTCCCACAGCTTGTGGCGCACCGGATGCCGGTACTGCCGCAGGACGAGGACGCGGCCGTCCGCGTCGAGCGCGAGCACGGCCACCGAACCGGGGTGCACCTGGTAGTCGCGGCTGTGGACGCTGCCGTCGGGCATCACCACGTCGTCGGTGCGGACGCTGGTCTTGTTGCCTGTGAAGGGGGTCACTGTCGCGGTGACCTGCCACTCCTCGGGCGTGTCCTGGAAACCCATGTACGTCCTCCCACGAACAAACAGAAACCGGGGCACGCATCCCGTGAAGGATCCGTACCCCGGTCAACCGTATCGCCTCGGAGCCGGACGCTCCTACGCGTCGGCGCCTGTCCCGTGCGCCGCGACCTTGCGCTCCACGGCGGCCTTCACCAGGCCGGCGAAGAGCGGGTGGGGGCGGGTCGGGCGCGAGCGCAGCTCAGGGTGCGCCTGGGTGGCCACCAGGTAGGGGTGGGTCTCACGCGGGTACTCGACGTACTCGACGAGCTTGTTGTCCGGGGAGGTTCCGGAGAAGACGAGTCCGGCCTTCTTCTCGAGCTCCGCGCGGTAGCCGTTGTTGACCTCGTAGCGGTGCCGGTGGCGCTCCTCGACGTACGGCTCACCGGCGTAGGCCTCGCGGACGAGGGAGCCCTCGGCGAGCTTCGCCGGGTACAGGCCGAGCCTCATGGTGCCGCCCAGGTCGCCGGCGCCCTCGACGTAGGCGAGCTGCTCCTCCATCGTGGAGATGACGGGGTGGCCCGTGGCGGCGTCGAACTCGGTGGAGTTGGCGTCGGGGATGCCGGCGAGGTTGCGCGCGGCCTCGATCACGATGCACTGCAGGCCGAGGCAGAGGCCGAGCAGCGGCACCTTGTTCTCACGGGCGTACTGGATGGCGCCGACCTTGCCGACCACACCGCGCTCGCCGAAGCCGCCGGGGATGCAGACGGCGTCGACGTCGCCGAGCTGCTTCTGCGCGCCGGCCGGGGTCTTGCAGTCGTCCGAGGCGACCCACTTGACCTTGACGCGGGCCTTGTTCGCGAAGCCGCCGGCCCGGATGGCCTCGGTGACCGAGAGGTAGGCGTCGGGCAGGTCGATGTACTTACCGACCAGGGCGACGGTGACCTCGTGGTCGGGGTTGTGGACCCGGTCCAGCAGGTCGTCCCAGGTGGTCCAGTCGACATCGCGGAACGGCAGGTCCAGCTTGCGGACGACATAGGCGTCCAGGCCCTCGGTGTGCAGCACCTTCGGGATGTCGTAGATCGACCGGGCGTCCTTGCAGGCCACCACCGCGGTCTCGTCGACGTCGCACATCAGTGAGATCTTGCGCTTGATGGCGGTCGGGACGTCACGGTCGGCGCGCAGCACGATGGCGTCGGGCTGGATACCGATGTTGCGCAGGGCTGCGACGGAGTGCTGGGTGGGCTTGGTCTTCAGCTCGCCTGACGGGCCGATGTAGGGCAGCAGCGAGATGTGCACGACGAAGACGTTGTCGCGGCCGACCTCGTGGCGGACCTGGCGGACCGTCTCCAGGAAGGGCAGCGACTCGATGTCACCGACCGTGCCGCCGACCTCGGTGATGACGACGTCGACGTCGTCGGTCGCCATGCGCCGGATGCGGTGCTTGATCTCGTTGGTGATGTGCGGGATGACCTGGACGGTGTCGCCGAGGTACTCGCCGCGCCGCTCCTTGGCGATCACGGTGTTGTAGACCTGGCCGGTCGTGACGTTGGCCGAACCGTCGAGGTCGACGTCGAGGAAGCGCTCGTAGTGGCCGATGTCCAGGTCGGTCTCGGCGCCGTCGTTGGTGACGAACACCTCACCGTGCTGGAAGGGGTTCATCGTGCCGGGGTCGACGTTCAGATAGGGGTCGAGCTTCTGCATGGTGACCCGCAGGCCACGTGCCTTGAGCAGGGCACCCAGGCTGGAGGCAGTCAGACCCTTGCCGAGGGAGGAGGCGACACCCCCGGTGACGAAGATGTGCTTGGTCGTCGTGGATGTGGGCTGCATAGCCAAAGGGGGCTCCCGTGGTCGCGATCGTGAGGTGCGTACCGGCATGCCGTGCGGAGGATTCCAGCAGGCGCCGTCGCTGCGGTTCGGGGGCCTCGTCCACTGTCGGGACGACCACCGGTCCACGGGCTACCAGGGTAACAGCGACGGGAGGAGGCCGCTTCCGGCCATGCCCTCTCCCCCGTCACCACAAGATCATCACGTCCGTTTCAGGTCCCACCCATTCGCCCATGACAGGCTGCGGACAACCGGTGGACAGTCGCGCGGATCTTCCAGGTGCGTCGTATCCTGCTCGGACACTCGCTGCCGAGTTGGCCGGCCCAGCGGCTCCACCCCAGCCCGCTCACCCGCGCAAGAGCTCGTCGGTTCTACTACAACGACCCCTTGACCAGCAGTAAGCGCCCTGCGGGGCGACATGGCCGTTCGACTGGAGACGCACGTGGCCGGGCGCATCGAGGATTACGCACTCATCGGAGACATGCAGACCGCAGCCCTGGTCTGCCGGGACGGCACAGCGGACTGGCTGTGCCTCCCACGCTTCGATTCACACGCCATTTTCGCCGGACTTCTCGGCACCGAGGAGCACGGTTTCTGGCGGCTGGGACCCGCCCGTCCCGAGGGGGCGGAGCCCCCGGCGGCGGACCGGCGCCGCTACCGCGGCGACTCACTCGTCCTGGAATCGGAGTGGGACACCCCCCGGGGCACGGTCCGCGTGACCGATTTCATGCCGCCGCGTGACGGTGCCCCCCAGCTGATCCGCATCGTGGAGGGCGTGAGCGGGCGGGTTTCGATGCGCTCCGAACTGCGGATGCGTTTCAGCTACGGGCGGGTCACCCCGTGGGTGCACAAGGTCGACGGCCGTACGGTCGCGGTCGCGGGCCCCGACTCGGTGTGGCTGGACACGGAAGCGGACACGTACGGCCAGAATCTGACGACGTACTCCGACTTCACCGTCTCCCCCGGCGACCGGATCGCGTTCACCATCAGCTGGCAGCCCTCGCACCACGAGCCGCCGAGTGTGCCGGAGCCCGAGTCGTCCCTGGAGGCGACCGAGAACTTCTGGCGCGAGTGGGTCGAGCAGTGCACGTACCACGGCCCCTACCGTGAGGCCGTCGTCCGCTCGCTGATCACGCTGAAGGCGCTCACCTACGCGCCGACCGGCGGCATCGTCGCGGCCCCGACCACCTCCCTGCCGGAGGACATCGGCGGCTCGCGGAACTGGGACTACCGCTACACCTGGCTGCGGGACGCGGCGATCACGCTCTCCTCCCTGTTGCGCACCGGGTACCGCGAGGAGGCGCGCGCCTGGCGCGAGTGGCTGCTGCGGGCCGTCGCGGGAGACCCGGAGAACCTGCAGATCATGTACGGCATCGCGGGCGAGCGGGAGCTCGGCGAGGCGGAGCTGGACTGGCTGCCCGGATACGAGAACTCCGGCCCGGTCCGGGTCGGCAACGGCGCGGCGAACCAGCTCCAGCTCGACGTGTACGGCGAGGTCACCGAGGCGCTGCACCTGGCGCACATGACGGGCCTGACCCGCAACGACTACGCGATGGGCCTCCAGCTCAAGCTGATCGAGTACCTGGAGAAGCACTGGGAGGAGCCCGACGAGGGCATCTGGGAGGTGCGCGGACCGCGCCGGCACTTCGTGCACTCCAAGGTGATGGCCTGGGTCGCGGTGGACCGCACCATCAAGCTGATCGAGTCGGGGGACGCGGAAGGACCGCTGGAGCGCTGGCACCAGCTCCGGGACGACATCCACCGTGACGTCTGCGAGCGGGGCTACGACCCGGAGCGCAACACCTTCACCCAGTCCTACGGGTCGAAGGAACTGGACGCTTCCCTGCTGCTGATCCCTCAGATGGGCTTCCTGCCCCCCGACGACAAGCGCGTCATCGGCACGATCGAGGCGATCCAGCGGGAGCTGTCCACGGAGGACGGATTCGTCCTGCGCTATCCCACCGAGGGCGACGACGCCGGCGTCGACGGCCTCGAGGGTGACGAGGGCGCGTTCCTGGCCTGCTCGTTCTGGCTGGCTGACGACCTGGCGATGATCGGCCGGGTAGACGAGGCACGCCGGCTCTTCGAGAAGCTGCTGTCCCTCCGCAACGACCTCGGTCTGCTGGCCGAGGAGTGGGACTCGAGGCTCCAGCGCCAGGTGGGGAACTTCCCGCAGGCGTTCAGCCACGTGCCGCTGATCGACACGGCCCTGCGGCTGACGGCCAGCGGGGCGTACGCCGGCTGATCCCTGAGGGCGTGACAGGACTCTGCGGAACGGCCGATGTCCACGGCCGGACCTACGATGGAAGGGTCCTGTCACGCCCTGCGAAGGGGGCACAGCATGACGCCCCGAACGTCTCTCCCGGATGCCGCTCTGACCGGCCTCCGCTCCGGTTTCGCCGGGGAGGTCCACGCTCCCGGCGACCCGGGCTACGACGAGGCCCGTACGGTCTTCAACAGCATGATCGACCGCAGACCCGCGGTGGTGGCGCAGTGCGCCTCCGAGGCGGACGTCGCGCGGGCGCTCGCCCTCGCCCGTGACCGGGAGCTGGAGGTCGCGGTGCGCGGGGGCGGCCACAGCGTCGCGGGCATGGCCCTGAGCGAAGGCGGTCTGGTGATCGACCTGCGCCGGATGCGCGGGGTGAGCGTCGACCGGGACGCCCGGTCGGCCCGCGTCGGCGGCGGTGCCGTCATGAGCGACCTGGACCGGGCCACCCAGCCCCATTCACTGGCCACCACGGGCGGGCGGGTCTCCACCACCGGCGTCGGCGGCTTCACCCTGGGCGGCGGCTCGGGTTGGCTGGAGCGCAAGTTCGGACTGGCCTGCGACAACCTTCTGGCCGCCGACGTGGTGACCGCGGACGGCGGCACCGTGCGAGCGAGCGCCGACGAGAACCCAGAGCTCTTCTGGGCGCTGCACGGCGGCGGCGGCAACTTCGGTGTGGTCACCTCGCTGACGCTGCGGCTGCACGACCTGCCGGCGATGAGCATGGTGATGGTGCTCTTCCGCCCCGAGAACGGCCCCGAAGCGGTTCGTACGTACCGCGACGTGATGGCGACCGCCCCCGACGAGGCCGGCGGCGCCTGCATCTACATCACCGGGCCGCCCGAGGAATGGGTGCCCGAGGCCCTGGTGGGCCGTCTCGTGTGCGCCGCCCTGATCACCTTCGCCGGTACGGAGGCGGAGGCCCGTGACGTGGCCGCGCCCCTGCTGGCGCTGGATCCCGAGGCGGCGGTCATCGACACGGTTCCCTACGCGGACCTGCAGTGCATGCTCGACGACCCGCCCGGCATGCGGAACTACTGGTCGGCGGAGTATCTGAGCGGTTTCCCCGACGAGGCGGTGGCGGCCTTCTGCGCGGATGCCGCCACGATGCCCGTGCCCACGAACACCCAGCATGTGCTGTTCCCCATGGGCGGCGCGGTCGCGCGCGGGCCCGCCGACTATCCGCTGCCCTGGCGCTCCTCCCCCTGGGCCGTGCACCCCTTCGGCGTCTGGGAGAGCGAGGCGGACGACGAACGGGTCAGGCGGTGGGTGCGCGGGGTCCGCGCCACGATGATGCCGTGGGCGAACGGCGCCGTTTACCTCAACTTCATCGGCCGCGAGGGGCAGGAGCGGGTCATGGCCGGGTTCGGCGAGGACGCCTACGAGCGGCTGTCCCGCGTCAAGGCGCGGTTCGACCCGGACAACGTGTTCCACCTCAATCACAACGTCAAGCCCGCGGTGGCCATGGTGTGACGAGCCCCGGCCGGGCCCGGTAGCTTCCTGACCGGGGCCGTTCGCGCCTCACGACGGAACGGGCGCGCGGGCGCACGAGTGGAAGCACGAGGCCGGAGCCGGTGGAGACAGAGGGCGGGATCACCGTGCGGCGGGCGCTGGACCTGCCGGGACTGCGCGGAGGGCTCCCGGAGGTACTGACCTGTGCGGAACGTCTGGACCGTACGGTGCGCTGGGTGCACGCCGGTGAGGCGCCGAACATCCCGGCCCTCCTCAAGGGCGGGGAGCTGCTGCTCACGACGGGGCTGGGCCTCGGGTCACGGCCCGCCGACCAGCGCGCCTTCGTCCGCAAGCTGGCCGACCGCGGCATCGCCGCTCTGGTCGTGGAGCTCGGCCCGCGCTTCAGCAGGCTGCCCGCGGCGATCGTGGACGCGGCGCGGACGGCGGGGCTGCCGCTCGTCCAGCTGCACCGCGAGGTGCCGTTCGTAGCGGTGACCGAGGAGATCCACACCGAGATCGTCAACGGCCACTACGCCCTGCTCCAGCGGGCGGAGGAGGTTCACCGGCGGTGTACGCAGGCGGTGCTGGGCGGCGGCGGGGTGCCTCAGGTCCTGGGAATCCTGGCGGACTTCGCCGCGAACCCGGTCTTCCTGGAGACTCCGGACGGCCGGCTGCTGTTCGCGGCGGGCAGCGGGACCGCCCCGGCGGGCGCCGATCCGCTGCAGGTCTGGGAGGGCCTGCGCGGAGCACGCGCGGCCCGTGAGGCTCCACCGGCCGACGCCGTCCTGGTGGAGGTACCGGGAGGCGGGCACGGGACCGGTTCCGTACGGGCCAGGCTGGTCCTGCTCGCGGTGTCGGGCCCGCTGGTGGCGGTGCACCGGATGGCGGCCGAGCGTGCGGCGGGCATCCTGGCGGTCGTGCTGATGCAGGCCCGCCAGGAGGAGGAGGTGGCGGCGCGGGGACGCGGCGACTTCCTCACGGATCTCGCCGAGGGCCGGATCGCTCCCGAGGACGCCCCCGCGCAGGCCGGGGTGCTGGGATTCAGGCCGGGGGGCGATCCGCTGCTGCCTGTGGTGATGCGGCTCGCCCCCGAGTCGGCGCCCGCGGGCAGCTGGGCGCTGCTGGCGCGGGCCGTGACGGAGGAGCTCTCGGCGGTGGGCGCTCCGGTGCTCGTAGGAGTGCGCCCGGTGGAGGGCCGGGTCCCGCTGCTGCTGGCGCTGCGTCCGGGGACCACGCGCGCGGTGCTCGCGGACCGGGTGGCGGCGGCGCTGCGGGCCGGGGCCGTACGGGCGGGCCTGGAGCGGGCCGGGGACCGTACGCCGGTCGTCGTGGTGGTCGGGGCCGCGGGCGGCTGGACCGCGGCGGGCGCGGGGCTGCGGCACGCGGCGGAGGCCTCGACGGCCGCGCAGGGGCTCGGGGAGCGCCCCTGGCACGACGCGCGCCGCCTGGACATCGACCTGCTGCTGTGGCGGCTGCGGGACCATCCGGATCTGGCGTCCTTCGTCGGCCGGGCGATCGGACCGCTGCTCGAACACGACCGGACCTCGCGCCCCGCGCTGCTGCCGACTCTGGAGGCGTACGTCGCTCACGCGGGCCGCAAGGCGGAGGCCGCGCGCGAACTGCATCTGAACCGGCAGACGCTCTACAACCGGCTGGCGCGGATCGGCGAGCTGCTCGGCACCGACCTGGACGACCCGCAGTCGGTACTCGCCCTGAGCCTGGCCCTGCGGGCCCGCCGGCACACCCGCTGAGGGCCGGGGCCTAGGCCCGGCCGGCTGTCAGGGGCTGGGCCAACTCGTCGTACACGGAGAGCACATGGGCGATCGCCTCGTCCTCCGTGGGCCAGCTCGCGGCCTTGGCGCGCCCCGATTCGGCGAGCCGCTCCCGCCGCCCGGGGTCGTCCAGCAGCCGCACGACGGCACCGGCCAGTGCTCCGGCGTCCCCGTACGGAACGAACTCGGCCGCGTCACCCGCGAGTTCCGGCAGGCCGTCGGCGCGGGCCGCGACCAGCGGGACACCGAGACGGAGAGCCTCCTGGGCGAGCAGCGACCCTCCCTCCCCCCGGCCGGACAGTACGGCGATGTCGGCGGCGGCGAGGAGGTCACCGATGCCGTCCGAACCTCCGGCAAGGACGGCGGGCAGCCCCTCCGCCGCGATCCGGCGCCGCACGGCACCGGCCCGGGGTCCCTCACCCACGACGGCCAGCAGCGGCACCGGGTCGAGCGCGTCCCACCGGCGCGCCGCGTCCAGCAGTGTGTCGTGCCCGTGCTGAGCCACCGATACCAGTAACGGCCTTCCGACTGCTCCCAGTTCGGCACGCGTCTTGCCGTCGTCGGGAGTGCCGCGGAAGCGGCCCGTGGGAATCGCGGCCAGTGCGAGCCGGGCGTCCCTGGCCCCCCGGCGGCGGGCCCGGTCGACCAGTTCCCACGAGGTTCCCAGCACGACCGCGGCCGCACGGGCGGCCCGTCGCTCCAGCAGACGCAGCAGCCTGCCGCGGGCACCCTCGGCGTGGGCGCGGGTGTGCCAGGTCACGACCAGCGGGATGCCCTGCCCGCTGAGCGCGAGCCCCGCCCGTACGGCGGCGTGCAGCCCGTGGGCGTGGACGATGTCGGCCCCGGTGCAGGCGGTACGGAGAGCCGCGACGGCCGCGGGGTCGCTGCGCCGGGGCACCGCGACGAAGCGGGCGCCGGTCGCGGGCAGTCCGTGGGCGCGGCCGGAACCTGCCGGGGCGCAGACGGTGACCTGCACACCTCTGGCGACCAGACCTGCGGCGAGCGAGCTGACACGAGCGCTGCTTCCGGCTCCGCCGCCCAGGACTTGGACCGTACGCAGCTGTGACACGTTGATTGGCTCCCGGGGCTCCCGAGTCGGCGGTATGTACAGCGTCAAGGATGCCAGTCCGTACGCCTGTTCCGGCACTGACGAAACGTTGTTCCCGTCCTCGCGCCGAGAGCGGGACGGCCCGCCCCACTCGTACGAGTGAGGCGGGCGGCGCAGGACTGACGCCGGTGGCCGCTATCCGTCGGCGCGCGCGGCCTCCAGCAGCTCTTCGGCGTGGGCCCGGGCGGTCTCCGAATCCTCCTGCCCGGCGAGCATCCGGGAGAGTTCCCGCACCCGGTCCTCGCCTTCCAGGACCGTGACGCCGCTCCTGGTCACCGATCCGTCGACGGTCTTCTCGACCAGCAGCTGCCGGTCGGCGAAGGCCGCCACCTGCGGCAGGTGGGTGACCACGACGACCTGCGCTGACCTGGCGAGCTTCGCCAGCCGCCGGCCGACCTCCACGGCCGCCTTGCCGCCGACACCGGCGTCGACCTCGTCGAACAGGTACGTCGGCACGGGGTCGGAACCGGCGAAGACCACCTCGACGGCGAGCATCACCCGGGACAGCTCACCGCCCGAGGCGCCCTTGGCGATCGGCCTGGGCTGGGCACCGGGGTGCGGCGCCAGCAGGAGCTCCACCTCGTCGGCGCCGGACGGCCCGTAGACCACGTTCCGGCCCCCGATCTCGATGCCGGACGCCTCGTCCGGCGCCTCCGTCTGCCCGATGGCGAAGGAGACCCGTGCGTGCGGCATCGCGAGCGACGCCAGTTCCTGGGTGACGGCGGCGGCGAAGCGCGCCGCCGCCTCCGTCCGCGCGTCGGTCAGCTCCTGGCCGAGGACGGAGAGCTCGGCGCGCAGCGCGTCGCGTTCCGCCGTCAGTTCGCCGATGCGGTCGTCGTCGCCCTCCAGCTCGGTCAGCCGGGCGGAGCCGTCCCCGGCCCAGGCGAGCACGCTGGTGATGTCCTCGCCGTACTTGCGGGTGAGCGCGGTGAGCGCGGCACGCCGCTCCTCCACGGCGGCGAGCCGCAGCGGGTCGGCGTCGAGCTGGTCGGCGTATCCGGCGAGCTCCCCGGCGACGTCGGCGAGCAGGATCGAGATCTCGCCGATCCGGTCGGCGAGCGCGGCCAGCGCCGGGTCGTGCGCCCGTACGGCGTCCAGGGACCGTCCGGCGGCGGCGACCACCGTGGTGGCGTCCACGCCCTCCTGGTCCTCCGGATCGCCCACGAGCGCCGTGTGGGCGAGGGCCGCGGCCGAGGCGAGCGCCTCGGCGTGACCGAGCCGCTCGGCCTCCGCGGCGAGTTCGGTGTCCTCCCCGGGCAGCGGCTCCACGGCGGCGACCTCTTCCAGGCCGAAACGCAGCAGATCCGCTTCCTGGGCGCGTTCCCTGGCCCTGGTGGTCAGCTCGTCGAGCTCCGTGACGACCGCGCGCAGCCGCCGGTAGGCCGCCGCGTACTTGGTGTGGGGCACGTCGACACCGCCGCCGGCGTACCGGTCGAGGGCCTGGCGCTGCCGTGCGGGCTTGAGCAGGCCCTGCTGGTCGGTCTGGCCGTGTACGGCGACGAGTTCGTCGGCGAGCTCGGCGAGCACTCCCACGGGCACGGACCTCCCCCCGAGATGCGCGCGGGAGCGCCCTTCCGCCGAGACGGTACGGCTGATGATCAGCGCCCCGTCCTCGATCTCGCCCCCGGCCTCCTCGGCGCGCACCGCCGCCGCGTCGCCCGGGGACACCGTGATCCGCCCCTCGACGACCGCAGCCTTGGAACCGATCCGCACCAGGGCGGGGTCGGCGCGCCCGCCGAGCAGCAGCCCGAGGCTCGTGACGACCATGGTCTTGCCCGCGCCGGTCTCACCCGTCACCGCGGTGAAACCGGGTGACAGCTCCACCACCGCGTCGTCGATGACTCCGAGCGACCGTATCCGCATCTCCTCCAACACGGACATGACCTTACGAGGTCCGGCGCCCGGTGTGCGACGGACCCCGGTGACCGGTTCACTCCCGCGGGTGTGAGCAGCGGTCCCGGGAGTCAGTGCGGAGCGCCCCGCCAGCCCTGCACGGGCAGCGCGAACTTGGCCACCAGCCGGTCGGTGAACGACGCCTGGTGCAGCCGCGCCAGCCGTACGGGCACGGCGCCGCGCCGCACCTCCACCCTGGCTCCCGCGGGCAGCTCGACGGTCCGGCGGCCGTCGCACCACAGCACACCGTGCGGGGTGTACTGCTGGACCTCGACGGCGAGCACCGAGTCGGGCGAGGTGATCAGCGGCTTCGCGAACAGCGCGTGGGCGCTGATCGGCACCATGAGAAGCGCCTCGACCTCCGGCCAGACGACGGGGCCGCCCGCCGAGAAGGCGTACGCGGTAGACCCCGTCGGGGTGGCGCAGACGATCCCGTCGCAGCCGAAGCCGGTCACGGGGCGGCCGTCGATCTCCAGGACGACCTCGAGCATCCGCTCGGGCGAGACCTTCTGGACCGCGGCCTCGTTGAGCGCCCAGTCGGTGTGCACGACGTCGCCGTTGCTGTGCACGACGACGTCGAGCGTCATCCGCTCCTCGACCTGGTACGCCCGGGTGACGACCCGGTCGACGACCTTGTCCAGGTCGTCGCGCTCGGCCTCGGCGAGGAAGCCGACCCGTCCGAGGTTGACGCCGAGCATCGGTACGCCGGAGGCGCGGGAGATCTCGGCACCGCGCAGCAGCGTCCCGTCCCCGCCGAGCACGATCAGCAGTTCACAGCCGTCCACGGCCGCGGGCGTCGCGTCGCTGACCGTCTCGACGGACGGCGGCAGCGGCAGGTCCGCCGCCTCCACGGCCAGCACCCGGACGCCCAGGCCGTTCCGCAGCAGGCCCTGGACCACGAGCTCCGCGCTGCGGATCGCGGCCGGGCGGCCGGTGTGCGCGAGCAGGAAGACGGTGCGTTCCGCGTTCCCTGGTTGTGCCGCATGCGTCGTCAACGGGGCCCCTCCGCCACTGCACGGTCGACATCCGCGGGATCCAGCTCAGGTGCGCCGGCCCGCAGCCACAGAAAGTACTCGACGTTTCCCGACGGGCCCGGCAACGGGCTCGCCGTCACACCCTGGACGCCGAGGCCCAGCAGTCCGGCCCGGCGCGCCACCTCCCGTACCGCTTCGGCCCGCAGTTCGGGGCTGCGGACCACTCCGCCGCTGCCGAGGCGCTCCTTGCCCACCTCGAACTGCGGTTTGACCATGAGCACCAGGTCGGCGTCGGGCGCGGCGCAGCGCGCGAGGGCGGGCAGCACCAGGCCGAGCGGGATGAACGACAGGTCGCCCACCACCAGGTCCACCGCCTCGCCGTCGATCTGCTCCAGCGTCAGCTCCCGTACGTTGGTACGGTCCTTGACGGTGACGCGTTCATCGGACTGCAGGGACCATGCGAGCTGCCCGTACCCGACGTCCACGGCCACGACATGGCCGGCGCCGGCCCGCAGCAGCACATCGGTGAAGCCACCGGTCGAGGCTCCCGCGTCCAGTGCCCGCCGGCCCTCGGTCTTCAGCCCCAGGGGCACGAAGGCGGCGAGGGCGCCCGCGAGTTTGTGCCCGCCGCGCGAGACGTACTCGGGGTCGCTGTCGTCCTTGACGACGACGACGGCCGCGCTGGTCTCCACCTGGGTGGCGGGCTTGGTCGCGGTGTTCCCGCCGACGGTCACCCGCCCCGCGGCGATCAGCTGGCTCGCGTGCTCGCGCGAGCGGGCGAGCTTGCGGCGTACCAGCTCGGCGTCGAGGCGGCGACGTGCCACTCCTGCCACTTCTCGTTCAGCTCCTGTTGTCGTGCGCGGGCGTCGGTGCGGGTGCGGGCCGTACGTCCAGCGCGGTCAGCTCGTCGCGCAGCCCACGGTGTACATCCTCGTACACCTCGGTGTGGCCGTCGGCGGCGAGGTGGTCCGCGTCGGCCAGCCGCTCCAGCCGCGCGTCCACACCGGCGTGGCCGGTGGGGGTGCGTGCGACACCGAGGGGTGTGGGCGGGGCGGGGTCGAAGGAGGGCACGGGAGGCACGGCGGGCGCCGACGCGGCCGCTTCGTCCGCCTCGTCCCGCTGCGCCGTGTCCGGCCCCGGCATCCAGTCGCTCATGCGGGAACGCTACCCCGAAGGGCCGGTGTACCGTCGGTGACGATGGCGACCATGGCGGAGTGCCGCAGCGCACTCGACACACTTTCCGACAATCTGGCGGGGGCCGACGGCGACGTACGCCGTGCCGCCGACCTCGACCGCTCGCTGAGCTGCCACATCAGGGATCTCGACGCGACGTTCACCGGACGGCTGGCGAACGGCCGGATCACGGTGCTGGACACGCATGACGGCCCGCCCCGTGAGAAGGCCGAGATCAGGCTCGCGATGACCGGCGACGACCTGGTGGCCATGGTCGGCGGCGACCTGAACTTCGCGAAGGCCTGGGGGTCGGGCCGGGTGCGGCTGGAGGCGGGCTTCCGCGATCTGCTGACGCTCAGGTCCCTGCTCTGAACGGGGCGGGCCTCCGGCTCTGAACCGGGCGGGCCTCAGACGGACGCCCGGGTGCGCTTTCCGCGGGCTGCCGGCACCACCAGCGGTGTCCCCGTCTCGGGGTCCTCGATGACCTGGCACCGCATCCCGAAGACCTCCTCCACGAGCTGCGCGGTGACGACGTCGCCGGGCGCGCCCTCGGCGACGACCACCCCCTCGCGCATGGCGATCAGGTGGGTGGCGTACCGGGCGGCGTGATTGAGGTCGTGCAGGACGGCGACGAGGGTGCGGCCCTGTGTCTCGTGGAGTTCGGCGCAGAGGTCGAGCACGTCGATCTGGTGCTGGATGTCGAGATACGTCGTCGGCTCGTCGAGCAGCAGCAGCGGGGTCTGCTGGGCCAGGGCCATGGCGATCCAGACCCGCTGGCGCTGGCCGCCGGACAGCTCGTCGACGTAGCGGTCGGCCAGCTCGCCGACGCCGGTCGACTCCATGGACTCCTTCACGATCCGCTCGTCCTCGGGCGACCACTGGCGCAGCAGGCCCTGGTGGGGGTAGCGGCCGCGCGAGACGAGGTCGGCGACGGTGATCCCGTCGGGTGCTATGGAGGACTGCGGCAGCAGGCCCAGCGTCCTGGCGACCTTCTTCGCGGGCATCCGGTGGATGGACCGCCCGTCCAGCAGGACGTCTCCGGCGCTCGGCTTCAGCATCCGGGAGAGGGCGCGGAGCAGGGTCGACTTGCCGCAGGCGTTGGGGCCGACGACGACCGTGAAGGAGTTGTCGGGTATCTCGACCGAGAGGTTCTCCGCGATGATCCGCTGGTCGTAGCCGAGGGTCACGGAGTCCGCGGTGAGGCGCTGCATGGTCGTACTCCCGGAGTCTGTGGGTGTGGGCTGCGAGCTGTCCGGTGTGCCCGGCTTCATATGCGTCCTGCCCTGCGCTCGGACACGAGGAGCCACAGCAGGTAGCAGCCGCCGAGTACACCGGTGACGACGCCCACGGGGAGCTGGCGGTCCCCGAAGGCGTTCATGGCGGTCCAGTCGGCGACGAGCAGCAGGGCGGCGCCCGTGGCGGCCGCGGCCGCCAGGTTCGGGCCGGACGCGCGGGTGAGGCGGCGGGCGACCTGCGGGGCGCTGAGCGAGACGAAGACGATGGGCCCGGCGGCGGCTGTCGCGACGGCGACGAGCAGCACGGCGCAGCTCAGGAGGACGAGGCGGGTGCGTTCCACCCGTACGCCCAGGGCGTGTGCGGCGTCGTCGCCCATCTCGATCATGCGCAGCGCCCGCCCGTGGCCGAGGACCAGGGGGATCAGGACACAGCAGACGGCGAGCAGCGGCCAGACCTGGGCCCAGTCCCGGCCGTCCAGCGAGCCGGTCATCCAGACGACGGCACGGGTGGCGTCGACGAGGTTGGCCTTGGTGATCAGGTAATGCGTGGTGGCGGTGAGCATCGCGGCGGCGCCGATGCCGACGAGGACCAGCCGGTAGCCGTGCACCCCGCGCTTCCAGGCCAGCAGGTAGACGGCGGCGCCCGTGAGCAGACCGCCGACGACGGCGCCCGCCGCGACCTCGGTGGGTCCGCCGTGGAAGAGCACGATCACGATGAGCGCGCCGACCGCGGAGCCCTGGCCGAAGCCGAGGACGTCGGGGCTTCCGAGCGGGTTGCGGGAGACGCTCTGGAAGACGGCGCCTCCGACACCGAGCGCGGCGCCGACGAGGAGCCCCACCAGGACCCTGGGCAGCCGCAGTTCGGTGACGATGAACTCCTGCTGGAAGGTTCCGTCACCGAACAGCGTGCTGACGACCTGGCCGGGGGACATGGCGTAGTCGCCGCTGCCGATCAGCACCACGGCGGCGAAGACCGCCGCCGCGACCAGCAGCACGATCACTGCGGACGCCCGCGCGTCCACGCGGAAGGAGAGCCCGCCTGCCGTCCGCACGGCGCGGACCGTCCTCGTGGTGTCCTGCGCGGCCTTCACAGCTGGGCCATCCTCTTGCGGCGTACGAGGTGGATGAAGACGGGCCCGCCCAGCAGCGCCGTGACGATGCCGACCTGCAGCTCGGAGGGGCGTGCGACGACCCTGCCCACCACATCGGCGCCGAGCAGCAGCACGGGTGCGAGCACGGCCGCGTAGGGCAGGATCCACCTCATGTCCGGGCCGGTGATGGTGCGGACCAGGTGCGGGATCATCAGCCCGATGAAGACGATCGGCCCGCAGGCGGCGGTCGCCGCCCCGCAGAGCAGGGTGACGGCCACCATCGCGAGGACGCGGGTACGGGTCAGATGCGCGCCGAGCGCCCTGGCCGTGTCGTCGCCCATCTCCAGCGCGTTGAGCGGCCGGGCGATGAGCAGGGACAGCACGACGCCGAGCGCGATGAACGGCCACACCTTGCCGACCGTCTCCGTGTTCGCGGAGGCCAGCGACCCGACGGTCCAAAACCTCAGCCGGTCCAGCGCCGCCGCGTCGAGGAGCTGTACGGCGTTGACGTAGCCGAAGAGCGCCGCGGTGACCGCCGTGCCGGCGAGCGCCAGCCGTACGGGGTTCGCGGACCGGCTGCCGCCGAGCAGGTAGACGGCGACGGACACGATCGCGGCGCCGCCGAACGCGAACCAGACGTACCCGGTCAGCGAGGTGACGCCGAGGAAGGTGATGGCCGAGACGACGGCCGCCGCGGCGCCCGCATTGACACCCAGCAGGCCGGGCTCGGCGAGCGGGTTCCGGGTCAGCGCCTGCATCACCGCGCCGGCCAGCCCCAGCGCCGCCCCGACGATCAGCCCCAGAACGGTGCGCGGAACCCGCACATCCCGTACGAGGACATCGCCGCCGGTGCCCGAGTAGTGGAACAGGCCGTGCCACACCTCGGAGAACGGCAGGGCCTTGGCACCGATCGCGATACTCGCGAGGCACACCAGCGCCAGCACCGCCACGGCGGCCAGGAGGCCCGCGGCCCGTACCGCGTGGCGCCCGGCACGCCGGCCGGTGTCCGGCGTGGCCGGGCGGCCGGAATTCGATTCGGGGGGACTCTCTACCAACACCTGGTTAGGTTAGCCTGTCCTGCTGTTGGATCAACGCCCGTGTTCCCCACCGCCCGGGGCCGGCTCCTCGTACCGCGCCCGGTCCGGCTTCCTACAGAGCCAGGGAGGCCACGGCCTTGTCCGCGTCCAGCCCGCACACACCCTGACCGGCGTGCGTCCACGCCGCCCCGCACAGGGCCCGCAGTCCGTCGATCCCGTCGCCCTCGCCGTCCAGTACGAGTGCGTCCCCGCGCACCGCGGCCGTCCAGCCGCCGCAGCGGAATCCGCCGCCCTCCTCGGACACCTCGGGCTGTCCGGTGAGCAGCCCCCGCAGGTCCCGGTCCACATAGGTCGGGCGGTGCTCGGGTCGGGCCGCGATCAGCTGCGCCGCGTCGGTCACCCCGGTGAGGACGAGCAGCGAGTCGACCCCGCCGTTGAACGCGCCCTCGATGTCCGTGTCCAGCCGGTCCCCGACGACCAGCGGCCGCTCCGCCCCGGTCCGCAGCACGGTCTCACGGTGCATCGGCGGCAGCGGCTTGCCCGCGACCTGCGGCTCGGCACCCGTCGCGATCCGTACGACTTCCACCGCCGCGCCGTTGCCCGGAGCGATCCCACGGGCGCCCGGAATCGTCAGGTCCGTGTTGGACGCGAACCACTCGGCGCCGCGCGAGATCGCGTACGCCGCCTCGGCGAACCGGCCCCACGCGAGATCGGGCCCGCCGAACCCCTGGGCCACGGCGACCGGACCGTCGTCCGCCGACTCCACCGGCACCAGCCCGCGCTCGCGCAGCGCGACCCGCAGCCCTTCGCCTCCGACCACGAGCACCCTTGCCCCGGACGGCAGCTGATCGGCCATCAGCCGGGCCACCGCCTGCGCCGACGTGATCACATCAGCGGGTTCGGCCGGCACCCCGAGCTCCGTCAGGTGCTCCGCCACGGCGTCCGGCGTCCGCAGCGCGTTGTTCGTCACATACGCCAGGTGCATACCGCCCGCGCGTGCACTGCCCAGCGACTCGACGGCGTGGACGATGGCATGCCCGCCCGCGTACACCACCCCGTCGAGGTCGAGCAGGGCCGTGTCGTACGCCTCGCTCAGCGCGACGCTGCTCCCGAGCGGCCGGAACGTGTGCTGATGACTCATATGCCTGTGCTCCTCTTTCCATGCCTCTCCCCCGATCATCGCCCATCACGGGAGCGCACTTACCATGCACGGATGAACACATCCGGGCCCGCCTCCGGTCAGGGACTGCGGCTGATCCCCTTCCGCGGGCTGCGATACGTCCCCGAACGGGTCGGCAGCCTGGCGGCGGTGACCTCACCTCCGTACGACGTCGTCGTCCGGCCCGACGGCCTCCACCACCTGGAGTCAGCGGACCCGCACAACATCGTGCGGCTGATCCTCCCGCAGGCCGGCACGGCCACCGCACGCCACCGGCAGGCCGCCGACACTCTCAAGCGCTGGCTCGCGGAGGGTGTCCTCGCCCCGGACCCGGTGCCCTCGCTCTACGTGTACGAGCAGCGGGCCTGCGGCGTCCTGCAACGCGGTGTGATCGGGGCACTCGCGCTCTCCCCCGCGCAGGAGGGTGTCGTGCTCCCGCACGAGGACGTCATGGCCGACGTCGTCGAGGACCGCGCCGATCTGATGCGCACCGCGGCCGCCCACCTCGAACCCCTGCTCCTCAGCTACGCGGGGGACGGCGGGCCGAGCGGAGCGACGGCCGTGATCGAACGCGTGGTGAAGCGGATCCCGCTGCTGACCACGAAGACCGAGGACGGTTTCAGCCATCGTCTCTGGGCCCTCACCGATCCCGCGGAGCAGGCGGAGGTCGAGTCCGACCTGTCCCACCGCCAGGCGCTGATCGCCGACGGCCACCACCGCTGGGCCACCTACCTCCGGCTCCAGAAGGAGCAGTCCTCCCCCGGGCCCTGGGACTTCGGTCTCGTCCTGCTCGTCGACACCACCCGCTATCCACTGCGGGTCCGCGCCATCCACCGGCTGCTGCACCGCCTCCCGGTCGGCGATGCGCTCCGTGCCCTCGACGGCCGCTTCCGCGTACGCCCCGTCGACGGTCCGCTGCCCCGGGCACTCGACGTCCTCGCGGAGGCCGCCGCGGAGGGCAATGCCTTCCTTCTCGCGGGCGACGGCCGATTCCATCTCGTCGACCGGCCGGACGAGCAGCTGCTGGCCCGCACGGTCCGTGCCGACCGGCCGGCCGCCTGGCGCTCGCTCGACGCGACCGTGCTGCACTCCACGCTCCTCGACGACGTGTGGCGGATTCCCGACGCCCCGGAGCACATCGCCTACATCCACGACTCGGCGGCGGTGGTCGAACAGGCGGAGCGGCACGACGCCACCGCGGTGCTGATGCATCCGGTGAGCGAGGACGTCGTACGGGATCTCGCCAGGCAGGGCGTCACGATGCCCCGTAAGTCGACCTCGTTCGGCCCGAAACCGGCCACGGGGCTGGTCCTGCGCAGTCTCGGCACCGGCTGAGACGGGGCCGGGCCCGGGGCGATCGGTGATCGGCCGTTCGGCGCTTCGGCCCTCCGGCCGTAGCGGCTTGCCGGACCCGGGAACGCAAAAAGGGCGGCACCCCCGGGGGTGCCGCCCTTTCCGTGACCGTGCTTCAGCGGCGGTCAGGCCTTCGCGGGTCCATCGACGTCGTCGTCCTGCTCGTCGACTTCCTGCTCGTCCTGGCCGTCGTCCTGGCCGTCGTCCTGGTCGTCATCGTCCAGGCCGTCCGCGTCATCGGCTTCGGCGACGACCGCTGTGTCGTCGATCGCGGCCGTCGGGGCGGGCTGCTCGTCGTCATCGCCGAGCGCGTCGACGAAGTCCACACCGTCAAGTTCGGCCAGCCGGTCGGACGCGTCGGTCGCCCCGTCCTTGTCGGCCTCCAGGGCCTTCCCGAACCACTCACGGGCCTCGTCCTCGCGGCCGGCTTCCAGGAGTGCGTCGGCATAGGCGTAACGCAGGCGCGGCGTCCACGAGTGGACGGCGTTGGAAGCGAGCTCAGGCCCCTGCAGCGTGACGATGGCAGCGTCGATCTGCCCCATGTCCCTGCGGGCTCCGGCGGCGACCAGGCGCATCTCGACCTGTCCGGCCTTGTCCAGCTTCTGCACCTCGGGCTCGCCGGCCATGTCCATGGCGCGCTCGGGGCGTCCGAGTCCACGCTCGCAGTCGGCCATGACGGGCCACAGCTCGACGGAACCGGTCATCCGACGGGACGCCCGGAACTCGGCCAGGGCCTCGGCGTACTTCTGCGTCGCGTACGCCGCGAAGCCGGCGGCTTCACGCACCGCAGCGACGCGTGACGCCAGACGCAGGGCGATACGGGAGTACGCGTACGCCTGCTCGGGGTCCTCGTCGATCAGACGGGCGACCATGACGAGGTTCCGTGCAACGTCCTCGGCAAGGGTCTTCGGCAGGCTCATCAGCTCCTGACGGACATCCTTGTCGATCTCGTGACCGGTGACGTCGTCCGGGATCGGAAGCCGCTTGATCGGCTCACGGTCCCGGTCCTCGCGGCCCTGGTAGCCACCACGGTCGTCCCGGCCGCGGAATCCGCCACGGTCGTCACGACGGTCGTTGTCACGACGCGGCGCACGGTCACGGTCGCCACCGCGGCTGTCGTCGCGACGGAAGCCGCCACCGCCGGTGCTGCCACCGCGGTTGTCGTCACGACGGAAGCCGCCGCCGGTGCTGCCGCCTCGGCTGTCGTCGCGGCGCGGAGCGCGGTCGTCGCGGCGCTCGAAGCCGCCACCGCTGGGCCGGCCACCACGGTCATCGCGCTGCTGGCCACCGCGGTATCCACCACGGTCGTCATCACGGCGCGGAGCACGGTCGTCACGACGGAAGCTGCTCGGCCGGTCGTCGTCACGGCGCGGACCGCGATCGTCGCGACGGAAGCCGCCGCTGGAACCGCCACCACGGCTGTCGTCGCGACGGAAGCCGCCACCGCCGGTGCTGCCGCCTCGGCTGTCGTCACGACGGAATCCGCCGCCGCCGGTGCTGCCGCCTCGGCTGTCGTCGCGGCGCGGAGCGCGGTCGTCGCGGCGCGGAGCGCGGTCGTCGCGGCGCTCGAAGCCGCCACCGCTGGGTCGGCCACCACGGTCATCGCGCTGCTGGCCACCGCGGTATCCACCACGGTCGTCATCACGGCGCGGGGCGCGGTCATCGCGACGGAACCCGCCACCGGTGCCACCGCCACGGTTGTCGTCACGACGGAACCCGCCGCCGGTGCTGCCGCCTCGGTTGTCGTCGCGGCGCGGAGCGCGGTCGTCGCGGCGCTCGAATCCGCCACCGGCGGGCCGGCCACCACGGTCATCGCGCTGCTGGCCACCGCGGTATCCACCACGGTCGTCATCACGGCGCGGGGCGCGGTCGTCACGACGGAACCCGCCACCGGTGCCACCACCACGGTTGTCATCACGACGGAAGCCACCGCCGGAACCACCACCACGGTTGTCGTCACGGCGCGGAGCACGGTCATCGCGACGCTCGAAACCACCACCGGCGGGCCGACCGCCACGGTTGTCGTCACGACGGAACCCGCCGCCGGTGCTGCCGCCTCGGTTGTCGTCACGGCGCGGAGCGCGGTCGTCGCGGCGCTCGAATCCGCCACCGGCGGGCCGGCCACCACGGTCATCGCGCTGCTGGCCACCGCGGTATCCACCACGGTCGTCATCACGGCGCGGAGCACGGTCGTCACGACGGAACCCGCCACCGGTGCCACCACCACGGTTGTCATCACGACGGAAGCCACCGCCGGAACCACCACCACGGTTGTCGTCACGGCGCGGAGCACGGTCATCGCGACGGAAGCCACCGCTGGGGCGGTCGTTGTCGCGTCGAGGTGCGGACGAACGGTCGTCACGGCCACCTCGGAAGCCGCCCCTGTCACCGCCGTCCCGGCGACGCGGCTCGCGCTCCGGACGGTCGTCGGAAGAGTTGGTGGACATGGGGGTGACTCCTGTCATCGGGTACCACAGACATTCTCGCGCAGCCGACCATCCGACGCGCTTCGGAAAAACAAAAGGGCCCTCGGCCCCAGCATGAACGCTGGGACCAAGGGCCCTTGAAAGATTGTTCGGCGGCGTCCTACTCTCCCACAGGGTCCCCCCTGCAGTACCATCGGCGCTGAAAGGCTTAGCTTCCGGGTTCGGAATGTAACCGGGCGTTTCCCTAACGCAATGACCACCGAAACACTAACGGCCACTTCGCAATGCGAAGTATCGGCACTTAGCGAACAAGCACACTTTTCAGTTTAAGTTAGCTGTTCAACCAGCACGACTGTTCGTGGCCTGGGAACAACACAGTGGACGCGAGCAAC
>NZ_MAPV01000120.1 GCF_001700505.1 Streptomyces mutomycini
ATCTCGTCGTGTCGGCGGTGGCGGGAGCGCCGCCCACCGCCGACACGACGAGATCCGCGGGGATGGTCGCGCCGTCGACCGGACGGACACCGGTCACGCGTCCGTCGGCCGTATCCAGCGCCTCCACCAGTGTGTCCGGGCGCAGGCGCACCCCGTGCTCAATGTGCAGCGCGGCGAGCAGACGGGCGATCTCGTGGCCCAACTGCGCCTGCATCGGGGCCGCCTGCGGACCTGCGAGCGTCACGGTGGCGCCCATGAGGCGGGCGGTGGCGGCGATCTCGGCACCGAGCACCCCGTCGCCGACGACCACGACCCTGTCGGCCTCCAGCAGTTCCCCGCGAAGCCGTGCGGCGTCGTCGAGGGTCCGCAGCACATGGACGCCTGCCGCACCCGACAGACCTGGGAGTCTGCGCGCGTGCAGTCCGGTGGCCAGCACGATGGCCTCCGCTGTCAGCTCCGCCCCACTCTCCGTGTGCACGGTGCGCGTGGCGGCGTCGAGGGCCAGCGCGCGATCGCCGAAGACGAACTCCGCGTCCAGTGAGTCCAGTACGTCACGCGTACGCAGGTGCGTTCGCTCGGCGTCCCACGTCCCGGCGAGCACCTGCTTGGACAGGGGCGGTCGGTCGTACGGAACACCGGCCTCCTCGCCCAGCAGCGTGATCCGCCCGCGGTAGCCCTTGCGGCGCAGGCTCTCCACGACGGCGAGACCGGCGGCCCCGGCCCCGACGACGAGGACGTCCGACGGCGAGCTCACGCGTCTTCGTGGAGCTGGATGGCGGCGGCGGGACAGACGGAGGCGGACTCACGGGCCCCCTCGTGCCGGTCTGCCGGAGGTGCGGCGTCGAGGAGTATGACGATGCCGTCCTCATCGCGCTGGTCGAACACGTCCGGTGCGATCAGGACGCACTGGCCGGCGCCGCAGCACTTCTCCTCGTCCACGGTGATCTTCATGGTCTCTCCCTTGTCGCTCTTCCGGAGCGGTCTGTTACTGATGATTCCTCAGCGGTGGGTGGTGGGTGCTGCGAGCAGTCCCACCAGCGCGTCCTCCAGCGCGTCGGCGGTGCGCTCCCACGACCTGCCCGGCTCGACCGGGTTTTCGGCCAGGGCGAGTTCACGCTCCGCGCAGGTGTGGGTGATGAGATGGCGTGCCATGTCCGCGCGTGCGGGGCGGATCTCGGGGGGCACGATGTCGTACAGGCACCGGCCCAGTCCCTGGAGGGTGCGGCGCAGGTTGCCACGGGTGAGGGCCTCGTCCGCGACCAGCACCCGCATCAGCGGGTCGGCCATCACCTGCATGGCGAACCGGGCCTGCCAGGAGGGGGTGCCGAGGCCGGCGAGGTGTTCGGTCACCGGGCGCAGCAGGCAGCGCACCCAGTCCCGCACGTCGGTGCTGTCGCCTGCGGCCTCGACGTAGCGCCCGCGGATCACGTCGACCTGTGCTCCGTGTCTGCTCATGATGGCCCGCACGAGCGTCGTCCTGCTGCCGAAGTGGTAGCTGACGGCGGTGTTGTTGCCCTGGCCGGCGGCCTCGCTGATCTGCCGGTTGGAGACGTTCGACAGGCCGTGCTCGGCATAGAGGCGCTCGGCCGCCGCCATGATGGCGTCGCGTGTACCGGCACCGCGGCCGGTGCGGGGCGGGTCGGCCGGCGGCCGCACCCCTTGGGATTCACTCAAGCCTGCCTCCCTGAGTCCGCGCTTTCGATCACTAGACACCACCCCTCCATCTAATTCAATCGACTGACTTAATTGGGTGCACGGGCTGACCGGAAACGTACGCGGGGCCGCCCGTCCGCCGCATGGTGCCGATGCGGCAGCGCGCGACCCCGCACGGCAGGGCCCGTCGCCCTGAACCACGAACCGCGGTTCAGGGGCGATGGGCGAGCAGCGGCGTACGGCCGTGTCGAGCGTGGCGTCAGCTCCGGTGCCGAGAGCCTCGGCCGGCCCGGTTCACCAGGTCGAAGAAGGTGTCGCCGCGGACGATTTCGAAGGGGTCGCCGAGCAGGCCCGCGAGTTCGGCGATGTCACCGGGCGTCCAGCTCCAGGCGTTCACGGCGCCGGCGATGAACAGCGGCGCGGTGCCGTCCCAGTCCTCGATGTGCCGCAGCAGCCCGTCCCTGTACTCCGCTGCTTTCCCCTGCGGAAAGAAGTTGCCGATCACGGGCAGCCCGGCAGGACGTATCTCCAGGTCACCGGTCTCCCAGGACTGGATGATGCCGCGCAGCGGCGTGTTCTCGCGGTAGGAGCGGGCGACGCGCTCATCGAACGGGACCCATCCGTCGCCTGCCGCCGTGCGGGGGTTGTACGCGTACACCAGGTCCATGCCGGTTCGGCGCAGATAGCGTCCGGTGAGCTGGGTGTACGCGTCCAGAGAGCCCCCGGGCCACGAGCCGGGATAGGTGTAGCCGGCGCCGGACGGGCCCGCGATCAGCAGGTCGTTCTCGGTGGCGGTGCTCTGGTAGTGCGCCAGCAGCGCGGGGCCGATGTCCGCGAGCAGCGGGCTGACGGTCCAGTTGACCGGTACGCGGCCCCTCTTCGGGTCGTCCCAGATGTTCCGCATGCGACGCTGGCAGTACTGGATGTTGTCGCCCTCGCCGACCGTGAGGGTGAGGTAGACGCGGTTGCGGAGCGCGGCTGCCGGCCTCG
This sequence comes from Streptomyces mutomycini, assembly GCF_001700505.1. Lineage (GTDB taxonomy): Bacteria > Actinomycetota > Actinomycetes > Streptomycetales > Streptomycetaceae > Streptomyces > Streptomyces mutomycini. Next base: position 2,644 of record NZ_MAPV01000120.1, read on the forward strand.
GCGGGACCTTGTCCGAGATGTTCGCGGGGACGCCGGCGTGCACGGTGCCGTTCATGTAGAAGTCGGCGGGCACCACTTCGATGCCGTGCCGGGAAGCGCGGTCGACACCGCCCCACTCTCCTGCCACGTCGTTGGAGAACCAGCCCGCGTAGGGGGTGGTGGGCTCGACCCGGCTGAAGATCTCGTCGAGGAGCGTCCCCGTCTCCCCGGACGGAGGCAGCCAGACGACCATGGCCCGGCTCGCGACGGCGTAGTCCCGGAAGTACGGGAACGGCTCGACCCTGGTGGGTGCGGTGGTGGTGGCGGAGACGAGGAACTGGTTCCACACGTCGACCTCCACCAGGAGCCGCTGCGTGCCGGCCGGTGGGGTGAAGTGGTAGATGAAGGACCCGCCACCGTCACAGAACCGGTTGGCGTTCTCGCCGATGGAGGAGTTCGAGCCGTCGAAGAGGTGCGGCGACTCGGCGGGGGTGCCCGGCGCGAAGGAGGCGATCACCTGGTTGCCGTCGGCCGTCACCTCGACCGAACCGACCGAGGCGCCCCAGCCGTCGTCGCCGAGCGAGTCCTGGAAGCGCAGGTAGACGCCGTCCCCGCCGGAGAGCTCCGGGCTCAGGTCGAAGGTGCGGACCTGCCGGTTCGACGCGTCGCGTACGCGCTCGGCCTCTCGCGCGATCTCGCGCCACCGCACGTCGTCCGTCCGTACCGTCCGGGTGGGCGGCAGCCCGGCCAGCAAGGTGTGGGTGCAGCGTGGGAACAGATGGTCCAACTGCCAGCGGTACGTGGCCGGCACGTCGTCCGCCGAGAAGCGGCCCCGCAGATCGACGACGGTCCTCAGACGGTGCTCGCGGGCCTGTTCCGCGGTGGCGACGACGGCGTTCTCCAGGCCGGCCAGTGTGGTCGCCACGTTCACCGAGTCCGGGACGTCGGGGTCGTGCAGAATCGCGCCGCGTGTCTCACCCCGGTAGCGGGCCACGAGGTCCAGCGCGTTGTCGTGGCGGGTGACCGAAGCGCCGGTGCCGGGAAGCCAGTCGAAGTCGACGTCGCCGGCGTCGAAGTTGAAGTACAGGCGCGGACGGCGGCGGTTGACGACACCCTGGAGGGTTGTCAGCAGCAGTTGACCGTCTCCGTCGAGTGAGCTGAGGTCGGCGACGTCGAGCCGGGCGGGGCGGCCGAAGGACGGCAGCAGGGGGCGCCAGGCGCCGGCCTCGGCAGCGCCTGCCAGGCCGGGCAGGGAGATTCCGAGCCCGCCGCCTGCGAGGGCTGCTCCACCTGCCTGCAGAAGAGTTCTCCGGGACACCATCGGCGATCACTGCTCCTTGGGAGAGACTTCGTGACATCGTTGTCAAGCAATCCGAGAACGTAGCGGCAGGGCGAGGTGTTGTCCATGGTGCGCACGGGAATCCCCCGGACGGGCGCTCCCCTTCCGCGCCTCTGTGTGGCGAGCGATCAGTGCGTTGACGGACAATCGTGAACCGGCCGACGGAGGGGGCCGTCGGGACGACCGACCAGGAGAGTGCTGTGCGCCTGTTGCTCACTTCGGACACGCACCTGCCCAAGCGGGCCCGGCGACTGCCCCCGTCTCTCCTCGCCGAGATGGACGCGGCCGATCTCGTCCTCCACGCCGGTGACTGGGTGGACGTGGCGACTCTGGACCTGTTCGAGGCTCGTGCGCGGCGTCTCGTAGGCGTCTTCGGGAACAACGACGGACCGGAGCTGAGAGCACGGCTCACAGATACCGCACGCGTGGAGTGCGAAGGGCTCCGGTTCGGCGTCGTGCACGAGACAGGGGCGTCGCAGGGCCGCGAGAAGCGGTGTGCGGAGCGCTTCCCGGATCTCGACGTCCTGGTGTTCGGCCACAGTCACATTCCGTGGGACACCACCGCTCCCGGTGGGCTGCGACTGCTCAATCCGGGTTCGCCGACCGACAGACGCCGAGAGCCGCACTGCACGTACATGACCGCTGAGGTCGCGGACGGCCGGATCGTCGACGTGCGGCTGCACCGCGTTCCGCCTCGTGCCTGACGAAGGTACGGTGCGCGGCGCGGCCGGGGACGGTCCGGCCACGCCGCGCGGCGTTCCGTACGAACGCGGGGTGGGTCACCAGTCGTGGACGGTCCCGTCGTGCAGCCGGTTGACCGGGAGGTACGCCGCTTCGTAGGGGTGCGCGGCCGCCAGTTCCTCGTCCAGCTCCACCCCGATCCCCGGCGCCTCACCCGGGTGCAGGTAGCCGTCCTCGAAGGTGTAGGCATGGCGGAACACCTCCTCGGTGAGCGGGGTGTGGCCGGAGTACTCCTGGATGCCGAAATTGTGCACGGCGAGGTCGAGGTGGACGGCCGCCGCCATGCCGACGGGGGAGATGTCCTGCGGCCCGTGTATCGCGCTCCTGATCTGGTACTGCGCGGCGAAGTCGAAGAGCTTGCGCAGCGGAGTGACCCCTCCGAAGTGCGTGACGGCGGAACGTACGTAGTCGATCAGTTGCTCGGTGATCAGGGCCTGGTAGTCGTACACCGTGTTGAAGACCTCGCCGACGGCCAGCGGCGTGGTCGTGTGGCGGCGGACGATGCGCAGAGCCTCCTGGTTCTCGGCGGGCGTGCAGTCCTCGAGCCAGAAGAGGTGGTACGGCTCCAGGTCCTTGCCGAGACGGGCCGCCTGGACGGGGGTGAGCCGGTGGTGCGCGTCGTGCAGGAGGGGCAGGCCGGGACCGAACTCGGCGCGTACGGCCTCCAGCACGTTCGGCATGTGGCGCAGATAGGCGTCGGTGTCCCAGTCCTCCACCAGCGGCCGGGCCTGCTGGTGCATCACGGGGGAGCCGCTGTCGTCCGTGCTCGAAACGCCGTAGACCGCCTTCAGCCCGGGTATGCCGGACTGCACGCGGACCGCTGGGTAGCCCTCGGCCAGCCGGGCCCGTACCGAATCGAGGAGTTCGGGGATGTCGCGGCCGTTGGCATGGCCGTAGGTTCCCACGCGGTCCCTGCTCGCGCCGCCGAGGAGCTGGTAGAGCGGGAGGCCCGCCGCCTTCGCCTTGATGTCCCACAGCGCGACGTCGACGGCGGCGATGGCAGCCATCGTCACCGGACCGCGCCGCCAGTAGGCACCCCGGTACAGGGACTGCCAGGTGTCCTCGACGCGGTGCGGGTCGAGGCCCACGAGGAGGGGCATCACATGGTCCTCGAGATAGCTGACCACCGCCAGCTCCCGGCCGTTGAGCGTGGCGTCGCCGAGGCCGGTGAGTCCCTCGTCGGTCGTCAGCTCGAGGGTGACGAAGTTGCGGCCGGGGCTGGTGACCATGACCTTCGCGTCGACAATTCTCATGGGGGTACTTTCTTCCGGATGCGGTGGTGGGGGTCGTTCAGCCCATGGTGGCGCCGGAGGTCAGGCCGGCCATCAGGTACTCCCGACCGCAGCCCGAGCGCGGCACCGCCCCCGGCTTCCGGCCCACCGGGACCCGCTCCGCGCCGGAGCACCTCCTCGGCGCCGGTCACGCCGGCGGGAGATCAGGCAGGCCCGGGCGGAAGGGGCGCTTCTGCCTAGTGCCGCATCAGGCAACGTTCGCCCTGTCGACGACGGCGCGCAGGTGCCGGTCGTCGGCATGGCGGTTTCGCCAGATGATGTAGCGGCGGATCATGCTGCCCTGCTCTTTGTGGGTAGCGTGGTCGGTGCCGTCGAGGGTGAAGTAGCGCAGGGCGGTGAACTGGGCCTCGATGCGGTTGAGCCAGGAGGAGTTCGTCGGGGTGTAGGCGATCTCGACGTTGTTCGCCGCGGCCCAGGTGCCGACCCGCTGGCACTTCTTCGTGGTTAGGTGCGGGGAAAAGTTGTCGCAGACGATCGCAATACGGACCTCGTCCGGGTAGAGGGTGCGCACGTAGCGGCAGAACTCCAGGAACTGCGTCCGCCGCTTGACCGGCTTGATGTGGCCGTAGAGCTTGTCCTTGGCCAGGTCTAGGGCGGCGAACAGGTGCCGTACTCCGCTGTAGCGGTTGTAGGTCGCCCGCCGCCTGCGGCGCGGCTCACGGTCGGGGTCCTTGTGCTTGCCGCCGCGCTCGGCCCACTGCTTCCCGGGGTGGGGCATGAGGTTGAGCGGGCCGAACTCGTCCATGCAGAAGATGATTTCGGGCTCGCCTTCCTCGGCCAGGACCTCCCCCTCGGCGATCGCGTAGAGGTGCTCGACGCGGGCTTTCTTGGCCGCGTAGTCCGGGTCGCGGGAGGTCTTCCAGGTCTTCAGGCGTTGAAAGGAGACGCCTTCCTTGCGGAGCAGGATGCGCAGGCCCTCGTGGCTGATGTCGTCGATCACCCCCTCGGCGACCAGGAAGTCCGCCAGCTTGGTCAGACTCCAGGTGGAAAAGGGCAGGTCGTGCTCAGTCGGCTTGGACTTCGCGATCTTCTTGATCTCGCGGCGCTCGGGCAGCGTGAACGTCCTGGGCCGCCCGCCCTTGTATTTCGGGTAGAGCGAGTCGAAGTCGTCGGTGTTGAAGTTGTGGATCACATCGCGGACCCGGTCGTCGCTGGTGAACGACACTTCGGCGATCTTCGCCAGGGGGATCCCCTGCGCGGACAGCAGAACCATCTGGGCCCGCCGCCAGGTCACCACCGACCCGGTGCCCCTGCGGATAATCCGCAGCAGCCGCCGGCCCTCGTCATCGTCGATCTCCCGGACCTGCACTCGTTCAGCCACGTGATCATTCTGGCCGTCCGGTTGCCGCGCCGGGCGACACCGGCCTGTTGACCGGACTATGGGAGGACGCGCCGGGCGGGAGCGCATCCCCGCTCAGGCGTCGACGGCTTCTACGACTGGGCGGTGGCGTCGGACCGCCGCTCTGCCAGGATGCAACCGGTTCCCGCCCGGAGCCGGCCGGGTGGTCAGTCCAGTGCGGGACGTGTGCGGCGTGCGGTGCGTGCGGGCCGCCCGACTGCGGCGTACCAGACCAGGGCCGCACATATGAAAGCCGTCGCCGCGGAGACCAGTGACCTTGTGAGGGTGTCGGGCCGTGCGCCGGAAACGAGGGCGACGATCAGTGCCGGCGCCAGGGCGATGACATGCAGCGCACGAGGGCTCCGCGTGGCGCCTGGGGCGGCGGCCGGCGGCAGCAGCCAGGTTGCGAGGCCGTAACAGGCACAGGCGAGCAAGGTGGCTCCCAGCACTTCGCTGGGCCGGTGGCCGCCCATGGTCGCGGTGGCGGCGGCGATGCAGGCGAGCCACAGCACACCGGCCGTGGCGACGAAGGGGCGGATGCGGGGGGAAACCACGAGGACGGCGGCGAGGGTCAGCGCGGCGGGGATGACCGTGTGCCCGCTGGGAAAACCCTGATCAAGGAGATTCTCGGGCGCGCCCACCAGATCGGGGCGGGGCACGGTCGATTTGAACACCTCCTTGGCTCCGATCGCGAGAATGGCGACCCCCAACGCCGCGAACCCCTGCCGCCAGCACCGTCGCACCAGGGTGAGGAGCACGATGACGGCCAGGCCCGCCATCACGGTGGGCTTGGCGCTCAGTTCCAGCGGCGGCAGGGGCGTCGAGCCGTAGACCGATCCTGACAGGGGGTAGATCCATGCTGCTTCGCCACCCTGTATGCCGAGGTAGAACCACGGGTTCTCAGCTCGTTGCCCCCACGGGGTGCAGATGGCGAGCAGGTAGACCGTCAGGAACCCCAGGGTGTACAGCAGGGCCGGCATCCACGGCCGCGTCGTACACGACGGGCTGGTGTCGTCGGGGGCCCCGGGGGCCTGCCTTGAGGCCCCCGGAATGTGCGCGGGCAGGGACGGAGAATCGTGCTGAGTCATTGCTCTGTTTCTTCCGTTGGGGGGGAGTTCGGTCACGCACGTGTTGCGGCACGACGTGGGCCTCCGGGCTCGGTCGGCCCACCGGGGGGTCCGCTCCTATTCGGCGAGTGCCTGCCCCTGTCGGCGCTGGGCGGCGATCGCCAGGGCGGGGAGGGGCGCGATCAGCAGGATGAGGACGACCAGGTCCGGAAAGGACTGCATGAACGCGTCCGGACGGACGACGATCGCCTGCGTGCGGACGATCGCGACCGCCGCGACGGGGATCAGCCACCGGCGGTCGCCGGTGGCGGCCGTCGCCGCCCACGCGGCGATCAGCGCGGCGACTTCGAGGGCGAACAGACCGCGCTGGAAGGTCGGACTGACGGAGATGATGTGCAGGCCCCCGGCCACGAGCATGGCGAGCACGACAGGGACCAGCCAGCGGTACGAGCGGCGTCGCAGACGGCTGGGACGGCAGAGCGCCAGCACGGCGCACGCGGCGCACAGCGTCCCCGAGAGCACCAGGTCACGGGCCGTTATCGGGGCGCCAAGACCGTAGTAGCTCAGGCCCGCCTTGCCCTCGTCGCCGAAGAGGATGCGGCCGTGGGACGTGGCGCCGGCCCAGATCATGGCTGCCGCGGCCGGCAGCGCGATCCACGCTCTGCCGCGCAGCAGGGCGATCAGGCAGCCCAGCGGGAGCAGCCCGTAGGGCAGCAGCCGTATCCGCGTGGGACCTTCGGCCCACGGGTACCAGCCGGAGAAGTGGAAGGCGATGGCGTGCTGTCCGGGGTCGATGTGCAGTGCCCAGTGCCACACATCCTGCAAGTACGGAACCAGCGCTAGCGCGGCGAGGGCCAGGGCGGCCAGATGGATGCCGTCCAGCCACCACGGCCGGGCCGTGTCGTCGACGACGGCACGGGCGCGGGCCTGCACCCCGGCGCGCACCAGGGCGGCAACTTCCCGCGGCGGGGGCCAGGAGCGGCCGGGGTACGCCTCGGACAGGCAGGCCAGCACCTCCTCTCCCTGCCGGGAACGGTAGGGCTCGGGATAGGCCGCAAGCAGCAGACGGTTCATGCCGGGGCCGCTCCGGCATCCCGCGAGTGTCCGATGACGACGGCCGCCGCCTGCTGCATCCGCAGCGCCTCCCGGCCGAGCGCCTCGGTGCCGTCCTCGGTGAGCCGGTAGTAGCGCCGCGCCCGCCCGTCCACGATCTCCTCATGGCCGGCGGCCACCAGCCCGGCCCGCTCCATCCGTTCCAGCGCGCCGTAGAGAGTGCCGACAGCGATCCGGAGCCGCCCGTCGGTGGCCTGCTCGGCAGCCTTGATGATGCCGTAACCGTGCAACGGACCATCCATGAGTGCAGCAAGGATGAAGTACTGCGGTTCCGTCAAGGGAGGATTCTGTCTGCGCATGCATCGAGCATATATCGAGCTACGAAATATATCTGCCAGCCCTGGGTGATCAACGGCAGCACCTCCACGCCCGCGGCGAGCGTCACCCTCTCCCGGCCGGCGGGCGCGACGGCGATCTCCTCGACGCACCCGCGCGGCGTTGGCGGATGCTCACCGCGACCTGGTCCGGGCCGAGCGGAATGTGCTTCCCACCGTGTCCGCCGGACCCGTCTCGCCTCTGTTGAATCTTCCATGGACCAGACCCTGTTCGCCGGGACCGGCCGGGAGATCAAGAAGATCGCCAAGTCCAAGCCAGCCGAGCACGGCTTGCCGTTCTCGACCTGGGGTCCAGCCAAGCTGGCCGACTTCCTGGTAGCCGAGGGGGCGTTCGACGACATCAGCCACGAGGGCCTTCGGGCCCTGCTCCGCGAGGAAGGCGTCTGATTTCAATGCATAAAGACCTGGAAGACCTCACACGACTACGCGGCCGAGAAGGCCCAGGTCGAACACCTCTACGCGATCGCCGACGGTGAGGTCATACCCGAGGAAGGCGAGGCGAAGTCGTCTTCTGCATCGACGAGTTCGGGCCGCTCAACCTCCAGCCCCACCCCGGGCGGCAGTGGACCGAACGCGGCGGCAGCCACAAGGACCCCGCCCGGGAACCGAGGCCCCGCCGGCGGGCGCCCTACACCCGCCCGCACGGGGTCCGGCACCTGTTCGCTGCCTACGACCTGGCCAAGGGCAAGCTCTACGGGGTCACATCAAACCGAAGAAGAAGCGGACCAGGTTCCTGGAGGTCTGCCGTTACCTGCGCAGTCTCTACCCGCCCGAGATCCGCATCGCGATCGTGCTCGACAACTTGAGCAGGGCAGCATGATCCGTCGCTACAGCATCTGGGGAAACAAGCACGTCGCCGACGAACGCCTCCGCGAGGTCGTGAACAGGGCGAACGTTGCCTGATGCGGCACTAGTCCCTCCCCGGGACGGAGGCGCCGGCCCGTGTGGCGTCCGTGCCCCAGCTCGCGAGCAGCCGGAGCGCCTCGGCGGACGCGGAGCCCGGCTCCGCGTGATAGGTGACCACCGACTGTTCCGCGTCGTCGGGCAGAGCGAACGTCTCGAAGGAGAGCGCCAGTTCACCCACCAGCGGATGATGCAGCCGCTTGACGCCGTGGCTCTTCTCCTTGACGTCGTGCCGGGCCCACAATCGCCGGAACTCCTCGCTCTTCACGGACAGTTCGCCGACGAGCGCGGAGAGGCGGAGGTCGTCGGGGCGGCAGCCCGCGTCCATCCGCAGGTAGCTGACGATGTCCGCGGCCTTCTGGTCCCACTCCACGAACAGCTCGCGGTACTCCGGGTTCAGGAACACCAGACGGGCCCAGTTCCGCTCCTGCGGGGGCAGCTGCGACCAGTCGCCGAAGACCGCCGCGGCCATCCGGTTCCAGGCCAGGATCTCCGAGCGCCGCCCGGTGACGTACGCGGGAATGCCGTCCATGGTGTCGAGCAGCTGGCTGAGGGTCCCACGCACCCGCTGCTGGCGCGCCGACGCTCTCTTGCGATGCTGCTTGGGCTTCGCGAGGTGTGTGAGATGCGCCTGCTCGGCGTCCGTCAGCCTGAGTGCGGAGGCGATCGCGCCCAGCACCTCACCGGAGACGTTCTGCCCGTTGCCCTGCTCGAGACGTGTGTAGTACGCCACGGACACTCCGGCCAGCTGGGCCAGCTCCTCGCGGCGCAGCCCCGGAACCCGGCGGTGCCGCCCGAAGTCGGGCAGGCCCACGTCCTCGGGCTTCAGCCGGGCACGCCTGCTGCGCAGGAACTCGCTGAGCTCGGCGCGCCGGTCCAGGGTGTGCCCCGCGTCGCCACCGTGAGCATGGTCACGGGCGGGACGCCGCTGGGGTTCAGGCTGCTCCTCCATGGGTCCAGTATCCACGGTCGTACGCACACCATCCTGACCCCGCCGGTAGTAGGACCACTGGACGTAGGCACAACCGTGGCCTGGGTGAATCCTGTGAGGTGGGGCAGGCTGGACGGCATGCCCGGACCGAAAGCTGCCGGGCGCAGGACCACTCCTTAGGAGAATTCCGGCATGACCTCCGTCGCTGCGTACGCCGCCCCTTCCGCCAAGGCTCCGCTGGAGCGCACCACCGTTGAGCGCCGCGCGGTCGGCGAGTTCGACGTCCTGATCGACATCAAGTTCGCCGGCATCTGCCACTCGGACATCCACCAGGCCCGCGACGGCTGGGGCGAGGGGATCTTCCCGATGGTGCCCGGCCACGAGATCGCCGGCATCGTCACGGAAACCGGCCCCGGCGTCACGAAATTCGCCGTGGGCGACCGGGTGGGCGTCGGCTGCATGGTCGACTCCTGCCGCGAGTGCGACAACTGCGAGGCCGGCCTCGAGCAGTACTGCGTCAAGGGCAACACCGGCACGTACAATGCCCTGGACAAGAACGGCGCCCCCACCTATGGCGGCTACTCCACGCACATCGTCGTGGACGAGAACTACACCCTCCGCATCCCCGACGGCCTGTCCCTGGACGAGGCCGCGCCGCTGCTGTGCGCGGGGATCACCACCTACTCCCCGCTGAAGCACTGGAACGCCGGCCCCGGCAAGAAGGTCGCCGTCGTCGGCATGGGCGGCCTCGGGCACGTGGGTGTCAAGATCGCGCACGCGCTCGGTGCCGAGGTGACCGTCCTCTCGCAGTCCCTGCGCAAGCGGGACGACGGCCTGAAGCTCGGCGCCGACCACTACTATGCGACCAGCGACCCGAAGACCTTCGAGGATCTGAGCGGCACGTTCGACATCATCCTGTCCACGGTGTCCGCGCCGCTGGACTTCGGTGCCTACCTCTCCCTCCTCAAGACCGACGGTGCACTGGTGAACGTCGGCGCCCCGGAGGAGCCCATCTCCGTCAACCTCTTCTCCCTGATCGGCGGCCGCAAGTCGCTCTCGGGCTCCGGCATCGGCGGCATCCAGGAGACCCAGGAGATGCTGGACTTCTGCGCCGCGCACGGGTTCGGCGCGGAGATCGAACTCATTGCCGCCTCCGAGATCAACGAGGCGTACGAGCGTGTGCTGAACAGTGACGTCCGGTACCGGTTCGTGATCGACACCGCGACGATCTGAGGTCCCTCACCCACCGGCCCCGCGACGGAGCCGGAACGCCGGGTCGTCCGAGCCGTGGAGCAACGTCCTCGGCCCGGACGGCCCGGCGTCCTGTTCCGGTGGGGCAGGGGGCAGGGGGCAGGAGTGCCGGGCTGCGGGAGCCGGGTACCGCAGCCATGCCTCACAGCTCGGCGCCCACGGCGCTGAGGAAGGTGCGGAACTTCGCCGCTGTCTCGGCGGTCTCGGCCTCCGGCTGGGACGCGGCGACGACTCCCGCACCCGCGTACAGCCGCAGAGTGCGTTCCTCCGCCTCCGCGCAGCGGATCGTGACGACCCATTCACCGTCCCCCTGTGCGTTGCCCCACCCCACCACGCCGGTGAAGAACCCGCGGTCGAACGGCTCGGTCTCCGAGATGACCCGACGGGCCGTCGTGGTCGGCGTGCCGCAGACGGCAGGGGTGGGATGCAGGGCGCAGGCTAGCGCGAGCGCCGAGGTGCCCGGGGCGGCGAGCGTGCCGGTGACCGTGGTGGACAGATGCCACATGGCCGCGGTCCGGATCAGCGTCGGCCGGGTGGGGACGGTCAGTTCCGTACAGTACGGGGCGAGCGACCGGCGGACGGCGTCCACGACGACGGCGTGCTCGTGCAGATCCTTGGCGGACTCCAGCAGCGCGGCCGCCCGGCGCACGTCCTCGGCGAGATCGGCACTGCGGGGGGTGGACCCGGCGAGAGGATTGGCGATCACACGCCGTCCCTGCCGGGAGACCAGCAGTTCGGGGCTGGCTCCGAGCAGGGTGCGGCCGGGCCCGGTCGGCAGCGCGAAGGTGTATCCCACGGGGTCGCGGCGTGCCAGGCGCCGGAGCATCACCGCCAGGTCGAGAGTGCCGTGGGAGGTGAGTTCGAGGGTGCGGGCCAGTACCACCTTGTCGAACTCCCCACGGGACATGCGTTCCACGGCCGAGGCCACGCCCGCCGCGTAGACCCCGGGTTCGGGCACCGGGCGTATCCGCCAGTCCACCGCGCCTGACACGCCGACGGGGAGCGCGATCAGGGGATCGGAGGCGAGCGGCAACGCGACGCGCACCGCTGTCGGCACGTTCAGGGCGGCCGGTGCCTCGTGGTCGAACGGTATGGCGCCGATGACCAGAGGGCGTGCCTGCCCGGCTGCGCCGGCCTCGGCCAGCGTCGCGTCCACCCGCACGTCCAGGGGCCGCTCGTCGTGCGGTACCTGACGTCCTGCCCCGTGTGCCAGCAAGGTGCGCCGCGGCGTGGCGAGGAAACTGGCGCCCGGGCCGTAGGCGTCCAGAAGCGAGGTGGCCGCCCCTATGACCGGATGGCCCGGATCGGTCGGTGCTATGTGTGTGGCGACCTGGGATGCCGTCGGCACGGGAACTCCGTTCTCTGCGGTTCCGTCAGCGGGTGCGTGGGGGCGGGGCTATGGCGATGAACATCGGGTGACCGGGCGCAGGACCACGCCGCCGCCGGCTTGAGTTCCCGCACGACCATGCGGCGGGCGCCCACCCGGACGCCGATCGCGACGGCTCCGGCGATGTCCTGCGGCGGGGGCCGGAGGTCAGGCCCCGTGGCGGGGTGCTGAGTCCGGCCGGCCGCCGAACCGGCCCTGTCTGCACCGCATGTGATCAGGCATCAGCAAACTCCGAACGATTAGGTTAGGTTAACCTAATCGCGTTGGCCGCTCGGGGGAATGGGTAACTGCCGGACGATCTCGCGGCGGCGTCGCGGTTCGTCGACCGGTCATGCGGGTGATGTCGCGTCGCCGCGAAGGCGCGGGGGTCACTCGTTCCTGCGTACCGGTACCCCTGAACCTCGGGTTAGGTTAGCCTCGCCTGGGCTGAAGTGGGGGAGGGGGAGGCCGTGTTGGTCAACGACGTGTGTGACGGCGGCGCGGTCGTCGGGTGCGCCGACACGGCAGTGCGTGGCGTCGGGCGGTTCGGTCCCGAGTGCGCGCGACGGGCGTCCGGTGGCCGGTGTCGCGGTGCGACGTGCAGCCCCGTCCGCGTGCCGGCGCCGGTGCCGCACCCCTCCCGCGAAGCAGGCATCTGGTACGTGCGTGCGACGCCCGCTGCTGTGGCGTCGTGATCAACATCGCCGGTGCGCCGACCGCGCTGCCGGCCGTCCATCCCCTCAGGAGTCCTCCGATGAACCAGACCTTGTCGCCCGAACGTGTCCGCGCGGACGTCGCGGAACTGCTTGGCTGCGAGCCGGCCGAGATCGAGCCCGAGGAGAACCTGAACGACCTCGGCCTGGACTCGGTGCGCATCATGGTTCTGGTCGAGCGCTGGCGTGCCGCAGGGGCGGCCTCGCTGGAGTATCCCGACCTGGCCGAGCAGCCCGAACTGGCGCACTGGACCGAGCTGCTGACAGGTGGAACCGCATGAGCCGCGTCGACCACCGGGGGCGGCACCTGGACCGGATCGCGGAGGTCCGGGCGGGCCTGCGCGCCGAGAAGGTGGGCTATCCCATCGGTATCCGGGAGACCGAGGTGGTGCGGACCGCCATGGTCGGGGCCGGCCTGCTCCGGGTGACCCTGGGCGGGACCGGCACCGAGGGGTTCGAGGCCCACGCGCCGGACGAGCACGTGAAACTGATCTTCCCGGACCCCGACGGCTCGCTGCGGCTGCCGGAGCGTAACGGGGCGATGCTGCGCTGGCCGCGTCCGGCGCTCGCCACCCGGCAGTACACGGTGCGCCGTTACGACCCGGGTACCGGTGAGATCGACATCGACGTCGCCCTGCACGCGGGCGGCCTCGCCTCGGCGTGGGCGAGCGAGGCCCGGCCTGGCGCCGTCATGCACATCGCGGGGCCGCCCGGCGGGCTGATCGTGCCCCCCTCCTACGACCGCTACCTGCTCGCGGGTGACATCACGGCCCTGCCCGCGATCGCGCGCCGGCTGGAGGAGCTGCCGGGAAGTGCGAAGGGCTGGGCGTTCGTCGAAGTCGCCGACGTCGCCGAGGAGATCGAAGTGTCCGCCCCTGAGGGCTTCGAGGTGCGCTGGCTGCACCGCGGTGACCTGTCGCCGGGAACCGGCGACGCGCTCGTGCGGGCTGTGACCGCGGTGTCCGTACCCGAGGGTGAGCGGGTCTACGTGTGGGCAGCGGGTGAGGCGGGCCTGGTCAAGCCCCTGCGCCGCTGGGTCCGCGACGAGCTCGGGCTGGAGAAGGTCGATCACGACATCACCGGGTACTGGAAGCGGGGCTGCGCCGACTTCGACGAGGACGACCACTGACCAACGGGTCCGGCCGGGACGGCGCCTGATCGCGTTTCAGGGGTGTTCCGGTACTCAGTTTTCCACTAAGGTAAGCCTTACCTAAACACCGCAAGGAGCGTGGCATGTCCATACGCAGAACCTCCGGCCTCGTCGGCGCCGTGTCGCTGGCACTGGTCCTGGCCGGATGCGGATCCTCTTCGGAGGGCGGGCCGGACACCGCGGAGCAGAGCGGGACCAGGGTGTTCACCGCGGACAACGGCAAGATCACCATTCCGGCCGACCCCAAGCGTGTGGTCGCCACCGGCTACGCCGTGCCGGTCATGATCGAGGCCGGTGCACCGCTGGTCGGGATCTCGTCGTGGCAGCGCGGCGAGCCGATGATGACCGACGAGGACCTGGCCACCTACAAGAAGCTCACCAAGGTGGCCGGCGAGCAGGCGGCCGAGACCAACTACGAGGCCGTCGCCGAGGCCGAGCCCGACCTGATCGTCATCGGTGTGCCCGCGCCCGTGCTCGGCGACATCGACGTCAAGCGGCTGGAGTCCATCGCACCGGTCGTCGCGATCGGCCCGACCGTCCCGTCCGCGTGGCGCGAACTGTCCCGCAAGCAGGCCGACGCCGCAGGCGCCCTCAAGAAATTCGACGCCGCGCAGGACGCCTACGAGGCCGAGGCGGCCGAGCTGGCCGCCAAGTACAAGGACGTGCTGCCCAAGCTGAAGCTGGGCCACGTCGGCGCGTACGGCGAGGTCGCCAAGGGCACGTTCCAGCGCGAGTTCGGCGGGTCCTGGGGTACCAACGTCGCCGAGGACGTCGGTGCGAAGTACTACGGCAAGGTCAAGGAGTCCGGTCCCGGCTCGCGTTCGGTCAGCGAGTACCCGTCCATCGAGGAACTCCCCGCCGCCTTCGGTGAGGCCGACGTCCTGACCTACTCGGTCAATGCCGACGGCAGCGTCCCCGAGTCGGTGCAGTACGTCCTGGACTCGAAGCTGTGGAAGAACCTGCCTGCCGTCAAGGCCGGGAAGACCTTCCCGATCCGTTACACCGAGGCCGCGACCTACGGGCAGGCCCTGAAGACCCTGGACGCGATCGACACGTCGCTCGCTCCGCTGCTGAAGCGGTGACCACCGCGGCCCCCGTGTCCGAGGCGCCGGCGGCCGGGCGGACCGTCGTACCGCAGATCGCCCTGCTCGTCGGGGGACTGGTGCTGCTGGCGGCCGTCGCCGTGCTGAGCATGGGCGTCGGCGCCCGCCCGGTCCCCCCGGCCGAAGTCGTGCGCGCGCTGTTCGACCACCACGGCACCGACGACCACGTGATCGTGCGTGACGTACGCGGGCCCCGTGCCCTGCTCGCCGTCGCGGTGGGCGCCGCACTCGCCGTCGCGGGCGCGCTCATCCAGACGCTGGCCCGCAACCCGCTGGCCGAGCCCGGCATCCTCGGTGTCACAGCGGGAGCCGGGTTCGCCATCACCGTCGGCTCGGCGCTCGGACTGGCCGTCGGGCAGGCCGGCGAACTCGGCTTCGCGGTCCTCGGCTCGGTGCTCACGGCGCTGCTCGTCGCCGCCGTCGGCCGCCGCTCGCCGCTGCGCCTGGTGCTCACCGGAGTGGCCCTGACCGCGGTGCTGAGCGGTGTCGCGCTGGGGCTGCGCCTGATGCTCCCCGACGTCTTCGACGCGTACCGGTTCTGGTCGGTCGGATCGCTGGCGGCCCGCGAGCAGGCGCCACTGGCCCTGCCGGTGGCCGCGATCGTCGCCTCCCTGGCCGGAGCACTGCTGCTGAGCAGGGCCCTCAACGCCCTCGCGCTCGGTGAGAACGTGGCGCAGACCCTGGGCGCCGGAGTGGGCCGGGTGCGGGCCGTCGCGCTGGTGCTGATCACCGTCCTCTGCGGGGCGGCGACGGCGGTGGCCGGGCCGATCCTGTTCGTCGGTCTGATCGTGCCCCACCTCGTCCGCAAGCCGGCCGCGGGCTCGGTGCCCTGGCTGGTCCTCTACGCGATGGTGCTGGGCCCCGTCCTGCTGCTGGTCGCCGACATCGGGTCGCGCGTGCTGCTGCCCACCGGTGAGGTGCCGGTCGGTATCGTGACCGCGTTCCTCGGCGGCCCCATGCTGATCTGGGCGGTCCGCCGCTACGGGGCGGGATCACTGTGACCACACATGTAGTGAGAATCGAACGCCGTACGACCGTCCTGGTCTTCGTGATGGTTGCCCTGATGCTGGGCCTGAGCCTGCTCGGCCTGTGCTACGGAGCGTCCTGGGCCTCGCCGGGCAAGGTGCTCGCCGTCCTGACCGGCGCGGAACACTCCGTGGTGATCCTCGACTGGCGGCTGCCGCGGGTACTGGCCGGTCTCGTCTTCGGAGCCGCGCTCGGGGTGGCGGGGGCCATCTTCCAGAATCTCACCCGCAACCCGATGGGCAGCCCGGACGTCATCGGCCTCGACGCCGGCGCCTACACCGGTGCCCTGGTCGCCATCACCGTACTGTCGGGCACGTCCGCGCAGTTGGCCACCGGCTCCGTCGTCGGCGGGCTGCTCGTCGCGGCCGCGATCTACCTCCTCTCGTTCGAACGGGGCTTCTCCGGGCTGCGGCTGGTGGTCATCGGCATCGCGGTCAACGCGATGGTGACCGCCATCAACTCGTGGATCGTGCTGCGCGCCGAGCTCGAGGTGGCGATCGCCGCCGTCGGCTGGAGCGCGGGCTCGCTCAACGGCGTGGGCTGGGCCGACCTGGGAATCCCGTTCACCGTGATCGCCGTCCTGCTGGTCCTGATCACCACGCGGGCCCACGCCGTGCACCAGGCGGCGCTCGGTGACGCGATCGCGACGACCACCGGGGTCGGGCTCAACCGGCTGCGGCTGCTGATGGTGCTCGTCGGCGTCGGCTGCACCGCCACGGTGACCGCGGTGGCCGGGCCGATCGCCTTCATCGCCCTGGCGGCCCCGCAGATCGGCCGCAGGCTCGCCGGCTCCGCCGGTGTGCCGCTGCTGCCGGCCGCCCTCACCGGGGCCGTACTGCTCCAAGGCGCCGACCTGCTCGCCCAGATGCTGCTGGCGCCCGTCGCGCTGCCCGTCGGAGTGGTGAGCACCGCGATCGGCGGCTGCTATCTGATCTGGCTGCTGACCAAGGAGGTGAGGCGCGCGTGACCGCACGCCTGACCGCGCGGGAGATCACCCTGCGCTACGGAGAACGGGTCGTGTCCACACGACTGAGCCTGGACGTCCCCGACGGCGCGTTCACCGCCATCGTGGGCCCCAACGCCTGCGGGAAATCGACCCTGCTGCGCGCCCTGGTACGGCTGCTGCGGCCGGCGGCCGGGCACGTGGAGTTCGACGGGCGCGAGGTCGGCGGCTACGCGCCCAAGGCACTGGCCAGACACCTCGGCTTCCTGCCGCAGGACCCGCTGGCCCCCGAGGACATCAAGGTGCGGCAGCTCGTCAGCCGGGGCCGGTTCCCGCACCAGTCGCTGCTGGCGCTGTGGTCGCCGGAGGACGAGGAGGCCGTGACCGGGGCGATGGCCGCCGCCGGCGTCGAGGACCTGGGCGCCCGGCACGTGCAGGAGCTGTCCGGCGGACAGCGTCAGCGGGTCTGGATGGCCATGGTGCTGGCCCAGCGGACGCCCTACCTGCTGCTCGACGAGCCCACGTCGTTCCTCGACATCACCCACCAGTACCAGCTGCTCGGCCTGCTGGCCCGGCTGCGCGACGAGGGCCGCACGGTGATAGCGGTCCTTCACGACATCAACCAGGCATGCCGGTTCGCCGACCACCTGGTGGCCATGCGGGACGGCAGGGTGGTCGCCGAAGGCGTCCCGGGGGACGTCGTGGACGCCGCGCTGATCAAGGACGTGTTCGACCTGCCGAGTGTCATCGTCCCCGACCCGGTGACCGGCACACCGATGGTCGTACCCACCCTCCAAGGAGAGTAAGTTGAGCACCGCACGCGTGTCCCCGGACGGTCTCCTCGCGCTCACCCGCGCCCAGTTGGGCATCTGGAACGCTCAGCGCATGGAGCCGGACTCGCCCTACTACGTGGTCGGCGACGTCGTCGAGATATCCGGTGGCGGTCCGGTCGACGCCGACGCCCTGGCCGAGGCGGTCCGGGCCACCACGCAGGAGGCCGAGACGCTGCGGCTGCGCGTGTTCGACACTCCGCAGGGGCCACGCCAGGCGGTCAGCGAGGAACCGGTCCCGCTTCCCGAGGTGCTCGACGTCAGCGGAGCGCCCGACCCGGCCGCCGCCGCCCAGGCACTCGTCGACGCCGAACGGGCACGGGCCGGCGAGGCGTGCCGGGGGATGGTGGACCGGCCGCTCTGCACACGCACCGTCATCCGGCTTTCCGACGACGAGGTCTGGTACACCCAGCTCGGCCACCACCTGGTCTTCGACGGGTACACCGCCGCGATGCTCGCCCGCCGCACCGGCGCCCGCTACACCGCCCTGGTACGGGGGACCGAGCCGGCCGGGGCGGCCTTCGGCTCCTTCGCCGCCCTCGTCGCCGCCGACCAGGCGTACCGGGACAGCGACCGGTTCGCCGAGGACCGCGCGTACTGGGTCGAGCGGTTCACCCCGCTGCCCGAACTCGGCTCCACCGACGACCCCGGCACCGCGGGGGCGCCCGACAGCACCCTGACCGCCCGCACCGCACTCACCCCGACGGAGACGGACCGGCTGAAGGCCTTCGCCGACGCCGAGGGCGTCACCTGGGGCGAGGCGCTGATCGCCGGATACGCCGCCTTCCTTCACCGCGTGCTCGCCCGCACCGACGTGGTGTTCGCGCTGCCCCTGATGTGCCGGGCCGGCTCGACCGAGCTGCGCACCCCCTCCATGGCGGTCAACGTGCTGCCGCTGCGGGTCACCGTGCGCGGCGGCGACCGTCTCGGCGAGCTGACCCGGCGGGTGGCCGCCGCCATGCGCGAGATGCGCGAACACCAGCGGTACCGGGGCGAGGACCTCCCGAAGGACCTCGGGGTCCCCGGCGCCGGCGCCCTGCTGCACGGACGCGGCATCAACCTCAAGGCCTTCGACCTTGCCATCGACTTCGCCGGGTCCGCCGGCGTGATGCGCAACGTCGCGGGCGGGCCGCCCGAGGACATGGGCCTCAGCGTCCTGCCGACCCGGGACGGCGGGCTGCTGCTCGGCT
Organism: Streptomyces mutomycini; assembly: GCF_001700505.1. GTDB lineage: Bacteria > Actinomycetota > Actinomycetes > Streptomycetales > Streptomycetaceae > Streptomyces > Streptomyces mutomycini. The sequence goes on from NZ_MAPV01000120.1 coordinate 21,255, forward strand.
TCGAGGTCGACGCGCGGACCAACGACAGGGCCACGGTCGAGGGCCTGCTGTCCGGGCTGCGCACCCTGCTGGCCGCGCTCGTCGACGGCCGGGCCGTCGGACGGATCGCCTTGAACGCCGACCCGGACCGGATGATGGAGGCATGGTGCCCGCCCGCGCTGCCCGGCGAACCGGTGGACGTGCCCACCGCGTTCGACGCGATGGCCGCCGCCGGACCCGCGCGTACGGCCCTGGTGTGCGGCGGGGAACGGCTGAGCGCCGGAGAGCTGGCGGGCCGGGTGCACCGCCTGGCCCGCGCCCTGCGGGCCCGGGGGATCGGCCCCGACGACATCGTCGCGCTCGCGCTGCCGCGCTCCGCCGACTCGGTGGTCGCCCTGCTGGCCGTGCTGGACGCGGGCGCGGCCTTCCTGCCGCTGGACGCCGCCTACCCGCCCGAAAGGCTGCGCGAGCTGATCGACGACACCCGCCCCGCCCTTGTGGTCACCGACGGCGAGGTCGACGGCCTGCCCTGGGAAACCCTGCTCGGTGAAGCCACCGGCCACTCCGGCGCACCGCTGAGGGCCGCCGAACTCGCCGCGCCCCGGCACCCCGGACACCTCGCCTACGTGATCCACACCTCCGGTTCGACCGGCCGCCCCAAGGGCGTACTCGGCCGGACCGGCGGCCTGGCCGCGCTGCTGCACCACCAGAGGCACACCGTGGTCGCCGAGGCCGAACAGGCCGCGGGCCGGCCGCTGCGTGCCGCCCACACCTACTCGTTCGCCTTCGACTCCGCGTTCGACCACCTGATCTGGCTGCTGTGCGGGCACGAACTGCACGTCTACGACGCCGAGACCGTCCGCGACGCCGATGCCCTGCTCGCCGCGTACGCCCGCGACGGCATCGACATCGTGGACACCACCCCGTCGATGGCCTCACCGCTGGTCGAGGGCGGCCTGCTGGACCTGCGGCCCACCCTGCTGGTCCTCGGCGGGGAGGCCACCCCGCCCGCCCTGTGGCAGCGGGTCGCCGCGTCGGGGACCACCGCGCGCAACATGTACGGGCCCACCGAGGCGACCGTCGACGCCACCACCGCCCGGATCGACGACGGCACGCCGACGATCGGCCACCCGCTCGCCGGCACCCGGAGCTACGTGCTCGACAGTGCCCTTCAGCCGGTCCCGCACGGTACGACCGGCGAGCTGTACCTGGCCGGACCTCACCTTGCCCGCGGCTACCTCGGCAGGCCGGGCGCCACCGCCGACCGCTTCGTCGCCGACCCCTTCGGCCCGCCGGGCGAGCGGATGTACCGCACCGGCGACCTGGCGAGCTGGGTGCCCGGCCGCGGACTCGCCTACGCGGGCCGCGGCGACGGGCAGGTCAAGATCCGGGGGCACCGTGTCGAGACCGGCGAGGTCGAGGCGGCCCTCGCCGCGGTACCCGGGGTGACGGCCGCGGCGGCCGCCGTGCGCTCGTCCCGGCTGGTCGGCTACGTCGTGTCCACCTCCGTCACCGGCGACGACGTACGCACCCACCTCGCCGGGCGGCTGCCCGACCACCTGGTGCCCGCGGCGGTGGTGGTGCTGGCCGGACTGCCGGTCACCACCAACGGCAAACTCGACCGCGCCGCCCTGCCCGCACCCGCGACGCCCGGCGGCGGCCGGGAGCCCGGCACCGAACGCGAGCGGCTGCTCTGCGCCGTCCTCGCCGAGGCGTTCGAAGTCGAACGGGTCGGTGTGGACGACGACTTCTTCGCCCTCGGCGGCGACAGCATCACCGCGATCACCATCAGCAGCAGGCTGCGGGCCGTGGGCCTCGGCCTGCGCCCGCGCGACCTGCTGGCACGCCGCAGCTTCGCCGCCCTGGCCGCCTCCGCCGAACTGCTGGAGGACGCGCCCGAGCCGGTCGACGAGCCGGCCGGGCCCGTACCCGCGCCGCCCATCGTGCGCGGCCTGCTCGACCCCCACCCGGACGTGGACACCGTCGCCGGATACGCGCAGTGGACCGCCCTGCGGATCGACCCTCTCTCCCTCGACCGCCTGGCCGCCGGTGTGCGGACCGTGCTCGACCACCACGACGCACTGCGCCTCCGCGTCGGCCACGACGGCCTGGAGGTGCTGCCCCGCGGCGCGGTGCGGGCCGTCGTCGACGAGGTCCACGGCGAGGACACGACCGCGCTGGCCGGGCGGCTGGCGAATGAACTCGACCCTAGGGCGGGCGAATTGCTGCGCGCCGCCCTGCTCCGTACCGCCGACGGCACACCGGACCGGCTCGTCGTCGTCGTGCACCACCTCGCCGTGGACGGCGTGTCCTGGCGCGTCCTCCTCCCCGACCTGCACACGGCCTGCACCGGCGGCACCCCCGCCCCGGTCGGGGCGTCCTGGCGCCGTCACGCCCTGCTGCTCGCCGGCCAGGGCACCTCCGGCGCGCGACGGGGCGAACTCGGCCACTGGCGGACCGCGCTCGCCTCCGCCACCCGGCTCGGCGCCAGGCCCCTGGACCCGGCACGTGACACCGCCTCCACCGCCCACCGTTCGGTCACCGTGGCTTCGCCCGAGGTCACCGAGGCGCTGCTGACCACCCTGCCCGAGGCGTACCGCGCCGCGACGGACGACGTACTGCTGGCCGCACTCGTCCTCACCCTGCGCGCCCAGGACCTCAGCACCGACGCGGTGACCGTCTCGATGGAGGGCCACGGACGAGAACACCTCGATCTGTCCCGTACGGTCGGCTGGTTCACCAGCGAGTACCCGGTACGCGTCCCCGCCGCGGGCTCCGGCGACTCCGGCGACGTCGGGCGGGTCCTGCGTGCCGCCAAGGAGGCCCGGCGCGGCATCCCCGACGGCGGCGTCGGATACGGCGTGCTGCGCCACCTCGACCCCGAGGCCGGACCCGAACTGTCCGCCACCCCGGCCCCGGACGTCCTGCTCAACTACCTGGGCCGTTTCGCCCCGTTGCCCGCGACCGGATGGCAACTGCCCGAACGCGACGCCTTCTCGGTGACCGAGCCCGACGCCAAGGCCCTGGAGCAGGTGCTCGCCCTCAACTGCTTCGTCCACGAGGAGGCCGCGCCACGGCTCGCCGTCGAGTGGACCGCCGCGACCCGGGTGCTCGGCGCCGATGCGGTGGCCGGGCTCCAGACGGCCTGGGCCGCCGCACTGGAGGCGCTGGCCGCACACGCGCTCCACACCGACGGCGGCCTCACCCCGTCCGACCTCCCGCACGTCGGCCTCGACCAGAGCGCCATCGACGCCCTCGAACGCACCGGCCGCATCGCCGACGTACTGCCCGCCACCCCCCTCCAGGTCGGGCTGTCCTTCCACACGCTGGTCCGGGACGACCAGGAGACCGACGTCTACGTCGTCCAGGCCGTCACCACCCTCGTCGGCGAGCTGGACCCCGGCCGGATGGCCGAGGCCGCCCGCGAACTGCTGCGCCGCCACCCCGCCCTGCGTGTCCACCTGGGCACAGCAGGTGACGAGGTGGTCCAGGTGGTCCCCGCCGACGTCTCCCTCGACTGGCGGGCGGACGACCGCTTCCCCGAAGCGGCACGCGCCGACCTCGAGCGCCCCTTCGACCCGAGCCGGCCCCCACTGATCCGCTTCCTGCTCTCCCGGGTCGGACCCGCCGAGCACAAGCTGGTGATCACCAACCACCACGCCCTGCTGGACGGCTGGTCGATGCCCCTGGTCGGCCGTACCCTGCTGGCCGTCTACGCCGAACTGGGCGGCGGGCCCGCCGCCCCCACGGCACCACCCCTGTCGGAGTACTTCCGGTGGCTGGCGGGCCGGGACCACCAGGCCTCGCTCACCGCCTGGCGGGAGGCCCTTGCGGGCGTCGACGAGCCGACCCGGCTGGCGCCCGCGAGCACCGTGACCGCGATCGAGCGGCCGGGCCGCGAGACCGTAGGCCTGGGCCGCGAGTTCAGCGACCGGCTCCGCGCGTTCGCACGCGCCGAGGGCGTCACCCTGACCACGGTCCTCCAGGCCGCGTGGGGGCTGCTGCTGGGCAGGCTGACCGGCCGTCTCGACGTCGTCTTCGGCTGCCCGGTCTCCGGGCGGCCCGCCGAGGTCGACGGGGTGGAGGCGATGATCGGCCAGCTCGGCACCACGATCCCGGTACGCGTCCGGCACACGCGCGACCGTACCGCGCGCGACCTCATGGCACAGGTGCACGCCGAGAGCGTCGCCCTGGCCGAGCACCACCACGTCGGGCTGCCAGCGATCCAGCGGGCGGTGGGCGTCGGTGATCTCTTCGACACGATGCTCGTGATGGAGAACTTCCCGCTGTCCAGCCGCAAGCGCACCCCGCTCGCCCCCGGACTCGACCTGGCGGGGGTGGACATCACCGACGCCACGCACTACGCGCTCACCGTCATCGTGATCCCCGACGACGAGATCACCATCGGACTCGGCTACCAGCCGCGCGCCTTCAGCGAGTCGGCCGTGCGCGACTACGGCCGCTGGCTGCGCAACCTCCTTACGGAGATCGTCGACGACCCGGCACGGCCCGCGGTCCGGCTGCCCGCTCTCGACGCCGAGGAGCGGGAGCGGATGCTGCGTACCGGCACCGGGATCGCCGCCGCCCGGGCCCGCGGCCACTGGCTGGACGAATTCGCCGCCTGGGTGGCACGCAAGCCCGGCGCCGAGGCCCTGGTGTGCCGCGACCGCAGCCTCTGCTACGCCGAACTCGACCGGCAGGCCAACCGGCTCGCCCATGCGCTGATCGCACGCGGAGTACGGCCCCAGGACCCGGTGGTGGTCCTGCTCGGACGCGACATCGAGATGACCGTGGCGCTCTTCGGCATCGCCAAGGCGGGCGCGGTGTACGTCCCGATGGACACGAGCTACCCGCGCGAGCGGCTCGCCTACATGTTCGACGACATCGCTCCGGCCGCCGCCGTGACGACCGGCGCCGACCTGCCCGGCGCACGGGACATCCCCGTACTGCGGCTGGACGACCCCGCCACGCTCGCCTCCGTCCCCGACACCGACCCGGCCGAGGCCCGCGCCGCACTCACCGACGACGCGCTCGCCTACGTCATCTACACGTCCGGAACCACCGGCCGCCCCAAGGGCGTCGGCGTCACCCACCGGGGTGTGCCCGACCTGATCGCCCTCCAGGAGGAGGTCGTCGGCGTCACCGAGCACGACCGCTACCTGCACTTCGCGTCGACCGGCTTCGACGTCGCGTTCTGGCAGACCATGGTGCCGCTGCTCTCCGGCGGAACGTCCGTCATCGCGCCGGACGAGGTACGTGTCCCGGGCGACGAACTCCTCGACTACATCACCCGCCACCGGGTGACAGGGGTGAACCTGCTGCCCTCCTTCCTGGCAGCCATGCCCGACGACCGCACCGTCGACCCCGACGTGTTCTTCGTCGTCGGAGCCGAACGCCTCGACCCCGAACTGGCGCGGCGCTGGGGCGACGGCCGCAGGGCCCTCTTCAACGCCTACGGGCCGACCGAGGTCACCATCAACTCCACGACCTGGCGCTACGACCCCGAGGACACCGGACCGCTGCCCATCGGCCGCCCGGACCCCGACGTACGCGCCTACGTCCTCGACGGCGGGCTCCAGCCGGCAGGGGTCGGCGTGACGGGCGAGCTGTACCTCGGCGGACCCAGCCTGGCGCGCGGCTACCTCGGCCGCCCGGGCCTGACCTCCTCCACGTTCGTGGCCGACCCGTTCGGTCCGCCGGGGGAGCGGATCTACCGCACCGGCGACCTGGTCCGCTGGAGGCCGGACGGCCAGCTGGTGTTCCTCGGCCGCGCCGACCACCAGGTCAAGATCCGCGGCTTCCGGGTCGAACTGGGCGAGATCGAGACCACCCTGACCACCCATCCCGACGTACGCGCCTGCGCCGTGATCATGCGGGAGGGCAGGCTCGTCGGCTACGTCATCCCGACCGACGGCTCGGCCCCCGACACCGCGGGGCTGCGCGAGTACCTCGCCGGGGAACTGCCCGACCACATGGTGCCGACCGCCCTCGTACCGCTCGACCGGCTTCCCCTGGGCCCCGGCGGCAAGCTCGACACCGCCGCACTGCCCGCCCCCGAGACCCTGGCCACCGCACGGCGTGAACCCGCCACCGAGGCCGAGGCGGTCCTGCTCGGCGTGTTCCGGGACGTCCTCGGCACCGACGACATCGGACTCGACGACGACTTCTTCTCCATCGGCGGAGACAGCATCGTGTCCCTGCAAGTCGTGTCGCGGGCCCGACGCCAAGGGCTCGGCCTGACCGCCAAGGACGTCTTCGAAGGCGAGACGGTCGCCGGGACGGCGGCCCGCGCCCGCTCCCTCGACGGCGGCGAGGCACCCGCCGTCGGCGACGCCCCCCTGACCCCCGTCATGCGGGACCTGCTGCGCCGCGCCGGCGCCGCCGCCGACCAGTTCTGCCAGTGGGTGGAGATCTGCGTGCCGCCCGGCGGCGACGAGAGTGCCTGGCAGGCCGTGCTCGACGCCCTCCTGGCCCGCCACGACGTCCTGCGGTCCCACCTGGCCGGCGACGTCCTGCGCATCCCGCCGGCCGGTGCGGTGACCGGAGCCGACGTTCTGACCCGCGTAGCGGCCACGGACGGCCTGCGGGCCGCGGCCGACGCCGGGACCGCGGCCGCCCGGGAGTCCATGGACCCGCGTACCGGACCGCTGCTGCGCGCACTGTGGGTGGACGCCGGGCCCGAACGGCCGGGCCGGCTCGTCCTGATCGCCCACCACCTGGTCGTCGACGGCGTGTCCTGGCGGATCCTGCTGGACGACCTGCAACACGCCTTCGCCGGCGGAGCGCCGGTCCGGCACGGCCAGTCGTTCCTCGGCTGGGCCCGCACCCTGCGCGAAGCCGACCGGAGCGCCGAACTGCCCCACTGGCGGCGGACGGTGGCCACCGAGCGGCTCGCCCGCCCGCTCGACCCCGCCCGGGACACCGTCGCCACCGCGGCTCACCACGAGATCCGGCTCGACGCCGACTCGACCCGCGCCCTCGTCACGACCCTGCCCGCCGCCCACCGCACCACCCCGGACGCCGTCCTGCTGACGGCGCTCGCCCGGGCCGTACGGGACTGGCGCGGGACGCAGCGACTCCTCGTCGCGCTGGAGAGCCACGGCCGCCCCCGCCACGTCGACCTGTCCCAGACCGTCGGCTGGTTCACCGCCGTCCACCCCGTCCTGCTCGACGCCGACGACGACGTCAGGGCGGCCGGGGAGCGGCTGCGCGCCCAGGGTGACGGCCTCGGCCACGGCATCCTCACCACGGCGGGCCTGCTGGACCCCGTGGAACCGGAGGTCGCCTGGAACTACCTCGGACGGTACCCCGGCGCCCCCGCGCAGGAGACGCCGTGGCAGGCACCCCCGGACGCCGACCCGCTCGGCTCGGGCGGCTCCGGCACGATGCCCCTGCCGCACAGCCTGATGGTCAACGCCCTCGTACGCGACGACCTGCTCGGCGTCCGGATCACATGGCCGTCCGCGCTGTTCACCACCGCCGGGATCGAGGACCTGGCCGGACACCTTCGGACCGCGCTCCTGCGCACCGCGGCCGCCCCGGAGATCAGCGCGCTCGGCCCCGGCCACCCCGTCGCCGCGGTACAGCCGCTCACCCCCCTGCAGGAGGTGATGCTGCGTCACTCGCGTGCCGAGCGCCCCGACCCTTACACGGTCCAGTCGGCCTTCTCCCTCGAAGGTCCGCTCGACACCGACGCCCTGCGCGCCGCGGGCGCCGACCTGCTGGACCGCCACCCGAACCTCGGCGCCCTGTTCCCCGCATCCCTGGCAGTGATCCCCGCATCGCCCCGTCCCGGCTTCCGCGTGTCCGACGGACCGGCCGACGAGGTGCTCGCCGCCGACCTGGCCGAGCCCTTCGACCTCGCACGGGGACCCCTGCTCCGGCTGACCGTGATCCGGCGCGGCCCCGACCGCGCCGACCTCGTCCTGACCAGCCATCACGTGCTCTCCGACGGCTGGTCCGCCCCGCGAATCCTCACCGAACTGTTCGCCCTGTACACGGCCCGGGTCACTGGCACCGCTCCCGGCCTGCCCGCCCCCGTGCCGTTCACCGGGTACCTGGACTGGTGCGCCGACCACGAGCCCGACCTCACCGCCTGGGCGGCCGAACTCGACGGCCTGCCGGAGGGCGACCACCTGCACACCGGTGACCCCGGCCCGGCCTGGCAGGAACCCCAGGTCATCGAGTTCGACGCGGACCTGGTGGCCGGCCTGACCCGCCTCGCCGCCCGGCGCGGAATGACCCGCAACACCCTTGTGCAGGGCGCGTGGGCGGTACTGCTCGCCCGGCGCTCGGGCCGGACGGACGTCGCCTTCGGCGCCATGGTCGCCTGCCGCCCACCGGAGCTGGAAGGTGTCGAGGAGATCATCGGACTGCTGGCCAACACCGTGCCCGTACGGGCACGG
>NZ_MAPV01000121.1 GCF_001700505.1 Streptomyces mutomycini
TCCCCCCTCCCCCCGGCAACCCCTCCAGCAGAAAAATACCTTCTCAAAGGAATTATTCTGTGGCAGGATGCATGCGGGAGGAAGCTCCAGGGTTGATCCGGAAGACCCCGGAGATCGCCACGCGCCGGCCTCCGCGGCCCCCAGGCTGCGGCTCCTACGGCCATGACGAGTCCCCCGCCCGTGTTCAGCCGTCTTCGCTGCCCGAACGCCAAGGGGGAAAACGCCATGCTGAGCTTCTCAATTCTCGGCGCACTCCAGATCCGTACCGCATTAGGTCCCGCGGAGATCTCCGGCGATCTCCAGCGGACCCTTATCCAGACACTTCTCGTGAACGAGGGGCAGTCCATCTCCGGCGAGAGCCTGGTCGAGGAGATGTGGGGCGATTCCGTCCCGGACAACCAGGCGAACGCCCTGCAGGCCCACATCAGCCGCCTGCGAAGGAAACTGAAGAGTCTGGAACCCGACCGGGTTTCCTCCCGGGTCACCATCCATCCCTCCGGCTACCGGCTCACTGTCACCGAAGGTGAGCTGGACGCCGCCGAGTTCGCCAAGACCGTCCGGCAGGCGGAGGTCGCCGCGGCCTCTGATCCGGCCGCCACCGCCCGTCTGCTCGGAAACGCCCTCGCGATGTGGCGCGGCCCCGTCTTCGGTGACTTCACCGGCGGCACACTGTGCCAGCTGGCCTGCGGCCGTTACGAGGAGCACCGCATGCGGGCCATGGAACTCCGCTTCGACGCCGAGCTGCGCCTTCGCAACCACGCGGCCGTACTCGCCGAGCTCCACGATGCCCATACCAACCATCCACTGCGGGAACGCTTCTGCGAGCAGCTGATGATCGCCCTCTACCGCTCGGGCCGCCAGGCCGACGCACTGAATGTCTATCGCCGGATGTGGCAGCACCTCTCGGACGAGCTCGGCATCGAGCCCTCGCCCGCGCTCCGCCGTGTGGAGAACGCGATTCTCTCGCATGACCCCGCCCTCGCGTGCGACTCCCCGGCGTCGGTGATACTCCAGCCCGCGTGAGTCCGCTCCCCGGCCGCGCCGGCCGTGTAAGCCGGCCGTCAGCGTCCGGTCAGCCCGTGTTGCGACGATCTCCACGGACGACGGAAACGTACATGAGCAGTCCCCCATACATTCGGAGACCCCCATGACCACGAGTCAGACCTCTGCCCGCCCCGCGGACACCGCCGGACGCGTGGCGGCCGCACGCCCTCTGCGCATGTTCCTCGCGCTCGACGCCGCCGTGACCGCCGGGAACGGCCTCATCTACCTGCTCGCCGCCGGCCCCGTCGGTGACCTGCTCGACCTGGACACCGGGCTGCTGCGCGGCATCGGTGCCTTCCTCACCGTGTACGGCATCCTCGTGGCCGTCCTGGCCACCCGCCCGGTACCGGCCGCCGGTCCCACCAAGGTGGTCATCGAGGCCAACCTGCTGTGGGCGGTCGCGAGCGTAGCCACTGCCGTCTTCGGCTGGTTCGATCCGAACACCGTGGGCACCGTCTGGATCCTGATGCAGGCCGCCGTTGTCGGAGGCTTCGCCGTTCTGCAGATCAACGGTCTGCGCCGGCTCAGCAACTGACCCTGCGGCACGACTCTCGAAACGCCTCGCCACCGGACGACGCTGCCGGGGCTGCCAACTACTGGTAGGGGGAGACATGCGGTTCCACGTCGCGGAGCTGGCCGAGATCCGGGAGCGGGTGCACGCGGGCCCGAGCGAGAAGGCCACCGCCGCGCAGAAGGCCAAGGGCAAGCTCACCGCCCGGGAACGGATCGGCCTGCTCCTCGACGAGGACTCGTTCCACGAGGTGGAGCCCCTGCGCCGGCACCGGGCGACCGGGTTCGGCCTGGAGGCCAAGCGGCCGTACACGGACGGAGTCATCACCGGCTGGGGCACCGTGAAGGGCCGCCGCGTCTTCGTCTACGCGCACGACTTCCGCATCTTCGGCGGGGCGCTGGGCGAGGCCCACGCCTCCAAGATCCACAAGATAATGGACCTGGCCATGTCGGCGGGCGCCCCGCTCGTATCGCTCAATGACGGCGCGGGCGCCCGTATCCAGGAAGGCGTCACGGCACTGGCCGGCTACGGCGGGATCTTCCGCCGCAACACCAAGGCGTCCGGGGTCATCCCCCAGATCAGCGTGATGCTCGGCCCCTGCGCGGGCGGCGCGGCCTACTCACCCGCCCTGACGGACTTCGTGTTCATGGTGCGGGAGACCTCGCAGATGTTCATCACGGGTCCGGACGTGGTCAAAACCGTGACGGGTGAGGAGATCACCCAGAACGGCCTCGGGGGCGCAGACGTGCACGCCGAGACCAGCGGCGTGTGTCACTTCGCCTACGACGACGAGGAGACCTGCCTGGAGGAGGTGCGCTATCTGCTCTCCCTCCTGCCGGGCAACAACCGGGAGACACCGCCCGCCCTGCCGGTCGAAGACCCGCCGGACCGGCCCTGCGACGCTCTCGTCGACCTGGTCCCGGTGGACGGCAACCGCCCGTACGACATGCGGCAGGTGATCGAGGAGATCGTCGACGACGGTGAGTACCTGGAGATCCACGAACGCTGGGCCCCCAACATCATCTGCGCGCTGACCAGGCTCGGCGGACAGGTGGTGGGCATCGTCGCCAACCAGCCCCGGTTCCTCGCCGGTGTCCTGGACATCGAGGCGAGCGAGAAGGCCGCGCGGTTCGTGCAGCTGTGTGACGCGTTCAGCATCCCGCTCGTGACGCTGCTCGACGTGCCCGGGTTCCTGCCGGGTGTCGACCAGGAGCACGGCGGCATCATCCGGCACGGAGCCAAGCTGCTGTACGCGTACTGCGACGCGACCGTGCCGCGCATATCGCTGATCCTCCGGAAGGCGTACGGCGGCGCGTACATCGTCATGGACAGCCAGTCCATCGGCGCCGATCTCACCTACGCGTGGCCTACGAACGAGATCGCCGTGATGGGCGCGGAGGGCGCGGCCAACGTGATCTTCCGCCGTCAGATCGCCGAAGCGGAGGACCCCGAGGCGGAGCGCGCCGAACTGGTCAAGGCGTACAAGGCGGAGCTGATGCATCCGTACTACGCGGCCGAGCGCGGTCTGGTGGACGACGTCATCGACCCCGCCCAGACCCGTGAGGTGCTGATCAGCTCACTGGCGATGCTGCGGACCAAGCACGTCGACCGTCCCGCCCGCAAACACGGCAACCCCCCTCAGTGACGGAGGTCCCACCCCATGACCACCCTGTCCACGGCCTGCATACGCATCGAGAAGGGTGCGGTGACACCCGAGGAACTCGCCGCCCTCACGGTCCTCTTCCTCGCCCGTGCCCCCCGGACCACACCCGGAACCGAGCCCGACTGCCCGGGCTCGACCACCGCCTGGCGCCCCGACCTCTTCCACGCCCCCCACAGCTGGCAGGCCCCGTAAGGGACCGTGGCCGGCACTCGGCCGCCCCCGGCCCGGGTCACGACGGGAACGCCGTCACCCGGGCCGGGGGCGGCCGTGCGCCGGAGACCGGGCCGGCGTCGAGGCCGTACACGACCGGCTCGCCGCGGGTCCCGGGCCGGTCCGTAAGCGGCGCTTCACGGATACCTAATCAATCCGCGGCCGTCCTGAGTGCTTGTTCGAGCCCCTGGCGGGAGCGGGCTCCGCTCTTCTGGATGGCCCGGGCGACGTGCTGCTCGACGGTGCGCGGAGACAGATGGAGCGTGGCGGCGATCTCCCGGTTGGTCATGCCGGCGGCGGCGAGTTCGGCGACCTCCGCCTCGCGCGGCGAGAGCAGGTCGCCGTACCGGGGGCGACCGGGAGCCCGGGGTCCCTTCGCGGGTTGGTGACTGCGCAGCTCGGAGCGGGTGCGGGCGGCGTCCCACGTGGCTCCGAGCGTGTCGAAGGCTGCGGCGCACTCGGCGAGCAGGGCGGCAGCTGGGCCGCTGTCGCCGTCGAGGGCGAGAGTGCAGCGGGCGGCGGCCACTTCGGTGAGGGCTGCTTGATACGGCCGGGGCATCGCGGTGTAGGCGGCGGCGCTCCTCTCGTAGCAGGCGGCAGCCTCGGCCGTTCGCCCGGTGTGTTCGGCGAGGACGCCTTGGGTCCATTCGAGGGCTGCGGTGGCCGACGGGGTGTCCTTGCCCTCCAGCCCGGCGGCGAACTCGGCGACCATGTCCCGGGCGGTGTCCACGGCTCCTGCCCGGACGGTCGCCTCGACCGCCCAGGGTGCGAGTTCGGCGGCCCAGGCCCAGATTCCCTTGGTGTGCAGTCGCTTCCAGGCGGCGGCTGCTTCGGAGGCGGCACCGGCGATGTCGTCGTGGGCGAGGGCGAGTCTGATCAGGGCGCCGGATGCCGCCGCGGAGATCGGTACGGGGCCACTGTCGAGGTCGGCCGCACCCGGTCCTGTGAAGTGGTCGGCGGCGTCGGCCCATTCCCCGCGCGCGAGGGCGAGCAGGCCGAGCACCATTCGGGCGTCGGAGGCGAGGTAGGGCATGTCGCCGGCCTCGTCGACGAAGGCCCGCGCCCGCTCGGCGAGCCCCGACCAGTGGCCGGTCGCCCAGTCGAGGACGAGGGCGCAGCCCCGGCCGGTCTGCTCGGCGTAGGCGGCGCCGCTGCGGGCGGCGAGATCGACGCCCTCGTCCAGCAGGCCGTGCGACTTCTCGTAGTGGCCGAGCCACACCGTCGCGTCGGCCGCGTTGCACAGACCGCGGGCGGTCTGCTGCCGGCATCCGATGAGGTCGCTGTCCCGTGGAAGGCGGTCGATGAGCGGCCAGGCGGCCGGGTCGCCGCTGTTGAGCAGGACGCTGAGTTGGTTGGCCGCGACGGCGGCCTGGACCACGGGGTCGCCCGACTCGTCGGCGACCGTCACGGCCCGCTCGATCCAGAGGATGTTCTCGGCGAACGACGCGTCCGGTCCGTAGGGCATGGCGAGCGCCGACATCGCCCGCGCCAGTGGCACCGGCCGGCCGGCCAGATCGTCCACCGCACGGACGAGCTCGGCCCGGCCCTCGACGACCTGGCCCATCTGGTTGCACTGCAGAAGGCCGAGGTCCAGGCGGATCTCACCGCGGACGGCAGGGGGAAGACCGGTGTCGGCCACGATGTGCCGCAACACGTCCAGCGTCTGGTCGGAACGCAGGCCCACCACGGCGCTTCGGGCGAGCAGCATGGCGAGCCGGGAGCGGGCGTGTGGGGGGACGGGGCCGGTCGCGAGTGCCGCCTCCAGCAGACGCACGGCATGCTGTTGCGCACCGGCGTCCTCGAGTTCCCGGGCGGCACGCTCCACGGCGTGCAGCCAGCCCCGGTCGTCGCCGCAGGCGCGGCGATGGCCGGCCAGGCGTTCCCAGGGGACCGGCTGGCGCCTGGCGAGCAGGTGCGCGGTCCGTCGGTGCAGCTCCTCGCGGACGGGGCCGGGCATCCAGCGGCGGACGGTGGCGGCGGGTGCGGGTGCGGAGAAGCCGTACCGGCCCTCGCCGCGTTCCTCGAGGGCGGCGTGGCGCAGGGCGGCGAGCAGCGCCTCGTGGCCTGCCCTCCCGGTGAGCCCGGCCACGGAGGCGAGTTCCCCGGCGGTCGCGGGCTCGTCCAGGACGGCCGCGGCGAGCACGATCCGCCGGTGTTCCTGGGGCACCGCGGCCGTGCGCCGCAGTACGAGGGCCGCGAGCCGGGGCGGTGTGCCGAGCCGGTCGACATCGGCTGGGCGGGGCACCCGAGTGGCCGGGGCGCGTGCGGCCAGCAGGTCGAGCAGGTCGGCGACGGTCTGGGCGATACCACCGGAGGCGCGGTGAAGGGCCTCGGCCAGGCCGGCCGTACAGCGGTCGGCGCCGAGTGCGTCGGCGGCCATCCGATGGACGGCGGTGACACCGAGCGGGCCGACGACGTGCCGTACCACCGCGAGAGCGGCAGGGAACTCGGTGTCCGGCCCGAGGACCAGTCCCGGTGCGGCGAGTTCCTCGGGGCGGTAGCTGAGGACGCACACGAGGTGCGCGGGCGGGTCGGCCAGCAGGGCACGCAGCGCCTCGCTGTCGTCGCCGGCCGCCCTGTGCACGTCCTCGACGACGAGCAGGACCGGCCCCTCGCCGGGCAGCGGCTCACCGGGGCCCGCTCGGCGTGCGGTGTCGGGCACGGCCGCCCGAAGCCGCTCCACCAGGCGGCTCTTGCCGCTGCCGGCAGCACCCTCGACCAGGAGCAGTACGGGGCGGCCCGGCCCTTCCGGGTCGAGGGCGGCGCTGAGCCGCCTTCGCAGCGCCGCCTCGGCTTCCTGCACTGTTCCTGAGGTCTTGGACATGACTCGTCACCTTGTTCTCGGACGCATCATCTGTTGTTTGGGTATCCGTACTAAGTCTGCCCGGATTGCCTCGGCCCCGGACGACGGGCAGCGTGGATGCGGTAAGGCCCTGTAGCCCGTCGGGTCGGCGGGGCCCGGCGCCGACCCGGTCGGCTGCGCAGGCAGGAGTCCCGCGTGAGAAATGTGATCTGTCCGAGCCCCCTCGGGGCTTCCGTCGGCACTGACGAGCCACCGAGGCTCGAGCGGCCCCGCGAGACGGTGTCGCCCCGCACCGGTCGGCCACTGGCCGTGATCGTACTGCCGGCCACTCCGCGGTCCGTGCCCCTCCTGCGTCGCCTTGCACAGGCACTGGCCCGCAGCCGGCAGCTGTCCGACACGGCCGAGGAGGCGCTCACCGTGATCGTCACGGAACTGGCGACCAACGCGGTCCTGCACAGCGGAAGCCCCGACCTCGCGGTGCTGTTCGAGGCCGACGACGCATCGCTGACCGTCACGGTACGTGATGGCGGGCACTGGCGGGCACGTCCGGCTCCACGCTGCGAGGGGGCGGACATGGATGCGGCGTTCGGCCGCGGCCTCGCCCTGGTCGACGCGTACTCCGTGGACACGTCCGTGCGGCGCTCCGCCGAGGGCACTGTGGTCCGCGCCGTCGTCGCCCTGTAGGCCGGGCCGGGCTGCGCGTCGATTCCGGCCGGCGCGCCCGGCCGATGTGATCGGGAACGCCCGGGCGAGTATCGCCGAGATCGATACGGTCATCGGCCTGTAGGTCTACCCAGGGATGTACTGCGACAGCGCGGCACCGCCCGGCGTCTCGCCGAGGTGGCCCGCACGTACCCGGAGATCACGGCAGCCATGACGCTGACCGGCGCGGCGCCTGCGGACACGCGCTCGTTCCGCCGGATCCGGTGCGGCGGGGGCGGGACCGGATCCGACGGGTGGGACGGAGCGGCGTGGGACTCGGGCTCCGACGGACTCAGCCCGTCGTCGGGCCGGTCCAGCCCGCGGGGACGTGGCCGAGGCGGACCCGCTGCGGGTGGTCGCCGACGGGGATCGAGATGACCTTCTCACCGGTGGCGAAGTCGATCGCCGTCACCTGGTCGGTGCCGCTCTCGGACACCACGCAGTGCTTGCCGTCTCCGCTGACGGTGGCCCAGTACGGCTTGGAGGCGGTGACGAGCGGGCCCTCCTGCAGCGTCTCCCGGTTCACGACGGTGACGTAGTCGTCCATGGTCCCGGCGATGCAGAGCTTGTCGCCCCGGGGGCTCATGGACATGCCGTGGTGGCGTGAGTCGTTGACGTAGGTGGTGCGTTCGTCGCTGGTGTCCGGGTTCTTGGGCAGCGTCTTCACCCGGGTGATCCTGTCGTTGTGCACGTCGTACTCGACGAAGCCGTTGAAGAAGGAGACCTGGAAGTACATCTTCGACTCGTCGGGCGTGAAGGCGACGGGGCGCAGCGCGTCGGACAGGTCCTTGCGGCCGAAGGCGTCGAGCCGCTCGCGCATGTCGATGATCTTCTTGACCTCGAGGGTCTTCGCGTCGGCGATGGTGATGCGGCGGTCGCCCTTGGTGAAGTCCTGCCAGGGCGCGTCCATGTCGGTGTTGACCTCACCGATGGCCATGTTCCAGAGGTACTTGCCGCCGTCCGTGTACACGTTCTCGTGCGGCTTGTCGCCCGTCTTGAAGTTGCCTGCCTCCTTGCCCGTAGCCATGTCGAGGACGTGCACGGTGTTGGATGTGGAGGAGGAGACGGCGGCCTGGGTGCCGTCGGGAGAGACCGCCATGTGGTCGGAACGGAAACCGGACACCGGGAACCGCCAGTTGATCTTGCCGCTCTCCACGTCGATGGAGACCACGTCGGCGAAACTCGGCCGGGAGGCGACGACGGACTTGCCGTCCTTCGTGGTGTACATGTCGTCGACGTACTGGTCGTGGCCCTCGCCCGGGCCGAGCCGGATACCGAGGAAGAAGGCGAGCTTGACGGGGTTGAGGTAGATCTCCCGCAGGCGCTCCTTCTTGTCGGGGATCATGTTGATCCGGCCGATCTTGGCGTAGTCGCCACGGGAGTTGATGACGTCGGCGGTGCCCTCCCAGTTGTTCCCGACGAAGAACACCTCCTTGAGCCCCTCCGAAGCGGCGTCCCGCGCCTGCTGCGGGATCTCGGCCGCGCCGGCGGAGCCGGCGACGGAGGGCAGCGCGCCTGCGGTCAGGCCCGCGGCGATGAGGGCGGCCGCGCCGAAGGTGCGCCGGCGGTGCGGACGACGGGTGTGGGGACGCGTCACGGTGACCTCCAGAGGCGGGGGTGGGCGGCGCGCCGACAGGCAGGCCCCCCAACTGTTACTGGAGGTAACGTAACCAGGAGAGGGGAACTTGAACAGAGCCGGATCGAGATTCCTCGACGCGTGACCACCGAGGCTTCCCGACGGTTCACCGCGGGCAGGCTCGCCGGTGCACCCACGGAATTCGTAGGCTTGACTCCGGGAGCCGCCGCGAACACGGAGAAAAACACCCGCATGGCCGGCGACGGCTACGACACCAATACCCGAGGGGGCTGAACCGTGACCTCCCACCACGGAATCTTCATGCACCCCGGCCACCCGGTGGAGGCCCTCGTCGCGGACGTGGCGCTGGCCTGTGGCGGGAGGCTGCGGCCAACCGTGAACGGACCCCTGGACTACATCGCGAGCCTGAGCAACGCAACGCTTGAGCTGGAGATGCAACATGAGTACGAGGAAGACAAAGGCGTCCCGTTCGAGCGCTACCAAGTCCTCCTGACTGTGCGGGACTCCGACGGCGACATGGAGCGGGAGCGACGTACCGCCCGGCAGATCTACCATGACCTCACGGTTCTACGGCGGTACTGGCTGGCCCTCGTCTTCGACCTGCAGGCAGTCATCGACACGGCTGCTCCGCCTGGACAGGGAACGTTCCCTCGGTGCCCCCGATGGGGCTGAGTGGCGCGAGCCAACGCTGCCCGCCGGATCGCGTGTCCTGGAGTGGCCGCACCACTGAGCGACCGTGGGAGCGGTGAAGACGGATCTCCCTGCACAGGCACCTCGGCCCTCGGTGGGCTGCTCTTCATCGCGCTCGGCGCGGCGTTCCTGCTGTTCGACGGCACGTCAGCGCTGCCATCGCTGATCAGTACCGACGCGGAGTTCGCAATGGAGGAGCGCCTGTCGGCCATCGGCGCCGTCGTGTCCGACCGGCTCGTTCTCCTGGGCGTGGCGGCTGTGGCGGCGCCGGCAGGGCTTCTGGTGCTGATACGGCCGGCGAGGAAGCGGACGGCGCGCCCTCGGCGCGGGAGCCGTCGACGCGCGGCTGACCCGCTCGGTCGATGTGCCCGCGGAACGCGGAGGGCGGGGAACCGGCACTCCGGCTCCCCGCCCTCTCCTTGGTTCAGCGGTTGCGGAGTTGGGCCAGCGTGCTGTCGAGTTCGGCGCTGCGGGGGCGATTGTGGGGGAGCCTGGCGAGCATGGCGGCCATGCCGCAGGTGTTGGTGAGGGCTGAGAAGACAAGTCCGGCGGCGATGCCCGCGGAGAGGATCTGGAACGCGGGGTGCACGAGGAGGCCGAGGAGAAGGCCGAGGAGGACGACGGTGCCGGCGGTGAAGCGGACCTGGCGCTCCATGCCCCAGGTGGCACGGGTGTCGCCCTGGGGGCGGTGCAGGTCATGCCCTTCGGCGGCCCAGGCACCGGTGCCGCCGGAGAGGGTGGCGGTGGCGATGTTGCTCTCGGCAAGGATGCGGCAGGCGTTCTCCGACCGTGCGCCGGACGCGCAGACCACCAGGACGTCTCCGCGGTCGGCGGCGTGCCGGATATCGGGAAGCGCCCGGCGGATCTGGTCCAGCGGGATGTTCAGCGCGCCGGGCAGGTGGCCGCCGGCGTACTCGCCCGGTGTGCGGACGTCGATCACTGTCAGTTCGTGCAGACGGGTGCGGGCTTCGCCGGTGCCGAGGGTGGTGGGTGTGGTCATGGCAGGTGTCATCCTTTTCTTTCGGCGGGGCCCCCGGAAAGGGGAGTACATTACCCCTGGGGGTATTTCATGAGGAGTGATGATGGAGCTTGATCTGGCGGGAGCCGAGCTGAAGGCGGTCCTGAACCGTCTGCGCAGGGCGCAGGGGCAGATCTCCGGGGTGATCCGGATGATCGAGGAGGGGCGGGACTGCGAGGAGGTGGTCACGCAGCTGGCGGCCGCGTCCCGGGCACTGGACCGGGCCGGGTTCGCGATCATCGCCACCGGGCTCCAGCAGTGCCTGACCGAGATGGAGGACGGCAGCCGCTCAGCCGAGGACCGTGACGAGATGCGCGGCCGGCTGGAGAAGCTGTTCCTCTCCCTGGCCTGATCCGCCCGGCGGCGACGGCGGCTCCGCTCACACGATGACATCGATGAGCATCAGCGCCGCGACGCCCAGCAGAACGAACGCGAAGATCCGTTGCAGGGTCTGCCCGGTGATCTTCGACGCGAGCCGTTTGCCGTCCCAGGCGCCGAGGATCGCCGCCCCGGTGAAGGGGGCGATCACCTCCCAGCGCAGGTCCCCACCCGTTCCCGTACGCGCGGTGAGCGCGGCCAGCGAGTTCACGGTGATGACCAGGAGGCTCGTACCCACCGCCTGCTTCATCCGCAGGCCGAGGACCCCCACCAGGGCGGGAACAGCGAGGAAGCCGCCGCCGACGCCGAGAAACCCCGTCACGGCACCGAGTCCGACCCCGGCGCCGGCCACCTTGGCGGGGCGTATCCGCTCCGGCGGCTCGGACCTCGCAGGTCGCAGCATCCGCAGGGCCGCCACGGCGGCGACGACCGAGAAGGCTCCGGTGAGCACCACGGCCGGAAGGTGTCCGGCGGCGGCTCCGGCGAGGAACGCGGGCACGATGCCCGCTGCCGCGAACAGGGCGCCGGTCTTCCAGGCGACGCTGCCGTCCCGGGCGTGGGCGTAGAGGGCGGTGGCGGAGGTCGCGGTGACGATGATCAGGCTGGCGGTGGTAGCCGACGCCGGGGAGAACCCGAGCAGGTAGATCAGGGCAGGGACAGCCAGCACGCTGCCACCGCCACCGAGAGCGCCGAGAGCCAGGCCGATGACGGCCCCGGCGACCAGAGCGAGGATCAGGGTACTCACGCTATCGAGCCACTGTTCCCACGCTCGTCGACGACCGGGAATCCGGCGGCGGCCCACGCGTTCATGCCACCCTTTACGTCGATCGCGTCCGCACCCCGTTCGACCAGGAGCTTCGCGGCCCGCTGCGAGCGATGCCCGCTGCGGCAGATCACCACGAGCGGACGCCCCTGAGCGGAAGCGGGCAGGGTCGCGCCCGCGAGCAGCCCCGTCAGCGGGGCGTGCACGGCGCCCGGGGTGTGCCCGGCCCGCCACTCGGACTTTTCCCGCACATCCAGCAGGACGGCTTCGGGCCGGTCACCGCTGGTGCGTGTGCGCGCCGCGTCCACGGACAGACGCGCGGCGCCCCTACGGAAGAGGAACATCGTCGGCTTCGCCTTTCTCTCGTACGTGCGCCACTTCTGGCGCCCGGTTCTGTCGGCAGGGCCCGGCTCAGCCGGTGACGACGGGCAGCCCTGCTCCGGAGGCGGCGTCGAAGCCGTCGTCCACGGCCACGACCTGCCGCCCGGCGGCGTCCAGCAGAGAGGCGGCGATGGCCGCGCGCATGCCGCCCGCGCAGTGCACCCAGACCGTGCCGTCCGGCACCTCGCCGAGGCGGACGTGCATCTCGTGGATCGGGATGTGGACCGAGCCGGCGATCCAGCCCTCAGCACGCTCGGAATCACGGCGCACGTCCAGCACCACAACCCCGTCCCTGTCCCGCGCCGCGAGTTCCGCGAACGTGGCACGGGGGAACGAAGCGGGGCTCTCGCCGCCACGGGTCCAGGCCGCCGGGCCGCCGGTCGCGGCTGCGGCCGGGCGGTCGATGCCGACCCTGACCAGCTCCCGCTGGGCCGCCGCCAGTTGCTCGGCCGACTCCGCGAGCAGGGTGACCGGCTTGGCCCACGGAATCATCCAGGCCAGATAGGTCGCGAGCTTGCCGTCCGCCTCGAAGTTGAACGAACCCGCCACATGCCCCTCGGCGAAGGCGATCCGGTTACGCAGGTCCACGACCCACTCCCCCGCCGCGAGCCGCGCAGCGATCTCCTCCGGATCGGCGACCGCCGGCGGGGTGAGGTCCACAGGGGCGGGGCCGGCCGCGTTGGCCGGACCCATGTGCGCGTAGTAGGCGGGGACGTCCTCGAGCCCCGCGAGCAGCTCGGCGACGAAGGAGTCCACGTCCGCGGTCAGTGCCGTGTTCGCGGCCTTCTCCTTCCCGATCGTCGTGGCATCCCCGTCGGCCTGCGCCGAGGAACAGAAGCTGCCGAACCCGTGCGTGGGCAGGACCGCCGTGTCGTCCGGAAGTGCGTCGGCCAGACGGTGCGCCGAGGCGTGCTGAGCGCGGGCCAACTGCTCGGTCAGCCGCGGCTCGACGAGATCGGGCCGCCCGACCGTGCCGATGAGCAGGGACCCGCCCGTGAACGCGGCAACAGGCCGGCCGGCTTCACCGAGTACGTAAGCGGTGTGGTGCGGCGTGTGACCGGGCGTCGCGACGGCCGTCAGGCTCAGATCGGTGTCGATGTCGACGGTGTCGCCGTCGACGACCGGGGTCCGGGCGAACGAGACGCGCGCACCGGCCGGCACCAGGTAGACGGCGCCCGTGATACGGGCCAGCTCCAGGCCGCCGGTGACGTAGTCGTTGTGGATGTGTGTCTCCACCACGTGGGAGATCCGCACCCCCCGCCGCGCGGCCGCGGCCAGCACCTGGTCGATGTCCCGGGGCGGGTCCACCGCCACGGCCGCCGACTCGCCGCCGGCGAGATAGCTGCGGTTGCCGAGGCCCTCCAGCTCGATCACGTCAACGAAGAACACCGCGATACTCCTTTCACCGAGAATTACCCCAGGGGGTATGTCACCGACTCTAACACTCTTACCCCCGGGGGTATATTTCAAGGAGTGGTGACCGTCACAGGGAAAACGCCCTGACCGATACCCGGCCGCACGAGAAACGAGGAGGCAGACCGTGCCGTACGACCGCACCGCGACACGGGAAGCACCGTTCGACCAGGTGCAGCAGGGCGTCCGCCGGGCGCTGGTCGACCAGCCCTCGGGGCGCTGACCGAGATCGACGTGCAGGCCACCCCATGTCCGAGTTCGGCCACGACATGGAGCCCTACGTGATCCCCCGCACCTGCAGCCCGCCCGCCTCCCCGGGACGGCGGCGCTCCTCCGCGCACCTTCGGGACGCAGAAGGCGCGCCCCCATCACCAGGAGCAACAGAGTCGAAGATCATCGGTGTCGGCAGTGTCCCCGGCGGCAGGTGGGCGGCCGCCCGACCGCGGCGGCTCGACGAGAGCCGAGATCATCGCCCCGGAACGTGGCCGGCACGTCCCCTACGCCATCTGCGCCCTGCCCCACCCCGCCGGCACGTCATCGAACGCCGAGAGGAACCAGGGTCTTTCGTCTGGATCAGGGTGGATCAGGGGTCCGGCGCCAGGGCTCGCGAGCCCAGCATGATCCAAACAAGAGGCCCTGACTGGGCCGGAGCGGGCGGCAGGACCCGCGCAGCCGTCACCTGCGGATGGCACGGACCACGGTGTCCCTGGCCTCGGCTCCCCCCACCGGGCGCCGCGCGACCTCGGCCACGGCGACGTCGGCGTACGGCTCCCACACCGCTCTGACCTGCTCCACGCTGGAGAGCACCCGCGGATCCAGCGGCCCGCCCGTGCCATGCGCGAGGTTGGTGGCGTCGTGACCGACCACGAGCAGGGTGGCGCCCTGCCGGGCGGCCCGGCAGGCGCTGTCGAGGACTGCGGTCATGTCCTGCCGGGGAAGCTGGAGGCAGGAGATGAGCACCAGGTCGTCGGCGCCCTCCTCGGGGGCGTACCGGGTGACGTCGGCCACTGCCGCACGCACCTCGGCCCCTCGCCCCGCAGCAGCTTCGGCGATGCGCCGGACGGCGACGGGCGAGAAGTCGACGGCGTCCACGCGCCAGCCTCGTTCGGCCAGCCACAGAGCGTTGCGCCCCTCCCCCCGCGGCCAGGTCCAGAGCCCTGCCAGGAGCCGGCCCGGACGTCTCCCGGACCACCCACCGGTTCGGTTCGGCCGACGACACACGCTCCGACGCCCTGTACCGCTCGTCCCAGGCGTTCGTGTCCACAGCGTCGCCGGCCACGGGCGACCGGGGGTCTCACGCCGGCCCTGTTCCTCGAATGAGCGTCATGGGCGCCGGCGGAGTACACGAGCCGCGACAACCGCACCGGATGTGAGAGGAGCCCCGGCCGCCGCACGGCCGGGACTCCTCGGTGCGTTCGGTCAGGAGGGGGAATGGCCCACGCCGTGAACCGCTCGCCCCACCTGGGGAACGCGCCACATCACAGTCACCGTGAATCGGGAAGGTCAGCGCCGCAGGGAGAGGACACCCGGCCGCCACGGCAGTCGGTTGTATTCGCCGCCGGCGTTGGGGTCCTTGCCCTGGTAAAGGAACTGCAGGTTGCAGGGGTCGATGGTCATGGTCTGGTCGGGGTTGTCGCGGACCAGGTCACCGTGGCTGATGTCGTTGGTCCAAGTGGCACCGCTGTTGGCCTTGCCCGCGAAGGGGTTGCTCTCACTGGCGGCCTGCGGGGTCCACGACCCGTTCAGGCTGGAGGCCGTGAAGGAGCGGAAGTAGCGCCCGTTCGCGCCCATGGCCTCGACGATCATGAGGTACTGGTTCTGGCCCTGGACCTTGTAGACCTGAACGCCCTCGAACAGGTTGGCCTTGGTGTCGCTCATGATCGTCGTGTACGACGAGCCGAAGTTGCCCGGGAAGTTCCCGATCGGCATGCTCGCCCGGTAGATCTTGCCGTTGTCACCGGCGAAGAACAGGTACATGTTCTGGCCGTCGGCGATCAGGGTCTGGTCGATCGGGCCGGTGTCGGAGCCGGAGATGCTGCCGGTGAACAGCGGCTGCGGCGACGACCAGCCGTTGGGGTTGGTGGGGTCGCTCGACGTGCGGTAGACGAAGGGCGACGCACCCCACTGGTACGCCAGCACCCAGATGTTCTTGGGTGCGAAGTAGAACAGCGTGGGCGCCACCGCGGCCTGGCTCATACCGGCCTGGCCGGCCGACGCCATGTCCGACCAGTTCGTGAAGGGGCTGAACATCATCGAGCCGTACGACGATCCAGACACGTTCGACGCGTAGACCAGGTGCTTGCCGTTGTGGGTCACGGTGGTGAAATCCTTCACCGCGGCCCATCCGTTCGCCGGCTGCGCCAGCACGCCCGTCGACGTCCACCGGTACGTCGACGGGAGAGCACATGCGCCGTCCGTCGGCGGCGTCCCGGTCAGACCGGTCCACTTCTGGTTGCTGCCGCCGTTGCACGTCCACAGCTGCACCGCCGTGCCGTTGGCCGTACCGGCGCCCGCGGCTTCCAGGCACAGCCCGGACTCCACGCCGACGACCGTGCCGTCGGAGTTCACCCGCCACTGCTGGTTCGCAGCGCCGGAGCAGCTCCAGATCTGCACCCGGGTGCCGGCGGCAGTGGCGTGATCCGGAACATCCAGGCATTTGTTGCCGTAAACGGTCAACTGCTGGCCGTCCGTCAGCGTCCACTGCTGGTTGGTCCCGCCCCAGCAGTCGTATAGCTGCAGGTAGGTGCCGTTGGCCTGGTCGGCACCCGGAACGTCGAGACAGCGGTTCGAGCCAACACCACGTAAGGCGCCACTGGTGGCCGCCTGGGCCGGGGTGGCGACGAGCATCGCCGCCAACGCGGCCAGGACCGCAACCGCTGCGGCGAGTAACGCAGACGGATGCCTGCGGCTGAAACTTCCTCTGTGCATGGGACTTCCTCAACCTTGAGTGGGCGGTTCCGGTCGGCCTCGTAAGAGGCGGTCCGGACTGTCGGTGCGGTGCGGTGTGCAGCGGCCCGTGAGCACTGCGGCAGACCGCTTCTGACTTGCCGGTCCTTCGAGACCTTCTGCAAGACCGGTGGTGCCCGAAGCCTTCGGGCGGCATGGGCGCCAGGGGTGGAGGCTTGGACGGCCGAGCGCCCGGGTGGCACGGTCGAAGAGGGCGACGACCAAATTTTGGCGAGACCATGACATGCGACTCCGCGTCCGGTCGGTGCGACCCGGAGTTGCCCTGCTGTGCGATGAAGCCCCTCGACGTGTTCGAAATATCGAATAAGGGTCGGAGTGTCGAGCACCCTGAATGATAGGGAGCCAGCGAACGGCGTCAATACCTCTCGCATGTATCGCTACTGAAGCCGAAACGTTTGGGCAAACCTATGCCGCGGAACGTCGCACGTCACACAGGCAATAGTCGAGTTGCACAGCGCTTGGTACCGAACGAGCATCCGGCACCCACGACGCCGTCAGCGCACCGTCCAGCTCACCGTGATTCCGAAAGTTTCGAATAAAGAACAGAAAATTTTGGTGCTAAAAGTATTGACGATGCATCGTCAGCGCCTCAATCATTCCTGTCTGAGAAGCCGGTCACAGCTCGGTATTTCCAACCACACCGGCGTTGGGCAATCCGTGCCGCACGGCAGATCCACGCACACCTGCACGACAGATCCGCGCACCAAAGCACCTGCGCCACCCGTTTCGTTCCGGTGGGATCGGCACCAGCGCATCCTGGCTCTTCACGCCGTGGGAGAGGTACGCGGCGCCGCGTGGCGGTCCCCGGCTGAGCCGCGATGGAGTACCCCCTGCCTGTGTCGAAGATCGTCCCGTCCCACGGCTGCGGTGTCCGGTGATCCCGTACTGCCCGGGCTCCGGCC